>NZ_QRGP01000001.1:1231497-1539371 GCF_003367235.1 Sphingorhabdus pulchriflava
GCCAGACCAAAGCATCACTGTTTTCGTCCTGACCAACATCCCGGCAACGCAAGCCAATGGTGACCGCGCCAATGTCAGTCTGGTAGCTGCTGCCAATACCGGAACCGGGACACCGGGAACATCATTTGCAGGTGCGGGTGAAGGCGGCGGCAATGCCGTGGTCGGAACCAGCGGCGCAGATGGCGAGGCTAGCGGATTTCTTCGCGTTGATGCCGCTTCTGTAGCCTTGGCAAAATCGGCTGTTGTTGCCGATCCTTTTGGCGGCACAACCGCCGTTCCGGGGTCGACCATCACTTATACGATTGTGGCAACGATTAGCGGCGCAGGTTCGCTGAACAATCTCGCCATTAACGACCCCATCCCGACAGGCACAACCTATGTTCCTGCCAGCCTGACCCTTGAGGGAGCGGCGCAGACCGATGCGGTCGATGCCGACGCTGGGAACTTCAACGGAACCAGAGTGGGCGTGTCGCTCGGCAATGTCCCTGCCGGGCAAACCCGCACGGTCACTTTCCAGGTAACTATCCAGTGAGCAACGCCATGAAACATATGATTGCAACCCTGCTGGCTTTCGCTGTTGCGGCGCCGGCAATTTCCGCACCGGTCGAGCTGGCCAGCGATGTCTTTGTCGAACGTGAACAGAAACGCCCGGATGGTACCGTTGCGACAGTGCTTGAAGCACCCAAACTCGTAGTACCCGGCGATCAATTGGTTTTTGTCGTGCGCTATAAAAATGTCGGAACGCAACCGGCATCAAACTTCATTGTCACCAACCCGATCCCCCGTGCAGTTGCCTTTTCGGGCACTATGGATGGCACGGAAGTTGTTTCGGTTGATGGAGGCAAAAGCTGGGGCACGATGGCGCAATTGAAAGTCGCGAAGCCCGACGGCAGCTTTCGTCAGGCGCTACCCGCCGACGTCACCCATCTGAAATGGAACATGAATCAAACGCTCGCCGCAGGCTCTGCCGGCAAGCTCGTCTTTCGCGGGGTCGTTCGATGACCTCCAAACGAAACCGTACCGATTGCTGCGGCACAAGCGATCAAATCCAACGCAACCGGAGTATAAGCATGACCAGTACGCTTAAATCCCTCGTTGCCTCAACTGCGCTTGCCGCAACGCTCGGGGTTTCCGCTCCGGCCTTTGCGGTGGGCACAACCCAAGGCACCGACATTACCAACAGTGTGACCGTAAATTACACTGTTGGAACCACGGCACAGACGCCGGTCACCAGTAACACCGACACATTCAAGGTCGACCGCAAGGTCAACTTTACCGTTGTCGAACGTGCGACCGTCGGCACTACCACGGTCAATCCCGGCCAACTTGCTCAGCAGACGGCCTTTACTTTAACCAACCTGTCGAACGACCTGCTCGATTTCGACCTGACAGCGGCCAATCTGTTGACCGGTGCAGCTGCGCCGCGCGGAACAGACGGATTCGACGTCACCAATTTGCTGATCTGTTTGGACGCGGACAACAATAACGTCTGCGATGCGCCTGCAACCGCAACGCTGACCGTTAACGACCTGTCGGCAACAACCGGCAGCAACAGCGTCAACATTCTTGTGCTGGGTGATATTCCGGCCGCAGCCACTAATGGCCAGATTGCGGGCGTCAACTTGCAGGCCACTGCAAAGCTGAGCAACGGCACCGCCTTTGTTCTTAGCGGCGTAGGCAAGAACGTCTCGACCGACACCGACGCCAACGTTGCTGGCGCTGTCGACACCGTTCTGGCTGATACCGGTCGCGATGCTGTTGAATCCGCACTCGACGACTACACCGTCCAGTCGGCTACCCTTGGCGTGTTCAAGTCGAGCCGCGTTGTCAGCGACCTTGTTAGTGGCAGCAACCCGAAAGCTCTGCCCGGCGCGACGGTGGAATACTGCATTGCGGTCCAGAACACAGGCAGTATCGCCGCAACCAGCGTCGCGATTGAGGATTTGATTCCTGCGAACACGACGTTTGTTACAGGTTCCATCCTGTTGGGTGCAACTGTAACCGACTATGGTCTGGCAACGCAAAGCTGCTCGGCCGGTTCGGCCGGTGGCAGCTACACCACAACGCCGTCACCGCGCGTCAATGGAACCCTCGCCAGTGTTGGCGCGGCTTCGACGAGCGGCCTGATCTTCCGCGTTACCATCAACTAAAGAAGCAAGGCGGGGACGAAGACTCTCTTCGGACCCGCCTTTTCCCTAAAAATGGCATTAACTAAACATCTTATCAAACGCGCAGGAATGCTGGCGGCAGCTGCCCACTTGGCTGCCGCCTGCCTTCCCGCGCATGCGCAAGTGTTGCCGAATATCATCAGCAACACAGCGCAGGCGGAATGGACATCCGGCGGACAACCGCTATCGCGGCCCTCAAACAGCGTCGATATCGTTGTCGATCGCTCCAATCCGCAACCGGCGGCACTTGAGGTGTTCCGTTTCACCAGCGCAAGCGGTTCTACCCAGGCCGTTCTGCCCCAGACGATGTGCCGGGGCACCAACGGGCTTCAGCCGGTCAACCTTCAAGGCGTTTTTGCCGGTCTTTCAACCAATCCGGCGTCAATCTCCCCGGCGTCCTCCATTCGCGCGGGTGAACCATTGGTTCTGAAGGTTACGGCGTCGGGTCAAAACAGCAATCCAGGTGCGATTGACAGCTTTGAAGCCGAAATTTCGACTGACACCGGCGACGTTGAGCGGATCACGCTGACCGAAACGGGTGCCAACACCTCTGTTTTTCTGGCTCTGGTGAATACCAAGGCAGCACCGCCTGCGGCAATTCAGGGCGATTGCGTCCTGTCGGTCCGTCCCGGCGACCAACTTCATTTTGACCTCGACAATGCCCAAAATGGCAATCCCATTGCCGGTGCAGATGTCGATATTCTCGTCGATCCGTTCGGATTGACCTTTGACAGTGCCGACGGCACTGCTGTCGATGGCACTCGAGTGACTATCGTAGACGCGGCAACCGGCCAGCCTGCACAGGTGTTTGGCGATGACGGCGTCTCTAGTTTCCCGAGCACCATCATAGCGGGAAGCACGGTTACCGACGGTGGAGGGCAGATTTATACCTTCCCGTCCGGTTTTTACCGCTTCCCCTTCCTGCGCCAGGGCACTTACCGGCTGATTATCACGCCGCCAGCGCCTTACACGCATCCCTCGGTGGCTACGCCTGCTGAACTAGCGCTGTTGACGCGCCCTGATGGCGGCCAGTTCGTGATTGCCGATGGCTCCTATGGCGGAATCATTACACTGAACGATCCTGCACCGGTGCGTATCGACGTTCCGATGGACCGGCCTGGAGGCAGTTTGCAGCTGCGCAAGTCGACATCAAGCGCCACGGCCATGCCCGGCGATGTCGTCCAATACCGTATCGAGGTGCGCAATCCCGATCGCGTCCGTAACAGCGGCCCGATAACAGTCACCGACATTTTGCCCGCCTCGATGCGGCTGCGCCTGAACAGCGTTCGCTACAATGGCACCTCGGTTACGCCAGTCGCAACCGCTGATGGCAGCGAGTTTTCGGTTGTTTTACCACCGCTTGCAGGTGGCGCATCGGGCTTGTTGACATATCTGGCCGAAGTGCGCGTTGATGCCCGTTCGGGCGATGCCGTCAACCGCGCCTCCGCCCGCGACAACCGCGGCGCGACCAGCGACACAGCCGAAGCCGCAATCCGCATTATCCGCGACGGCATAAGCGAACGCTTCACCATAGTTGGTCGCATCACCGAAGGCGGATGCAGCGTCGATCCGCGTAAAGCAAAGGGCATCAGCGGCGTTCGCGTCATGCTTGAAGATGGCAGCTACGCCATCACCGACATTGACGGCCGCTATCATTTCGAAGGCGTGGTCCCCGGCCTGCATGTTGTGCAAGTCGACCCGTCAACTTTCCCGCTCGATCAGGCCCCCGTCGATTGCGCCCAGAATACACGCAGCGCCGGAAGTGCGATCTCTCGCTTTGTCGAAGGTCGGGGCGGCAGCCTGAAACGCGCAGATTTTCGTTCGACACAGGTCAGCCCGCGCCGCGAAGCTATACAAATCGCTCCCAAACCGGTTGCGCCGAACGCCGAAGAACGCAGCATTGCTGGCGGTGAAAAGGATTGGGTTGCCGGTCAGGCGCCGGGCCTGGAGTTCCTGTTCCCCGGCACCGATCACAATCCGCCTGTGCCGGCGATCCGCGTTGCCATCAAACATGCTGCCGGCCAGCGCATCGAACTCAGCGCCAATGGCAAGGTCGTTGACCCGCTGAATTTCGATGGCGCCAAGCGCAGTGGGGATGGCCGGGTCAATGTCAGCATCTGGCGGGGCGTTCCGATTGTTGCAGGCAACAATGCGCTGGTTGCGCGCGTCCTGAACAGTGAAGGTCAGGAAGTTGCGAAACTGGAGCGTCAGGTCCACTTTGCTACTCCCGCAATTCAGGCACAATTCCTGAAAGAAAAGTCGCTGCTACTCGCCGACGGCGTCAATCGTCCGCGTATTGCCGTGCGCTTCACCGATCGTTCGGGCAAACCCATTCAGCCCGATGCAGTTGGCGATTTCAGCGTAACCGAACCCTATCGCCCCGCTGTCGAAATCGATGCCCAGCAGGCAAGCCAATTGTCCGGCCTCGAACGTGCGGCACCGGTGTGGCGCGTAGTCGGTGAAGATGGCGTTGCCTATATCGAACTGGAGCCGACAACCGCTTCCGGTGCCGTGGCAATCAGCTTCAACTTCCAGGATGGCCAGGTAAAGCGCACCCAGCGCATTGAAACCTGGCTCGATCCGGGCGATCGCCCCTGGACGGTCGTTGGTTTTGCAGCTGGAACCCTCGGTTTCAACAAGCTTGAAGAAGGTCTTCAGGATCTGGCTGGCGAAGATGATCAGTTGAATGTCGATGGCCGCATCGCCCTCTACGCCAAGGGTCGTGTTACCGGCAAATGGCTGATGACCATGGCCTATGACAGCGACAAAAAGGCTGATGATGCCCGTTTTGCAGGCACCATCGATCCGCGCCGTTATTACACCGTTTATGCTGATCGCAGCGAGCAGCGCTACGACGCCGCGTCGATCCGCCGCCTGTATCTGAAGCTCGAGCGTCCGCAATTTTATGCGCTGTTCGGCGACTATCAGACTGGCATCGATGAGCCTGAACTGGCCCGCTATCAGCGTAGCTTCAACGGAATCAAGGCGGAGTATCGCAGCGACGAAGTGCACGCGCAGGCCTTTGCAGCCGACACCCCCTATCGCTATCGTCGCGAGGAAATCCAGGGCACCGGCCTGACCGGCCCTTATGCTCTGGCCACACGCGATATCCTCGCCAACAGTGAGCGCATCACTATCGAAACGCGTGATCGTCTGCAGTCAAACATCATCATCGACCGCAAAACCCTCGTGCGCCATATCGACTATGACATCGATTACCTCGCCGGAACGCTGCGTTTCCGTGAGCCCATATTGTCGCGCTCAAGCGGCCTGAACCCGCAATTCATCATCGCCGAATATGAGGTCGATGGCGTTGGCAAGCGTGTTAACAACGCCGGTGGGCGCATGAAATGGCAGTCGCCGGACCAGAAGCTGCAAATTGCAGCGACCGCGATCCACGACGAAACCGATACCGACAAGACCAACCTCGTCGGCGCCGACGTCCGCTATCGTCCGACCGCCAACACAGAATTGCGCGCCGAATTTGCAGCAACCGATGGCAAGGCCAATGCCGGAAGCACAACCACCGACGCCGGTGGCGCGTCGGCTGTGCTGCTCGAGGCCGAACATCATGGTGCGAAGCTTGACGTGCTGGCCTATTATCGCCGCCAGTCGGCCCGCTTCGGCGTCGGCCAGACCAACCGGAGTGAAGTTGGCACCGAGAAATTCGGCCTCGATGGCCGCTATCGCCTGACCGACAAGCTGTCGATTTCGGCAATTGGCTATCAGGAAGATTATATCGAAACCGGTGCCCGTCGCATCGCGGGATCGACCGAACTCGAATATCGTAACGACAAGGCCTCGCTGCGTGCTGGCATCACCCATGCGGATGATAAGCTAGCCGATGGTACAACCAACAAGTCGACGCTGGCTCGTATCGCTGGTTCGTACAAGCTGACCAGCAAGCTTGAACTCGACGCACAGACCGAGTTTGCTCTGGGTGGCGAAGATGAGAGCATCGACTTCCCTGCCCGCCACCGTCTTGGCGCACGCTATGCGATCCGCAACGATATCGCATTGGTCGGCAGCTATGAAATTGCCAAGGGTGAGAATATCGACGCACGCACCGCACGTATCGGCTTTGACATCGCCCCCTGGGCCGGCGGTCGCATCGTAGCAAGTGCCAACCAGCAGGATATTGGCGAGTTCGGTGCGCGCAGCTTCGCCTCTTATGGCCTCGCGCAATCGTTCAAGATCAATGACAAATGGTCGGTGGATTTCACGCTCGATGGCAACCAGACCATCGGTGGCTTTGACCGCAGCGATGTTATCAATCCGTTGCAGCCCGTTGCATCAGGCGGTTTCCTGGGCAGCGATGGCACGCTGACCGAAGATTTTGTCGCTGTCACTGGCGGTGCCAGCTATCATGGTGAACGCTGGAGCTGGACGGGTCGTGCCGAATGGCGTGATGGCGATACTACGCAGCGTTATGGTCTGACGACCGCTATCCTGCGCCAGATTGGCGAAGGCAAGGCCGTGGGCGGCGCGCTCAACTGGTTCAAGGCGAAGCAGGATGGCGGCGCATCGACAACGACCGCGCAGGCGGAAATCAGCTGGGCCAACCGCCCCTCGGGCAGCCAGTGGTCGTTCCTAAACAAGACCGAATATCGCTATGACTCGGTGAAGAACGCAACTGCAGGTCTTCCGGGACCGGTTGGCGGTGCGCCGTTGCTTGTCAGCGGTGACGTCAAATCGACCCGCATCATCAACAGCCTGTCGGTCAACTACACCCCGATCGACGAGCGCGATGGCAGCTTCATCGAACGCGGCGAATATGCCTTCTTCTGGGGCACCCGCTACAACACCGACCGTTTTGGCGCGGACGATGTCAAGGGTTGGAGCAATGTTGTCGGCGCCGACTTGCGCTTTGATTTCTCAGATATCGCAGATGTGGGCATCTCGGGTACGGCGCGCATTGGCACCTCGGGCAAGAATATCTTCTGGTCGGGTGGCCCAACACTGACGGTGACGCCGTTCGACAACTCGAACGTCACGCTAGGTTACAATTTTGTCGGCTTTGAAGATCGCGACTTCGAAGAAGCCCGCTACACCCGCAGCGGCCCCTTCCTGACCTTCAAGCTGAAATTCGACCAGACCAGCTTTCAGGGTCTGGGGCTGTAAACCTTAGTCTGCGAACAGCAGAACCGGCGTTTCGACCAGCTTCTTCAGCGCCTGCACATAGCTCGCCGCATCCCAGCCATCGACAACACGGTGATCGCAGCTGATCGACAGGTTCATCAACTTGCGCGCCTCGATAGCATCGCCGACGAACACAGGGCGCTCGACAATCTTGTTGGGGCCAATGATGGCCACTTCCGGACGATTGATGACCGGTGTGGTCGCAATACCACCCAACGGCCCCAGCGAGGTCAGGGTCAACGTCGACCCCGAGAGTTCATCGCTTTTGGCGCTGCCATTGCGGGCTGCTTCGGCCAAACGGCCAATTTCGCTCGCTAACTGCCAGACATTCTTGTCTTGCGCGTCACGGATAACCGGGACCATCAGCCCTGCGTCGGTTTGCGTTGCCATCCCGAGATGCACCGAACCGTAGCGGGTTACCACACCGGCTTCGTCGTCATAGCGGGCGTTGATCATCGGAAAATCAGGCAAGGTCTTACAGATCGCCACGATCAGGAAAGGCAGCATCGTCAATTTGGGACGACTGCCACGGTTGGCGTTCAGATCCGCCCGCATCGCTTCCAGCGCGGTGACGTCAAATTCCTCGACATAGCTGAAATGCGGGATGTTGCGCTTTGACGCCGCCATATTTTCGGCAATGCGACGGCGCATACCGATGACCTTGACCACTTCATCCGCGCGTTTCGCTGAAACGCCGGGTGCCCGGTATCCCTGCCCCGAACCATAGTTCAAATAGGCATCCAGATCGGCGTGACGGACATGCCCGCCCGACGTTTTGACGTCACTCAGTTCAACGCCAAGCTCTTTCGCACGCGCCCTAACCGCTGGAGATGCAGTGATTTTCTCCTGTTGCAGTGGAGCAGGAGCTTCAACTGGTTCAGGCTTGGCCGCTTCAGGTGCTGCTTTAACCGTTTCGGCCGGCGGAGGTGTTGAAACCGGCTCCGCCACCACTTTTGGGGCTTCCATCACGGGCTTAGGCTCGGCTTCCTCATTGCCTGCACCCTCGGTTTCAATCTCGACCAGCATCGATCCGATCGCGATGACGTCACCAGCCTCGCCCGCCACTGCAGTGACGATACCAGCCACCGGGCTTTCCATCTCGACGGTGGCCTTGTCGGTCATCATATCGGCCAAAGGCTGGTCTTCCTCGATCCGGTCGCCAATCTTGACGTGCCAGGCAACGATTTCGGCCTCGGCAATGCCTTCACCAATGTCCGGCAGCTTGAATGTGAACTTACCCATGACGTCAGTCCTTCATGATCTTTTCAATGGCACTGGCTATCCGAACCGGGCCCGGGAAATAGGCCCATTCGAGGCTGTGCGGATAAGGCGTATCAAAGCCGGTGACGCGCTCGACCGGCGCTTCCAGGTGATAAAAACAGCGTTCCTGCACCAGTGCCGCCAATTCAGCACCAAAGCCGCTCGTGCGGGTGGCCTCGTGAACCACCAAGCAGCGCCCGGTGTTTTTTACTGATCGTTCAATCGCTTCTACATCCAATGGAAGAAGTGTTCTTAAGTCAAGAATGTCGGCATCAATGCCCATTTCGGCGACCACCATCTGCACCACATGCACCATCGTGCCATAAGTGAGGATCGTGAGGGCCTCGCCCTCGCGAACCACCCCGGCTTTGCCCAGTTCGATCCGGTAATAGCCCTCGGGAACCGCACTAGCTTCATGTTTCGACCAAGGCTCGACCGGGCGGTCATAATAACCGCTGAATGGGCCGTTATAGATGCGCTTGGGCTCGAAGAAGATGACGGGGTCGTTATCCTCTATCGCGGCAATAAGTAGCCCCTTAGCGTCATAGGGATTCGACGGAACAATCGTTTTGATACCGCAGACGTGGGTAAACAGGCTTTCGGGCGATTGGCTGTGCGTCTGTCCGCCGAAAATCCCGCCGCCAAAAGGCGAGCGCACCGTCATCGGGCAGATGAAGTCACCTGCCGAGCGATAGCGTAGACGCGCCGCCTCACTCACAAGTTGGTCCAGGCCCGGGTAGATATAATCCGCAAACTGGATTTCGGGGACGGGACGCAAGCCATAGGCCGCCATACCGACACCGGCACCGATGATGCCGCATTCGCTGATTGGCGTATCGAACACGCGGGTCTTGCCATGCTTGGCTTGAAGACCGGCCGTCGCGCGGAACACGCCGCCAAAATAGCCAATATCCTCCCCCATCAGAACAACATCGGGGTCGCGTTCCAGCATGATGTCGAGCGCGCTGTTGATCGCTTCGATCATATTCATGGTTTTGGTGTCGCCCATCATTTCGGCTCCCACTCAGGGCCGAATTTGCGGTGCTGTTCGTCGATCATTTGAGCGCACTGCTCTTTTAGATGCCAGGGCATTTCCTCAAACACATCTTCGAACATCGTTTCGAACGGCTGGTGCATGCCATGCCCCAATATGCCGTTTGCCTCTGCTTCTTTCTGGGTTTTCTTGACCAGCTCGGCCAGTTCGTCATGCTGTGCCTGATGCTGCTCCTCGCTCCATTCACCCAGCAGAATGAGGTGCTTTTTCAACCGGTCTACCGGATCACCCAACGGCCATTTTTCAAACTCTTGCG
Organism: Sphingorhabdus pulchriflava; assembly: GCF_003367235.1. Taxonomy (GTDB): domain Bacteria; phylum Pseudomonadota; class Alphaproteobacteria; order Sphingomonadales; family Sphingomonadaceae; genus Sphingorhabdus_B; species Sphingorhabdus_B pulchriflava. The sequence continues at coordinate 1,241,375 of NZ_QRGP01000001.1, forward strand.
CAGCGCGATAGGCACCCGGATCGTCTGAGGTAGAATGGCCTTCGGCGCGATAGGTGAAATATTCGATGAAGGTTGGACCATTATTGGTCCGTGCCCGGTCCGCTGCCCAGCGCATAGCGGCATAGACGGCGAGCGGGTCGTTACCGTCCACACGCAACGAGGCAATGCCATAACCAAGCCCGCGCGCCGCAAAGGTCGTGCGTTCGCCACCCGCAATGCCGGAGAAAGAGGAAATCGCCCACTGGTTGTTCACCACCTGCAGGATGACAGGCGCATTGTAGACCGCCGCGAACGTCATGGCGCTATGAAAGTCACCTTCTGCAGTCGATCCTTCGCCGCACCAGACCGCAGAAATGCGCGTATCGCCGCGTGATGCGCTGGCCATCGCCCAGCCCACAGCCTGCGGATATTGCGTCGCCAGATTGCCCGAAATGGTGAAAAAGCTGCACTCTGGCGCCGAATACATGATCGGGAGCTGGCGGCCCTTCAGATGATCCTGACTATTCGAATAGATCTGGTTCATCATCCGCACGATCGGATAGCCGCGGGTCAGGAGAATGCCCTGCTGGCGATAGCTGGGGAAACACATGTCATCGCTGGCCAGCGCCATCGCTGTCGCTACCGAGGTTGCCTCCTCGCCCGTCGATTTCATGTAAAAGCTGGTTTTGCCCTGCCGCTGCGCGCGGAACATGCGGTCATCGAACGCGCGCGTCAGCATCATGTTGCGGAGCATCGAGCGCAACTGATCGGCATCGAGGTTCGGATTCCAGCTACCTTTTGCCTGATGGTCGTCATCGAGCACGCGCACCAGCCCGAAAGCCAGCGACTGAATGTCCGCCGGTAGCGAGGCTTCATCGGGGCGCGCTATGGAATCAACCGGCGGTACAGCGACATCGCTGAAATCGGCCTCATCACCGGGACGGAATTTGGGCTCCGGAATGTGCAGCCGCAACGGCGCAAGATTGGACTTTTTGCCTGTCATCGCTTCCTCTCGTTCCCCTCACAGGGCTCCACGCGAATCACATTTGTTTGTTGTCCGCTCTTGTTAGAATATTTCAAACTCCTTTTTAGGTCAATATCGCTGACCTAAACTGCGACAGGCGCGGAAATATGGGCTTGCGGGTGATAATCGAGCACTTCGAAATCCTCGATCTCATAGTCGAAAATGCTGTCAGGCTTGCGCAACAGGTGCAGTTTGGGATCGCCTGCAGGCTGACGCGACAATTGCTCTTCGACCAGTTCGGCATGGTTGAGGTACAAATGCACATCGCCGCCCTGCCAGATCAATTCGCCGGGCTCATATCCACATTGCTGCGCCAGCATGCGGATCAGCATCGATGCGGCGAAAACGTTGAAGCCAAAACCCAGCCCCAGATCGCACGATCGCTGGAATAACAGTCCGCTCAACACGCCGTCGGCTACGTGGAACTGATAGGTTTTGTGGCAAGGTGGCAGCGCCATTTGGTCAAGTTCGGCAACATTCCAGCCTTCGAAGATATGCCGGCGCGACCCCGGATTGCTCTTCAGGCTTTGCACCAGCAATTCAATCTGGTTGATACCCTTTTCGGTGCGACGATAAAGTCCCTGCCCTGCATCTTCATAATTGGGCCAGTTCACCCATTGCGCGCCATAAACCGGTCCCAGATCGCCCCATTGCTCGGCGAAATCAATGTCATCGACTATGCGCTGCTCGAAATCTTCCTGTGAAATCGGGTCACCGGTTTCGCGGCGATAACGTTCCAGCGGCCAGTCGGTCCAGATCCGGACTTTTTGCTTCAACAGATTGCGGATGTTGGTGTCTCCGGTGAGAAACCACAGCATCTCACGCGCGGCGGTTTTCCAGAAAATGCGTTTGGTGGTCAGCAAGGGAATGGCGTTGTCGGCGAGCGAAAAGCGCATCGTCGCACCGAAGAGTGAACGTGTGCCAACACCGGTGCGGTCTTGCTGCACCGCCCCTTCGGTCCAGATGCGGCGCATCAGGTCCAGATACTGGTCTTCATAATGGCTCATTCAGAGCGCCTTCCCCATCGAGTCTTTAAGCGCAGAAGCTATTCGCAGAACGGGCAATCGGCAATGGCCAGATTATTGCATCTTTACGCTTGAAAGGCTGGAACCGCCCTTCTATAGGCACCGCCTGCCTTGCCGGTCCTGTACCGGCTTCAAGCATCGGTCGGGGAATAGCTCAGCCTGGTAGAGCACTGTCTTCGGGAGGCAGGGGCCGGAGGTTCGAATCCTCTTTCCCCGACCATTTGCTCCATTTTGAACCCTCACAAATTTTGACGATTAACCATTCCTTGAGATTGGGTCGCTATCGCGTATTTGATGCACGCGCGCATAGTCATAGTCGACGACAGGTCAACGAACCTGCGCATTTATGCGCAGTTTGTGGCCATGATGGGTCCCAATTTCACTTCGGTTTGCTTTCAAAGCGCAAGTAAGGCGCTTGAATGGCTGGAGACTGAAACCGCAGATCTGTTAATCGTTGACTACCGCATGCCGGAAATGACGGGTGCAGATTTCATACGGAGGTTTCGCAGCCGTCCGGACGGCCATGCAACACCGGCGATCATCATTACTGCCCGGCAGGATCGCGAAGTCCGCATTGCGGCGCTGGATGCAGGCGCGACAGACTTTTTGCAGAGCCCTGTTACCGACAAGGAATTCCGGGAACGCGCCATCCTGCTGATCGCACAGCACCGGAAAAGGGTGGAGCTGGAAAATCGTCCGACAAACTCCTCGCCTTCCTCCGGTTCAGGAACCAGGTCAATTGGTGCCGGCAAATCGATGCTCGAGCAGATTATCGATACAACACCGATTTTGATCAATGCGACTGACCGCAACGGCAAGATATTGTTCATTAACAGCTATCAATCCGCGTTGCTTGGCCAAGATATGGACAGTCTCGTTGGCAAATCCATTGCGGATGTGTTCGAACCGCATCTGGCGCAGCGTGAAGAACGCCGGAACGCGATCATTGTCGACGGCGCGCAATCCATCCCCAATTATGAAGAAGTCTATCACAGCGACGGCGTGCAGCTGACTTTCCACTGCAACAAATCACCGCTGCATAACAAAGATGGCCAAGTCATTGGCGTACTGACATCTGCGGTCGATATTACGGCACGCAAATTTGCCGAAGAACATCGCGCGCATCTGGCTTTGCATGACATGCTGACGGGCTTGCCGAACCGGGCATTGCTTGCCGAAAACATGCGCCAGACAATCGAAGAATGTGCGGCCAGCAATTCGAAAGCGGCGCTCCTGCTGGTTGACCTTGATCGTTTCAAGGTCATCAATGATACCCGCGGACACCAAGCCGGCGATATGTTGCTTCGCCAGGTTGCGGAACGCATAAACGGCGCGCTCGACAGCAATGAGATTGCCGCACGCATCGGTGGTGATGAATTCGCCGTCATCATCCGCAACATTGAGAGCCCTGATGACGTCAGTCACAAATGCCTGAGTTTGCTGGGTCAGATCGGCAAGCCTTATTCGATTGGGGATTCTGACCAATTGATCGGTGCCAGTATCGGCATTGCCTTGATTCCCGACGATAGCGACTCCGCCGATGAACTGCTGCGCCTCGCCGATCTTGCCATGTATGAAGCGAAGACCAGCGGTCGGAACCGCCATTGCTTCTTTTCACCCAAGCTGAACCAGATCGCACAGTTCAATGCTGGCGTTGAGGCGGATCTGCGTTCTGCATTGGAGAATGACGAGTTCGTCCTCGAATATCAGCCCATTGTCGACGCAACCACATCGGAGCTGACAGGTCTCGAGGCACTGCTCCGTTGGCAGCATCCGCAGCGTGGGCGACTGATGCCTAGCGATTTCATGCGGGTCGCCAACGATTCCGGTCTTATCGGTCGGATAGGCAGTTGGGTTATCGGCACAGCATGCCGCCAAATTGCGGAATTCCGCGAACAGGGCATTGAACTGCCGCATATTGCAGTCAATGTTTCCCCGCGTCAGTTTCAGTCGAACAATATGTGTGACGAAATTCTCGCGGAAACCCGGAAATACGACATTCAACCCGGGCAGCTTGTCGTTGAGATTACCGAAGAGCTGCTGCTCGACCAAAGCCAGGCCTTGATGGATCAACTCCATGCTTTGCGAAACAGCGGCATAGAGCTCTCAATCGATGATTTCGGTACAGGTTATTCCTCGCTGCAATATTTGCGTGACCTCCCCGCCAACCGGTTGAAAATAGATCAGACATTCATTTCGCGGATCGAAAGCTCCAGTGTCGACCGGGCGATCATATCGACCATTGCGCATCTTGCGCACGCACTGGATATGCGGGTGGTAGCCGAAGGTGTCGAGACCGAGACGCAACATATGTTGCTGCGGGCTGCGGGCTGTGACGAGTTGCAAGGCTATCTGTTTGGACGAGCACTATCTGTCGGGCAACTCTACGATCGCATTGTTCCCGGCAAGGGCAGCCAGAAACGGCAGTTGAAATGACAACCGTCGCGAACAAAACCACCGGACTGGCACCCGAGCAGGAAATCCTGCTCAACCGTCTCGTCATGGGCACTGCATCGGGTATAACCGTATATTTCCTTGCCTTTGACAGCTTTATCCTGACGGCTTTTGTTATTTATCTCTCGTTGAACGCAAGTTTGTTTGCGATGCGCCAGAAGAAGATCTGGCCGCAGGAGCGCCGTTGGGTTGCAGCCATCATATTGGACATCGGCATGGCGTTTGCCGTGATGATGCGCTCGGCCGAAACGATGTCCTTTTTCTATCCGCTGTTGCTTTGGGTCACTTTGGGCAATGGTTTCCGCTACGGCGTCAAATATCTGGTTTTTGCAGCAACCTTGTCTGTTCTGGCCTTTGGCACGGTTGTTCTGACGACCGATTATTGGGCACCTAATCAGGTTCTGGGCTACAGCTTGACGCTCGCACTCGCCGTCATCCCTGCATATTGTTCGACACTTATCCGCAAGCTGTCAAAGGCGAAGGATGAAGCGGAGACTGCCAACCGAGCCAAAAGCTATTTTCTGGCCAGTGTCAGCCATGAACTCCGCACCCCTTTGAATGCAATCATCGGTTACGGCAACCATCTGAAACAGATGGGGATGCCAAAAAACCAGCATGATATGGTCGATGCCAGCGTGCTGGCCGGCGAACATCTTCTGCACCTGATCGACCAGTTGATCCAGATTGCCAAAAGCGATTCAAACTCCGCGAAAGTGGTGCTTCGTCCGCTTCGATTGACCGAGTTGTTCACCGAAATCCGTGACATCATGCTCGTGCGCGCTGAAGACAAGTCGCTAGCCCTTCAGATTGCGGCCGAACCATTATCTGATCGCCTGGTCGATGGGCCGGTCGATATTATGCGCAATATCCTGCTCAATCTGACAGGCAATGCTATTAAATTTACCGAAGCAGGTACGATCGCCGTCAACGGCGGTATCCGGGAACATGACGGTAAAACGCGGGCCTGGTTCAGCGTCACCGATACGGGTATCGGTATCATGCAGGACGCTGTGGAACGGATTTTCGAACCGTTCCAGCAAGCCGATGATACCGTGATGAACCGCTTCGGCGGCACAGGACTAGGCTTGGCAATATGCAAGCAACTCGTAGATCAAGTCGGCGGGCGCATTTCGGTCACTAGCCAAATAGGTCAGGGCAGCAGTTTTCTGGTAGAAATTCCGGTCACATTGGCGACCGCAGACCAACAAGATGACCGCGCGCCGCCGACGGAACAGGCTCCGGCACTAAATGTGCTCGCCTTGGGCAATTTTGATGCAGATCTCTTGGCGACAGCGCAGTCCGCTGGCAGCTATACAGTTCGGAGCATAAAATGCTCGAGCCGCAAGCAGTTGTCAGAAAAGCTGGAACAGCTTACCATAGATGACTTCGCTATTGCGATGATCGACGATCGGCTGGTCGACGAAATGCCGAACGATGACCCTTTGTGGCAGCGTTTCTCGGACGCAGAAGTCGCTGCGGTGCTTGTTTCGCATGACAAGGTTCCCGACCTTCAGGAAATCAGGCTCCGCGCTGCTTTTGCGAGCGTCATTCCGAGCGACGCGAACTTCGATCAGTTGCGTAGTGCCATTCGGATTGGACGCTCTTTCGCGCACAAGCCGCATTTTGACCACAAAACGGGCAGCGCTTCACCGCAGATCGCGCAGCAATCCTATCGGCCGCAATCGGTGCTCGTCGCTGATGACAACCGCACCAATCGAAACATCCTATCAGCGATACTGGAAACCGCGGGACACAGCGTCACGCAAGTGTGCGACGGCGATGAAATGCTCGACATCCTTGAGCGAGAAAGTTTCGATATCGTACTTCTCGACGTCAACATGCCGCGATTGAATGGTATCGATGCATGCAAGATGTGGCGGCAGATCGAAGGCGCGCGCAGCCATTTGCCTATTGTTGGCGTTACGGCCGATGCGACTAGCGAAACCGAAGCACGCTGTCTGGCAGCCGGTATGGACTTGCGTCTGACAAAACCAATAAATTCCGCACTGCTTCTTTCGACAATCGAGAAGTGCTGCCTCGGCGAGAATGCTGAAATAAATTTGCCCAGCTCGACAGAAGATCCGTTGCAGGTCGTCGTTCCTTTGCAGGGAAAGCGCCCGTCCGATTTGAATGAAGCGATCGATGCAGATCATATGGCTTATCTGCGGTCTATCGGCGATGACCGTTTCGTCGCTAGCATGATCGAAGGTTTTCTCGAAGACGTTGCCGAATGTCGCATTACGCTGGCAAAATCCATCGAAGAACGTGACCCGGCGCTGTTCCGCTTTTCAGCGCATGCATTCAAAAGCTCCGCCAACAATATCGGGGCAAAACAGCTTGCGGCACTCTGTGCGAAACTGGAAAAAGTCACCGAAGCCGATTTCGAGGTACAGCGTGCTGACTATCTGCACCGCATCGAAAATGAACTTCAGCGGGCTACCGATGCGTTGGAAACCAGTGAGCAACTGCCCGCTTTCAAAGCAGTCCAATAGAAGCGTCGTCTAAATTGCTTCCAGGTTGCGTTTGATCCTGCGTTCCTGGGCATCAGCCAAACGCTCCATCTTGCGCACGTCGGCATCGGTCAATGTCATGGCCGTGTCAGCCCAGACATTGGTGATTTCGAGCAACTCATCCAATTCGACCGGGTTTGCGGCGCGCCTCGCGCGATAGACAGCTCGCTCGGCAGCAAAGCGGTTGCGGTTACGCTGACAATATTCGACGATCGCTGCCTCGCCCTGCCCGTCTTCGACCAACACGTCTACGATACCCATGTCGTAAAGTTCTTGGGCAGAGTAAATTTTGCCTTCCAGAATGAAGGATTCCGCCAGTTTCCGACCAACGCGACGCAGCAGGAAACTATAGGCCCCCATGCCGGGAAACAGATTAAACACGATTTCGGGTAGACCCAGCCGTGCGCTACGTTCGGCAAACAAAATGTCAAAAGCCAGTGCGTGTTCAAAGCCTCCACCAAGCGCATCGCCCTGGACCAAAGCCATTGTGATAATGGGCGCACCAAAGGCATTGGAGTTGGCATATTGCATCCGGACACAGGTTTCGGCGTATTTTCGCATCGCGGGCAGATCACGGGTCCGTATGCACTCAGCAAAATGGCGCAGATCGCCCCCAAGATTGTAAATGCCCGGGGTTTTCGAACCGCACACAAAATAGCGCAAATCATCCGGCCCGCCATTGGCGGGCACGGCATAATTGTCGGCAACCCAATCCTGAACTTCCTGAACTTCGGCGCCCAGACTATAGGTGTAGCTAGGTCGTCCGCGTTGGTTCATAAAGCACCAGAAGATCTGGTCGCTCTTGTCGTGGCGAACGATAATTTCGTCAAATTTCCGACCAACAATCGGCAGACCAAACTGCTCCCCCGCCCCGAATTTCGCGGTGGAAATGTTCAGAGATGATCGTCCAGTGCCGTCCGAAATACGGGTATAGGTAGCCATAGCGCTCCTCGAGCGAATTCGTTTTGCATGGCCACCCCAACCACGATCATCTCTTACCACAAATACTGCCGGTGCAAGTCATAAAAATGGTTAATGCGATTAAGAACATCTACATTACACCAAAGCTTTACAAGCCTTAAGAAAGAGAGCTTCTATGAAATTGATATTTTACACTTAAGTGCATCTCGTTGCGTTTAGTAACATAAACCAGCTGAATTTCCGAACATGTGCAAAATGCCGATTTCAGCCGGTACCCGCCTAAGTCTTGGCCCAGACCCGTTGGCCAGCACCGTTCTGTACGATCTGGCCAGAAGTTCCCACAGGCTCAGCTTTACCGTCGGTCAAAAAGGCAACCATCTGCGCGTCTGTCACATCTATATGCGCCAAAGTCCGCTCGCCTGACGATGTGCGCGCCACCACTACGCCGCCTTTAGGGCTGCCATCACGGCCATAAAAGACCGTGTAGGTTTCGACGCGGCCGTCGCCGACATAATCTTTGTTCAAGTCCGGCACGGTCTCGCGCGCAGCATCTGCCTCGGCTTGATAATTAAAGTCCTGCGGGAAAGTCGCCGCTGCAACGGGTTGGTTGGATAGTACAATACAGTGATTGTCGGTCGCAAAGCCGCCATTGGCAAAGAGGAAGCCGTTGGTGCCTTCCTGGCGCAGCTTATCAACCATCGAAACGACCGCATGGCTCATATAATTGGCGATCGGTCCGCCACCGAATGTCAAACCGCCGAACACTGTCGCTGGCTTATCGACTGGCCAACCGATAATCCTCCGCGCCATTTTGGGGACGCAAGGAAAGCAACTGTACAGCTCGACAAAATCGAAATCTTTACCGCTCATCTGGTTCAGCTCGAGAGTACGCCGGATCGACGTTTCCATACTGACAGAACGGTCATAGCGGTCGCGGTGCAGGAAACTTGACGCTTCTTTTGCGGCGGCTCCCATGCCGACATAGATCAGCTTGTCGTCAGATATGCCCAGTCGGCGTGCCTCGGCCAGACTGGCGACGATAAAACCAGCGCCCTGATTGACCGATGAATTGGCAACCATCAGTTTGTTATATGGAAAAGCAAGCGGACGGTTTTTTTCGGATGATGTGATGATGTCATCGGGCGATGCCGGTTTGCGAATCCATGCCCCGTCATTTGCTGCCGCAATCTGGCTGAAGCGTGACCAGATTTCGCCGCTCTCCTGCTGGGCTTCCGCTAAGCTTTGGCCATAGGCCGCTCGGCCTGCATTTTCATAAAGCGGATAAACATCTACAGGAGCATTCAGCCCGTGCTGCTGCGCATAGCCCGGTTCGCGCTTCGCTTCATTGCGAACGCCTTCGAACACATCCTTTTGTGGCGTGGCATGTTTGGCAAGGCGGCCCGCAATAGTACGCAGCGCCTCTGCGCCGGCAATCGCAGCCAACTTGATCTCCCCTGCCCCAATACGGTTTGCAGCCTCGTTCAGCAGACGAATGGGCGTATCGCCATGCGGGGCTTCGGACTGATAGCAAACCGCAGGAGTCGCCCCCAGTGCTTCGGCAAGCTTCGCGTCGAGCGGGTTGAGATTCCGGAAGCTGATCTGGTCAACCACCGCGACGCTATCCAGCTTGGTGAGCAATGTAACGCCAGCGTCCGCCTCGGCACGCTTTAGCGCCTCTACCATCAACCCGAGCGGATCGAGTCCATTGTCGGGGTCTTCCAGACGGTCATTTATCTGGCCTACGCCAATGATTACGGGGATGCGTTCGCTGTCTGTCATGCCAACTATTGACCAAATTTGCTCGCACCGCGCAACAAAGAATTAATTGCGCAATTAAAATCGCCAAATATCAGTGAAAAATGGCGGACAGACAGGGATTCGAACCCTGGGTACCATTACTGGCACAACGGTTTTCGAGACCGCCCCGTTCGACCACTCCGGCATCTGTCCGCACGTCTTTCGGGCTTTGGTCGATACCCAAAATGGGCGCGCCCGTGCGACAGAGCGCGGCCATTAGCGAATGAATTCGGATTTGCCAAGCGCAAGGTTGCATCAGAGTGAAACCGATACGATATTGGCACCATGATTTCGAATCCTGACATGCCGGTTATTGCCGAAGCGCTATTTTCGATTGGCGATGTCGTACGCCATCGCGTGTTCGATTTTCGTGGTGTGGTTTTTGATATCGACCCGGTCTTCGGCAACAGCGAAGAATGGTATCAGGCGATCCCTGAATCGGTTCGCCCGCGCAAGGACCAGCCCTTTTACCACCTATTCGCCGAAAATGCCGACAGCAGCTATGTCGCCTATGTCAGCCAGCAAAATCTGGTAGCGGACGCCGAAAACGGCCCGATCAATCACCCTTCGGTTGAAGGCTATTTTGAACCTTGGACGGGCGAGCGCTACCGTCTGCCTGCTTTCATGCGCCAGTAAGCGTTACGCCGGTTTCATCGACCTGATCCAGGCTTCCAGCAAGGCAGCCCCCTCATCATGGGCGGATGCACGGCCTAGTTCGGGCATAGCGATGCCGGGATCGACGCTCTTCATGCGATAGGTAAGTATTGAGCGTTCTGGATGGCCCGGTTCGATAACGAAATCGAAATTGCCCGATCCCCTGCCCGCAGCAACCGGGCGTTTGCCGATGCCGAGCGCGGCCGGATTGCGTTCATGGTCATCATAGAAAAGTCCGGAATTGGAGGCTGAGCCGGTTGGTTTATGGCAATGGCCGCAGTTAACTCGCAGATAGGCCAATGCACGCGCCTCAACCGTACTGGACTTGGCGTCGTCCCATTTGGCTTCGACTGCAGGCAGGCTTGATGGCAGTTCTCCGCGCATGGCGAAGTTAGCGCGCGCCTTCGCAGTTTCAAATGCCAGATTTTGCCAGACCGGCCCAACGGGCATCACCGCATCTTTGGTCGAATGGCATTGTTTGCACTGGTTCTTGTTGGGAACGGCATAGCTAATCGCCATTTTTGCACCGTCGGCTTTTGCAAACTCAACTGCCTTGCGCGCACCGCCAATTTTCAATGTAGCGTCTTTGCCATCAGCATTCCAGACGTAGGGCAACGCCACCCAGCCTTCGGCACGATGCAGCAGCAGTCGGGTTTCGATGATATTGAGGTTGCCGGCGGCATCGTGATAACCAAAGCTCTTGATTAAGGCGCTGCCGACGGGGAACTGCAACCGACCTGTTTGGTCAACCGTATAACTCTTACCCGGAGGCATATAGAGGAAGCGCTGCTTTTCCGCATAATCGCTGAACAACGGTGTGCGTAGCGCATAGGGAAGCAACGCCGCCGATGGTTTCGATGCCGCGCCGTCAAAAAACCCGAAGCTGGAGAGCAACGCCGGATTCTCGGCTGACATTATGGCTGCTTCGGCAATCTGCGCCGAAGTTCCCTTCACCGATACCGTCAACGCCAGACAAGCGATCGCCGCCAGCAACAGCCGCATTAGCGAACCACAGCCTCCATGCTCTCGGGCAGGCGGATGCGCGGCAATTCCGGGGGGAGATTGGCGGTCGTCTGGAGCATAGTCGGTTGAGCACTTTCGGGCGTTGCAATTAAATCGGTCAGACCCAATGACAATGCTGGAACGGGATCGGCGATTACCGGCCTAGCGGCATCACCGCCCGCACCATCCCAGAAGATAGGCGGCAGGCTTCCGCCTAGTGCCTGTGCGATCTGCTGGCTGCCGGGGAATTTCGGGTCCCAACCTGCCTTGTCATGCTGGTTACCCCATATGGCGACGCCTCTGGCAATTGGATCATATTTCGGATCGTTCTGCGGATAACGATAGCCGACCACCATGATGTTGGCCGTGCCATTCTGGCCAAGCATATTGTCAAACACATGCACATTCCGGTTTGCCATCACCATCACACCGGTACCGGTCGGCACATTGGCGACGATATTGCCCTTTGGTGCAAAATTGGGTGTCGAGTTGTCGACGACGACATTTTCGAAAATGCGCACATTCTTGCCGCCCATCTGCAGCAGGTTGGGCAGATCGAACACCAATATGCCGCCCGTGTTGCGGGTTGTCAGATTGTCATGAACATCGGCGTCGTAGCTATTCTCAATCTCGATGCCCGCGACATTTTCCAGCGCAACCGAGTTGCGCACCACTATGTTACGTGACTGGCCGACATAGATGCCCGCATCCGAAGCACCGCGCACCAACACGCTATCCACGAGCACATCCTGGCTTTCAACCGGATAGATGCCATAGGCTCCGTTGGTTTCTTTTGGCCCGCCGGTCCATTCGACGCGGAGCTGATAGTAAACGATGCGGTCAGCACCCTTGGATTTAATGCCGTCACCCTTGGTGTTTTCCACCGCAAAATCACGCAGGACAACATCGTCAGAGGTCACCAGCAAGCCTTCGCCAGCACCTAATTGGCCAGTGAAGTCCAAAATTGTCTGGCCGCTTCCCTGCCCCTTCACCGTGACCTTGGCGACATCAAGCGACAGTCCATCTGTTAGCCTGAACCGTCCGCTGCCCAGTTCGACCACGTCGCCCGGCACTGCGCCAATTAGCGCCTCTTGCAAACGCGCCTGCGCATCGTCCCCAGCAGCGACCGAAATGGTTTTGGCGAAAGCTGTCGTGCTTGCAAATGCAAGGCTAACAGCGATGATGGCGTAAACGCCTTTGTCCCTCATCCTCATGTACCAAGTCTGCAATATCCGGACAGACTTGCCAAGGGCTTACATCAGGGCGCGTCGCCAAAAATCCAGTCGACGCCGGCATCGGCATGGATTTCGGCGCTGTCATAAATCGGCAGCACATTGGCCTTTGTATCAACAATCATACCAAGCTCTGTGCAACCCAACACCACGGCGTCGGCACCGTCCTTGTCGATTTCGGTGATCATCGTCTTCAGCGCGCGTTCCGAATTGCGGACAACCTGTCCCGCCATCAGCTCGTCATAGATGATGCGATCGAGTTCCTCGACATCATTCGCCTCCCATGGGAGCAGAGTCACGCCGTGCTTGACGAGCCGCTGGCGATACCAGTTTTCGGCCATGACATTGCGCGTGCCGATGAGAGCGGCAGATTCGACGCCATCGGTCTTCATCTTCTGGCCAACGGCATCGGCGATGTGCAGCACGGGAACTTTCACCGCATCCGACACCCGATCATGCACCTTGTGCATGCTGTTGGCGCCGATCAGGATCGCGGTTGCACCGCCCGCTTCAAGTCGTTTGGCTGACGCGACCAGCACCTCTGCCACCCGATCCCAATCCTGATCAGTGGTCGCTTTCGCCAGATCGCAAAAATTGAGATTGTCGAGTATCATTGGCGCGCTGCACATCATGTTTGCACGGCGCTGCACCTGCTTGTTGATCCGGCGATAATAAAATTCGGTCGAATACCAGCTCATCCCGCCGATCAGGCCGATTTTGCGCATATATAATTTCCCTAAAATGGAATCATATCGCCCCGGATTTGCAGGCCGGGGCGACGTGTTGATTCAGCGGATAGCGCGCTCTGGCCTAATGCTGCAAGGCCTTCACAATATCGTCGACCATTTTCTTCGCATCGGCGAGCAACATCATCGTCTGATCCATGTAGAAGACATCGTTATCGACACCCGCATAGCCCACGCCGCCCATGCTGCGCTTGATGAAAAATACGGTCTTGGCCTTATCGACATCGAACACCGGCATGCCATAGATGGGGGAGGATTTGTCGGTCTTGGCCGCCGGATTGACCACGTCGTTCGCGCCAATGATGAAGGCCACATCGGTCTGCGCAAACTCGCTGTTGATGTCTTCCAGTTCGAACACCTCATCATAAGGCACATTGGCCTCGGCGAGGAGCACGTTCATGTGCCCCGGCATACGCCCTGCGACCGGGTGGATCGCATATTTGACGCTGACGCCCTCTTTCTTGAGCAGATCCGCCATCTCGCGCAGCGCATGCTGTGCCTGCGCCACCGCCATACCGTATCCGGGGACGATGATGACACTTTCGGCCTGGCTCATCATATAGGCGGCGTCCTCAGCAGAGCCTCGCTTCCAAGGGCGGTCAACTTTCGCTGCGCCGCCTGCAGCCGCGCCCGAATCCGCACCGAAGCCACCGGCAATCACCGAGATGAAGCTTCGGTTCATCGCCTTGCACATGATGTAGCTGAGGATAGCGCCCGACGAACCGACCAGCGCACCCGTGATAATCATCGCGCTATTGTGCAGCGTAAAGCCCATCGCCGCAGCCGCCCAACCCGAATAGCTGTTGAGCATTGAGACCACGACCGGCATATCTGCGCCGCCAATGGGGATGATGAGCAGGAAGCCAATGATGAAGGAGAGCGCGGTAATAGTCCAGAAAATCCATGGCGATTGGTCGACTACGAAATAGGCCGTCAGTCCCAAAATTGCTGCCAGCGTTCCTAAGTTGATCACGTGCCGCATCGGCAGCAAAATGGGTGCGCCGGACATTTTGCCCGCAAGCTTCAGAAACGCGATGACCGAGCCGGAGAAGGTGATGGCGCCGATGGCTACACCAAGACCCATTTCTATCCGGCTGACAGGATTGATCAAGCCAAGCTTTGCAAACTCGGTTGGATCCATAAACTCTTCAGGTGTCGCAAGAATGCCAAATGAAGCGGGGTTGAGGAACGCAGCTGCAGCCACAAGTACCGCGGCCAAACCGACCAGCGAGTGGAAGGCCGCCACCAATTGCGGCATGTCCGTCATCGCAATCTTGCGCGCGGTCGTTAAACCGATCACCGCTCCCAAACCGATCGCGCCTAAAACCCAAGCAATTGCGCCAAAGTCCGGGCCGTGATAGCTGTTAAAATTGTCGCCTTGGATCATGGGAACGTGCGTGACCAATGTCGTAACAACGGCGATCAGCATCCCCGCCATGCCAAAACGGTTACCGCGCCGCGACGAAACAGGTGAGCTTAACCCGCGCAATGCGAGAATGAAAAATACCCCGGAAACAAGATAGGCAAGCAAAGCCCATGCGGGAACGGCTGCATGTTCCATGACTTACTTGTCCTTTTTCTTGTACATAGCGAGCATCCGCTCGGTCACCGCAAAACCGCCAAAAATATTGATGCTGGCTAGAACTACGCCGAGCAGTCCGAGCCACTTCGCCCCCGGCGCACCCGAGGCCGCGGCTGCGATCAAAGCACCAACAATGATCACTGAGGAAATCGCGTTGGTCACCGCCATCAGCGGCGTGTGCAGCGCAGGTGTGACCGACCAGACCACATAATAGCCAACGAAGCAGGCCATCACGAAGATGGATAGGATACTTATGAAGTCCATGCCTTTAGTTCCCCAGTCTTTTTTCCAACTGCATCAATGTAGCTTTGAATTGTTTTTGCTGACCCTTAGGCTTGTTGCAGTAGAGCACTCGCGTCATACCACCGATCCATGACCAGTCTTTGAAATCTTGTGGGTAGCGATTTGAAATCACTTTTCTTATTTGTTCCATTCGATTGCCGTAACGGCGTTGATAAACCTTCTGGGATTCAGAAATGCTCGTTCTAAGCTCGCACGCCCGTTCGTCTACTGCGAGGTCCAATTGTGATTTCATCTCGTTGTACAGTAAAACTAACTCTTTCCCCCCATCGACCGGTAATCCCGGATTTACGGGCGCGGCTGCGAGCAACAGGGCAATGAGAGTCACAGCAATCTCTCGCTCACAACCTTACCGTCTTTTGTCAGACGGATCGCGGCGGTGATCTCATCGTCATCCGGCAATACCGGCCTGTCTGCTTCCTTGTCCCAAAAGGCGGAGAGGAAGTTGAACAGGTTGCGCGCGAACAGAGCTGATGCATCAGCGGCCAAATGCGCGGGGGTGTTCGAATAGCCTATGATCTTCACGCCATGCTTGATGACAACTTCGTCGGGCTTTGAACCTTCAACATTTCCGCCCTGCGCGACTGCCAGATCGAAAATCACACTGCCGGGTTTCATCGACGCGATCTGCGCGTCGGTGATTAGGCGCGGCGCTGCCCTTCCCGGGATCAGCGCTGTGGTGATGACGATGTCCTGCTTGGCGATATGGCCCGACACCAGATCGGCCTGCGCCTTTTGATATTCGGGCGACATTTCGGATGCGTAACCGCCCGCACCTTCACCTTCGATGCCAGCTACATTTTCAACGAAAATTGGCTTTGCTCCGAGGCTTTCAATCTGTTCCTTGGTCGCCGAACGGACGTCTGTGGCGGAAACAACTGCGCCCAGACGGCGGGCCGTCGCTATCGCCTGAAGGCCAGCGACACCCACGCCCATGATGAATGCCTTGGCGGCGGTAATTGTGCCTGCAGCCGTCATCATCATCGGAAAGGCGCGACCATAGGCTGCGGCGCTATCGATAACGGCTTTGTATCCCGAAAGGTTGGACTGCGAGGAGAGTATATCCATCGATTGCGCACGGGTGATGCGCGGCATGAATTCCATGGCAAGAGCTTCGACACCGGCTGCTGCATAGGCATCAACGCGTTTGCGCTGACCGAACGGATCGAGCCCGGCGACGAGCCAAGCACCCTTGGCAGCACCTTTCAGCGCCTTGGGATCGGGGCCCTGAACACCCAACAGGATATCCGCGTCTTTGGTGACTACGGCTGCAGTTCCGATGGTTGCGCCGACGGCTTCATAGTCTGCGTCGGCAACAGATGCGTTTTCACCCGCACCTTTTTCAATCGCGACACTCGCCCCGAGGCCAATGAATTTCTTGACGGTTTCAGGAGAGGCCGCAACCCGTGTTTCCCCGGGTGCGGTCTCTTTGAGAACAGCGATTTTCGCCACTTTATGCGATAACCAGAACGACTATAGCAGTGACGATTACAGCAGCGATGGTTCCCCATTTCAGCAGCGACAGAAAGCCCGTATAGGTTTCGCTTGCTGCACGGATATCCTGATTTCCAGCCAATTCAGCCTCCCTTTGCTTGATACCCGCCGAAACGGGCCACAGCCGCTCTTAACCAGCTCCGCAAAATTGCTCAAGCGTCACGACGACAGAAATGTTGTTGCATGCTTAATCGGCTCTTAACCTCTTCTTGCTACGGCAATTGTTCACCTCGCCCTGCATGGACAGAGAATGGCTGAAAAAGAAACGCGACTATTGATGCTTGTAGACGACGAGCCTGCCCAGTGCAGGCTGGTGTCGGCTATCGCCGGTCGCGCAGGCTGGCGGACGATTTTTGCCCGCGACGCCGAAACCGCGATCGCCATGCTGGGAACGCAAGAAGGGATGATGCTCGACGCGATCATCATCGACCAATGGGTGCCGGGTTCGGATTCGGCTGGCCTGATCGCAGAATTGAAATCGCGCCGCCCTGCTTTGCCGGTTCTGCTGCTTACCGCTATTGGTTCGACCGACAGCGCGATTGATGCCATGCGCGCTGGTGCTTCCGATTATATCATCAAGCCGGTGGCCGCCGAACGTCTCATCGCAGCGCTCAGCCTCGCGGCGACCCATGCGCGCAATTTCGGCGAACTAATCCCGCTGACCGAAAAGATTTCACAGCCGCTCGGCTTTGACGAAATTATCGGCACAGCTCCCGCATTCCGCACAGCTTTGGCGATTGCGGCAAAGGCCGCCCGTAGCCGCGCGCCCATCTTTATCGAAGGCGAAGGCGGCGTCGGTAAGGAAGTTGTTGCCGACGCAATACATGCTGCCAGCCCGCGCGCGCGCATGCCCTATTTGAAGGTTAACTGTGCAGCGATTGCACCCAATCTTTTGGATTCGGTTCTGTTCGGCCACGAAAAAGATGCTTTTACCGGCGCTTTCGACCGCCGCGTTGGTATATTCCAGCAAGCCGAAAATGGTACAGTTTTCCTCGACGAAATCGACCAATTGCCGCTGGAAACGCAGGTCCGCCTCGTCCGTTTGCTGACCGAGGGCGAGATCCAACCGCTGGGCTCGCCGCATAGCTATCGTATCGACGTGCGCGTCATCACCGCCTGCAACCAGAACCTTACCGCTAAACTCGCCGACGGCAGCTTCCGCGAAGACCTGTTCTACCGCATCAACGTCGTGCAGTTGCACATCCCTGCCCTGCGCGAACGGATCAGCGACATTCCGGCACTTGCCCGACATTTTCTGGGTCGAATGGCAAGCCAACCCGGATTGCGTAGTTTAGGTATCACCGAAGAAGCGCTGTCACTTCTGAAGGACTATCATTGGCCGGGCAATGTCCGCCAGTTGCAAAGCGCGCTCTTCCGCGCCGCAGTGTTATGCGAGCGTGACGCCCTGACACCAGACGAATTTCCACAGATTGCGGCCGCTGTCGGCAAGCGCACTGTGAGCACAGTTGCAATGAATGACGGCATCGGCGTGACCCTTTACGAGAAGGATGGCAATTTGCGTCCGCTGGAAGAAATCGAGGCTGATGTGATCCGCCTCGCCATCGGTCATTATCGTGGTCGCATGACCGAAGTTGCGCGGCGCCTCGGCATTGGCCGCTCGACTCTGTACCGCAAACTGGCCGATCTAGGTATCGAAAGCAGCGCCGCTTAATTCTTCCCGAAGATCAGCGTGGTGGCCCACCATCCGCAAAATGATGCGGAGCCGGTCAGCACCGTTCCCCAAATAATATCCAACACTGTCACCTTGGTGCTCCAGACCTTCAGCGTCGCATAATTGGTCAAATCATAGGTCATATAGCAGAAGAAGCCGAGCAGCGCGCCCCAAACCAAGGCAGTCTGCCACTTGCCGCTGTGCAACGCCGGCCCTACCGCAAAGATCATCATGCCCAATATGTAGAGCAGATAAAAAGCAACCGCCGGACCAAGCCGGAACCCGCCTTCATACATCAGATCGCCAATTTCGGGTTTGTAGAGCCGCTCATACATCGTCCGGAGCCAGACGCTGTCGATCAGCGCGAACGAAACACCTGTTGCGATATAGGCGACAATATATTTTGCGATCATGCTGCAATCTCCTGCTTGCAAGATAGCATCGGGGCCAAAGCAAACGATACGGGTGAAACCCGTCGCTCAGCCTGCCGTCAAAGCGGCATCGCGCAGCCCGCGCCAGACGTGGATTGCCTGCACCGTTTCGGGCACATCATGCACACGAACGATATGCGCGCCCTGTTCGACGGCCTTCATTGCAAGGAAAATCGAACCACCCAGTCGAGCATCGGCAGGCGCTTCGTTTGACAGGGCTCCGATCATGCGTTTGCGACTGGCACCGAACAGTAGCGGGCAGCCGATCCCGTGGAACAGCGACAGATTGTTTACCAGCGTCAGATTGTCCGCAAGCGACTTACCAAATCCGATACCTGGATCGATCAAAAGGCGATCACGCGGAATTCCGGCATCGATCAACGTCGCAACGCGTTCTTGTAACCAGTCATAAACATCGAACAGCACGTCATGATAGCCGTCACTCTTGTGCGGATCGCTCGACTGGCTCGGCGCGTGCATCAGTACAATCGGGCAATTGCTTGCCTTGGCGACTTCGAGCGAGCGATCGTCAAACAGCAGTGCCGAGATGTCGTTGATCATCGTGGCACCAGCCTGCAACGCGGCCTCCATGACAGCGGCCTTGCGGGTGTCGATAGACACGGCATGCCCTGCATTGGCCAAACGCTCGATAGCAGGTTGCACCCGCTTTATCTCGTCACCTTCCCAAACGAGCGGCGCTCCGGGACGGGTGGACTCCCCACCGACGTCGATGATCGCTGCACCGGCAGCCGCCATTGCACCACCGGTCTCGGCAAGCGCATCTGGATCATCGCCATGTTTGCCACCGTCGGAAAAGCTGTCCGGCGTGCAGTTCAAAATACCCATGACCCGTGGTTGATCGAGAAGGATGTTGCGTGCACCCATTTTGAGCGCAGGTCGTGGCGAAGTTATATTGGAAAGTTGCGACCGGGCCTTTTCAGCCAGATCCGTTGGCACACCGCCCAGGTGAGAGTCCAATGCGGCAAGAGATACCAGCGCTTTCGACGCCCGCTGACCACCCTCGGTTTCGATGACTTCAACTGCCGAGAAATAGACCATCGTCCCGGCAAGCCGCGCGGCGTGCCCGTCAAACCCGATGGGCGTTTCAATGAATGCGCAGGGGCGTAGGTAGATCTGCCTCACGGTTCATTGGCGAGCAGATAATTCTGCCGCAACTCGTCTATTACTTTCAATTCGCCCTCGCGGGTCTGGTAATACCAGAACATCCAGCCATTGCAGCTAGGCGCATTTTGCACCAGCGCACCGATTTTGTGGATCGAGCCATATTTGTTGTTCCACACGAGCGAGCCGTCGGCCCGGACAATCGCACCAAAGCGACGCTTCTTGTCGGTCAATTGTGCACCTGCCCGCAAATAGCCATTTTCGACCAACTGGCCAAAGGCAACCCGCGGTTGCGACTTGGGCGATTGCATCGTTTCAAGTGAGCTTTCATCGAGCGGCAGCGCCATTTCGATCCGCTCTTCGGCGACCTTGCAATATGTGCTGTCACGCTCGCAGCCGATCCAATGGCGTTGAAGCCTCTTCGCCACCGCACCCGTGGTGCCAGTGCCGAAAAACGGATCAAGCACGACATCGCCTGGATTGGTGCAGGCAAGAAGGATGCGATAGAGCAATGCTTCCGGCTTTTGCGTCGGATGCGCCTTGGTGCCGTTGAGCTTCAGCCGCTCCTTGCCACCGCAAATCGGGATCACCCAGTCCGAACGCATCTGCAACTCATCGTTCAGGGTTTTCATGGAGCGATAATGGAAGGTGTAGCGCGCCTTGTCGCTTTTTGCTGCCCAGATCAGTGTTTCATGCGCATTGGTGAAGCGCGTACCTTTGAAATTCGGCATCGGGTTCGACTTGCGCCAGATGATGTCGTTGAGGATCCAGAAACCCTGGTCCTGCAACGTCGCACCTACCCGGAAGATATTGTGATAGCTGCCAATAACCCACAAGGTGCCATCGGGCTTCAGGATACGCCGCGCCTCAGCCAGCCACTCTTGCGTGAATTTGTCATAGGCCGCGAAATTGTCGAACTTGTCCCAATCATCGTCAACCGCATCGACCTGGCTGCCATCGGGGCGCTGAAGATCGCCGCCAAGCTGGAGATTATAAGGCGGATCGGCAAAAACCATGTCGACGCAGGCATCCGGAAGCGACCGCATCGCTTCAATGCAGTCCATTTTCAGAATGCTGTCGAGCGGCAGAGTTTTCTTGTCGACTTTTGCGACCTTGGTTGCGGTTTTCGGTTTGACCGCAATTTTTTCCATAACACCCATTGTACGAGGCTCCCCGCCTGAACAGCGTAAATCAGGGGCCAGCGATGAGTCTTCGGGACTCGCAGGTCAAGCAGTTTCGATTACCGCGACTCGTTGGATTCCCTTGTAGAATCGCAAATATGGGCGGAACGAAAGGAGTCCGGCACAAGATATGGAGTCTCGCGATTCCAGCAGGACTCAACCCCTAGTGGTGTTGCCCGAAAGACTCACCCATAAAGATTTTACATTCAGTTACAGCAATTCCAACTGCGCCACCGGGGCAAAACTCCGGCGATGCAGAGGCGTCGGCCCCAAGCGACGCAACGCTTCGAGATGCCCGGCAGAGCCATAGCCCTTGTTGGAAGCCCAGCCATAGCCGGGGTGCATCGCGTCATAACTGCGCATCAAACGGTCGCGATGCTCCTTGGCGATGATACTGGCAGCAGAGATGCAGGGGTGGGTGGCATCGCCGCCAATTACCGCCTGTGCCGTGTAACGCCATTTAGGCAGGCGGTTACCGTCTACCAGCACTTGGACCGGCTCAATCGCTAACGCATCGACCGCGCGCGTCATCGCGAGCATCGTCGCCTGCAATATGTTGATACTGTCGATCTCCCCGACATCGGCAACGCCGATTGCCCAGCGACAAGACGCCTTGATCTGCATCTCCAATATCTCGCGCTTTTTGGCACTCAGCTTCTTGCTGTCATCGAGACCGTCTATGCCGCCGTCACAAAGCACCACGGCCGCCGCGACTACCGGGCCGGCCAATGGCCCCCTGCCCGCCTCATCTACACCTACGATCATATGCGCCAGGCTGGATAGCGCCGGTTTTCGCCTGCGCTGTACAGGCAGACGATATTTCCGGATGGGTCCAACAGCCGTGCCTCGCGCCATCCCCAGCTTTCATCCTGAGGCATCTGTTCGAACGCGAAACCTTCGCTGACGAGTTCATTCACCCAGGCATCCAGCCGCTTGCTCTCGAAATAGACGACGGTCGAGGTGGCGATATCCTGACTTTCGTGGATCGAGAAAGTTGCGCCGTTGGGCACCTCGAAACGAGCGTAGCCGTTGGAAGGGCTATCTACGATCTGCTGCAGCCCCAGCGCCTTGTAAAAATCCACCGCCGCCGCATAGTTGGTGCAACCAACAGTCACTTGGTTAAGCGAAGGCCCTTCGACCATAGCATCCTCACGGACATATTGGTGCCCCATTGGCCCGTGGCCCTGCCCGAGCCCCGGCGCATCGTGCAGAGCAAGTCGAACAAATAAGCGTGCGCGTTCGATCGACTGCTCAAGCGTAAAGCCCTGCCCCAATCCGGTCGCAATAGCACTGGCAAGCGTGCAGCCGGTGCCATGGGTATTGCGCGTTTCGATCCGCGGATCGGCCCAGTCGCAGCCTTGTCCCTCAGCCAGATCAAGGCGATCGACAATAAGGTCACCTTCCGCATGCCCACCCTTGATAAGGAGCGGTATATGGCGTTCGAGCAAAGCCTCTCGCCCGCCTAACGCCTCCAGTTCAGGCAGGTTAGGTGTCGTAAGCGTCGCAAGCCGCATCAGCCGTTCGAACGCCGAAATCGTATCGCCATCGGCAAGAATTGCCCCGCTGCTTGCGACCATGACGGGGTCGAATACGATCGGGCAGGACAATTCGGACAGGCTGTCCGCCACCGCATGCGCGGTCTCCGCACTTCCGATCATTCCGATCTTGACTGCATCTACGCCAATATCGCTGACCACTGCTGCAATCTGGTCGATCACCATCTGCGTCGGAATCATGTGTACCGCATCGACGCCCAGCGTATTTTGCGCGGTTATGGCGGTTACCGCCGTCATCGCGTGGCCACCCAGCATGGTGACGGTCTTGATGTCGGCCTGAATGCCCGCACCGCCGCCGCTGTCAGAACCGGCAATGATCAGGATGCGGGCGGTAGTCATCCCTTATACTTCCTCACGGTTGAGGCCGGATACTTCTCAAGCAATTTTGCCGTCCGCGTTGGACGGTCGAGCAATTCACCGCCGCAATTAGGACAGCGTTCGTCCAGCGCATCGGCACAATCGGCGCAGAAAGTACATTCAAACGAGCAAATGAAAGCGCCGCCAGATTGCGCTGGCAAATCGGCTCCGCACTTTTCGCAATCGGGGCGCATTTCCAGCATCAGACAGCTTCCTCTACGGCGGCGCAGATACGGTCGACAATCGCACGAACCTGCTTGGCATCGTCGCCTTCGGCCATCACGCGTATCAACGGCTCGGTGCCCGAGGGCCGAATGACAAGGCGCCCGGAGCCCTCCAACTCTTTTTCCGCCTCGGCAATGACCAACTGGACGGTGGCATTTTCCAGCGGCTTGCCGCCGGAATATCGTACGTTTTTGAGCAGCTGCGGAACCGGATCGAAAAGATGCAGCATTTCGCTGGCCTTCTTTCCGCTCTCAACCAGTTCGGCGAGGACCTGCAGCGCTGCGATGGTTCCATCGCCGGTAGTGGCATGGTCAAGCAGGATCATATGCCCTGATTGCTCCCCACCAACATTCATCCCACGCGCGCGCATTTCTTCCAGCACATAACGATCGCCAACCTTGGCGCGGACGAGTTCGAGATGCTGGCTTTGCAAATAGCGTTCAAGACCGAGGTTCGACATCACCGTTGCGACAATGCCCTTCCCACGTAACAAACCATTGCGGCTCATCGCGGTTCCGAGCAGTGCCATTATCTGATCACCATCAACAACGCGGCCTTGTTCATCCACGACAATCAGACGGTCGGCATCGCCATCCAGCGCAATACCGATGTCGGCACCTGCGGCGACCACCGTTTCTTGCAGCGTCGCCGTGTGGGTGGAACCGACACGATCATTGATGTTCTTGCCATTGGGATTGACCCCAATCGCAGTAACCCTTGCTCCCAATTCCCAGATTGCGGCAGGCGCCACCTGATAGGCTGCACCATGCGCACAATCGAGCACGACATGCAGACCGTCAAAACGGATATGCTCGGGCAAGGTCGCCTTTACCGCGTGGATATAACGCCCGCGCGCATCCTCGACGCGCCGGGCACGGCCTATATCCATCGACTTGGCAAGCTTGGGCGGTTGGTCGAGCAGAGCCTCGATCGCATGCTCATCTTCGTCCGATAGCTTGAATCCGTCGGGTCCAAACAGCTTGATGCCGTTATCCTCATAGGGGTTATGGCTTGCCGAAATCATTACGCCAAGGTCTGCCCGCATCGAACGGGTAAGCAGGGCAACTGCAGGCGTCGGGATCGGCCCGAACTGGATCACGTCCATACCGACGCTGGTGAAACCGGCCACCAGCGCGTTTTCAACCATATAGCCCGACAGCCTTGTGTCCTTACCGATGACAACGCGGTGTTTGTGATCGCCACGCAGGAAATGTGCGCCCGCTGCCTGCCCCACCTTCATCGCCATTTCAGCGGTCATGGCGCTGGCATTGGTACGCCCGCGGATACCGTCCGTGCCGAAATATTTCCTGCCGCCCAACTGCCAGACTCCCTCAATTTGTTGCATTCAGCCTTAGCCAGCGTCGCCACATGCTCCAAGCCGGAAATTCACTTCCCGCCGTAAAGTCTTGCCGCTTGTCAGTTTTGTCCAGCAGTGCATAAGAGGCGCAAAATCGACAATGGGAGCTTGCATGAAAAAGGCGTGGATCATTTTGGCGGCGCTGATTGCCGGATTGCTGATCGGGATGGCGGTTGGCGATCGCTCTCCACTCTTCCACGATATTGCCGATGTCGTTGGCACGATCTGGCTCAACGGCCTTCGGATGACAGTGATCCCGCTCGTCGTCGCCTTGTTGATTACCGGCATCGTCCAAACCGCGAACGCTGCGAGCGCAGGGCGCACCGCAACGCGTTCGGTAATTACCATGATCTCCATCCTCGTGCTGGTCACGATCATGGCAGCGATTGTCACCCCTGCCCTACTGGCGATTTTCCCGCTTGATCCGGATGCTGCACAGGCCTTGCGCCAAGCCATGGGCGCAGTCGAACCCGCCGCCGCACCGCCGCCGTTCAGTGAGTTCCTGAAAGCGGTGGTCCCGACCAATCCGTTTCAGGCTGCGGCAAGTGATGCTTTGCTACCTCTCATCATCTTCACCATCGCTTTTGCCTTCGCGATCACGCGGCTGGAGGCTGGCAAGAAGCAGATATTGGCGGGCTTCTTTGAAGCCATGGCCGAAGCGATGGTTACGGTCATCAGTTGGGTGCTCGCCCTGGCACCGATTGGCGTTTTCGCATTAGGTGTCGTGCTGGGGATGACGGCAGGTGCCGCCGCCTTTGGCGCGCTCGTGCATTATGTGTTGGTGGTCACCGCCATTGGCACGATCATCATGTTATCCGCCTATCCGGTCGCCATGTTCGGCGCGCGTTTCAACCTGTTCGATTTTGCCCGAGCGGCGATCCCGGCGCAGTCGGTTGCGATTTCGACCCAAAGCTCGCTCGCTTCACTACCCGCCATGGTGCAGGGTGCGAAGCAGTTGGGCGTTGGTGCGCGCAGCACTGATATCGTTCTGCCGATGGCGGTTGCTATTTTCCGTGCGACCAGTCCGGCGATGAACTTGGCGGTTGCCATCTATGTCGCACATTGGATGGGCATCGAACTAGGCCCCGAACAGATCGTTATCGGCGTAGCTGTTGCATCCATCACAACTTTGGGTTCGGTCAGCCTCCCCGGTTCGATCAGTTTCATCGCGGCAATTGCCCCAATCTGCATCGCGATGGGAATTCCCATCGAGCCACTCGCGGTACTGGTTGCCATTGAGACATTCCCCGATATCATGCGCACATTGGGCAACGTGACCATGGATATTGCCGTCACCGGCACCATCGCCCGTGCAGAGGGCGACCTCGAAAAAGGAGAGGCAGCATGAAATATCGTGAATTAGGCCATGGACTGAAGGTCTCCGCAATCGGTGTCGGCTGCATGCCGATGATCAAAGGCGGCAATATCCTCTATGGTGAAGCTGCCGATCCGGATGAAGCGATCAAGACCATCCACCGCGCGATCGACCTGGGCATCACCTTTTTCGACACCGCGCAAATCTATGGCCCGTTCCAGAATGAAGAATTGGTCGGAGAAGCGATCAAGGGCAAGCGCGACGGGCTGGTCATCGCAACCAAATTCGGCTTCCGTTTCGATGGCAACAAGATTGTCGGCGTCGATGGCTCGGCAGCCAATGCCAAGGAGTCGGTCGAAGGCTGCCTGAAGCGGTTAGGCATCGACTGCATCGACCTGTTCTATCAGCACCGCGTCGATCCCAATGTGCCCATCGAGGAAACCGTCGGCGCGATGGCGGACCTTATCAAAGAGGGCAAGATCAAGCATATCGGGTTATCCGAAGCAGGCCCCGCCACACTTCGTCGCGCTGCCGCCGTCGCTCCTATCAGCGCACTGCAGAGCGAATATTCGTTATGGGAACGCGATATCGAGGAAGACATTTTGCCTACCTGCCGCGAACTGGGCATCGGCTTTGTGCCCTATTCGCCGCTTGGGCGCGGGTTCCTGACAGGATCGATCCGCAGCCTTGATGACCTGCCCGAAAATGACTGGCGCCGGAACGATCCGCGCTATCAGGGGGATAATTTTGCTGCGAATCTGACGGTCGTCGATATCGTCGGTGAAGTCGCTGCCAAGCATGGCGCTTCAAACGCGCAGGTGGCGCTCGCATGGCTGCTGGCACAAGGCGATGACATCGTTCCCATCCCCGGCTTCAAGCGCCGCGTCACCATGGAAGACAGTGCCAAAGCCGCCGATGTCGCATTGGATGCGGACGATCTGGCCAAGCTTGAGGCAGCTGCACCACGCGGTGGAACGGCTGGACCGCGCTATGGCGAAGCAGGCATGCGGATGGTCAGGCTATAGACCGACCCAGCGGTAAATGCCTGCCCCATAATTGCCGAACAGATTGTGCGCCCAGGTTGCGGCGAGCCAGAAGATGACGCCGATGAGCAATATTCGCGGTTCAACCTTTGCCAGTTGTGAAAGGCGCGGCAGGAAGCTCGTCTGCCGTTCCCACTTGACCCAAGCGTCCCCGAGTGAAGCTTCTTTCTTGCGATCCTGCCCGTAAGAACCGGCTAGCGCTAGGAACACAAGGCTACCATTGAACAGGAAGCTGTCCATGCGCGGCGCAACGAGCATGTGAGACAGACCCCATAGCGCAAAACCCCACATCATCGGATGGCGGGTGACGCGGAAAACGCCAGTCGGCACTTTGGCGGCTAGTGTGCGGATAACATCGCCATCGGGATCGGGCATTGCAGGATTGCCTTTATGTGATCCCACGAAGAGAATTGCAGCGAGCAAGGTCAAAATGCTCGCGACGATCCAGATCGCATTGGTTGGCGCCCAATACATCTCACCCGCAGGCGACTGCGAGAACGCCCAAATCATCCAGCCAAAGCCCGCCAACGACACCAGCGAGTAAACGCCAAGAAAGCCTTTTTCGCCAAACCGACCGACCATCGCTCTGCGCAACGGGTGCGACATCAGGAAATGGCTGCCCACGAAAAACACGCAAGCCGTCAAAAGCGGTGCCAGACTATCCATTTCCCCATCCCATCCTTGAACCGGAGCCCTGAGCCTGTCGAAGGGCGTTTTACTGAGAGACGTGCTTCGACAGGCTCAGCACTACGGTGATGTATCAACCCACGTTAATCAATGTTCATAGGCTTTGGGCAATGCCCCTTCCTGTGGCGTGCGATAGCGATCGCGTAGCCTGTCCTGCCGGTTGCCGAGCGGCTGCTCTATGCCGTCAATCAGAACATGCGTCGGCGCGCTGGTCAGTTCGAGCGGATCGCCATCCCAAACCACGACATCCCCTGCCCTGCCTGCCTTCAGGCTGCCGAGACGGTCGCCTAAGCCAAGGATCTCGGCGGGGGCAGAGCTGATAGCAGCGAAGGCCTCATCCCAGGTCAGGCCGCTTGCGCGCGGAACGCGCTGAAGGCTGACAAGGTTTCCGGCATATTGCGTCGTGTAACGCAGCTGGTGCGAATCCCGGTCGTTGATCATGCCAATCGCCACCTTGACGCCAGCATCTTTCATACGACCGATGTTGGACTGGGTGGCTCCCAGCATTTCAAATGTCGCAGGCAGATCGTTGAGCGCCGAAGCGATCACCGGCACGCCAGCCTGGGCAAGCTGCGAAGCCACCCGCCAGCCTTCGCTGGCACCAACGAAGACCATCTTAATCGCCGGAAATTCCCGTTTGAGCTCAAGCAGGCGAAGAATATCGTTCGCCCCCTCGACATGGATCAGCAAACGTTGTTCGCCGCGGAGGACCGCTTGCAAAACACGGGCGTCTTCCTTCTTCAGCAGGTCGTCGTCAAACGCATCGGCACCCGCAGCATGGTCTTGTGCTTCGCGCAACATTGCACGGAAGTGAAGGTGATTGCCCGAGCGGCTGCCGCCGGAAGCCTCTGCCCCAGCCTCACCAAATTCGACAAACTGGAAGGCGCGCGCTCGTGTAACCGGATCGGTATCGGCACCAAGATCAGCAATCGCGCCCTGTCCCGCAAATATCCGGTCGCCTCCCTCGGGGGCGACCACTGCGCGGGTCACCCCGGCGCTGCGGTTGACGGCGATGGGGGAACGGAACGGATCGATTGCAGGTGCAACATCGATGGCAGCCGAAAAGCCGCTCCTTCCGCCGCCCTTGTCGTTCGTGCCGTTGACTGCATCAACCTCTGAAAGGCCAAGGCGGCTGAACCCGGCAAAAACGCCCGGCGTCACCCATTTACCCGTTGCGTCGATAGTGCGCGCACCAGCGGGAACGGCTACACCCTTGCCCGCGGCAACGATGGTTCCATCGCGGACGATGACAGTTCCGCCATCCATCGGGGCAGAGCCATCACCGACGACAAGCTTGCCACCGGTAATGGCGATGGTTTCAGCTACCGCCGGTGCAGTAAGTGAAGCAAGGGCAGCTGCGGCTAGAAGAAGATGCTTCATTTCACATCTCCTTCGCCAGGCTGGCCAAGCTCAAAGTCGCTCACCGGCCTGCGCTTTGCATCGCTGGCATCGAACAGCAGCGCTCCATCGACCCACACTTTGTCTGGCCGCGAATAGACCGACAATGGGTTACCGTTCCACAGCACAAGGTCAGCCATTTTGCCGGGTTTTAGGCTGCCGGTCATCTTGTCGATACCCAGCGCCTTGGCGGGATTATAGGTCAGCCAGCTGATCGCTGTCGCATCCGAAATCTGGAAACCCATGCGGCGACCATTGGCCAGCGCCTTGGCGGCTTCCTGGTTCAGACGCTGGATCTGGTTTTCATCATCCGAATGGATGATCACGCACGCCCCGGCATTTTGCAATATGCCTGCATTTTCGGGGATCGCATCATAGGCTTCCATCTTGAAGCCCCACCAGTCAGCCCAAACTGCAGAGCAAACCTCATTCTCTTTCAGCAGATCGCCAATTTTATAGGCTTCAACCGCATGGTGGAAGGTTGAAACCTTATAGCCAAATTCCTTCGCCATATCGAGGACGATGGCCATTTCGTCGGCGCGATAGCAGTGATTCTGGATCTTGATATCGCCATCCAAAACGCCCGCGAGCGTTTCCATGCCGATATCGCGGGTAAAGTCCTTCCCGCTGTCGCGCTTCTTCTTATATTCCTGCGCCTTGATCCATGTCTGGCGATTGACCGCCAAATTGCCCATACGGGTCGAAGGCATGCGCCCTTTTGCGCCATAGACGCGCTTGGGATTTTCCCCACATGCCATTTTCAGACCATAAGGCGCACCGGGGAATTTCATTCCCTGAACGGTGCGGGCATAAACATTTTTAAGAACCACCGAACGGCCACCCATCAGGTTCGCCGATCCGGGCAGGACTTGCAGCGACGTCACGCCGCCATTGGCGAGCGCGCGGCTGAAGCCGGGATCCTGCGGCCAGACGCTATGTTCGGCCCATACTTCGGGTGTGGTCGGGGCGGTTGCTTCGTTGCCATCATCATGCGCGGCAACCGACGGCGTCGGATAATCGCCGAGGTGCGAGTGAATATCGATGATGCCGGGCGTGACATATTTGCCCGCCCCATCAAACACAGCAATATCTGCCGGTATCGGTGTATCGGGACCACCGATCGACTGGATCTTGTCGCCCGCAAAGAACACCACGCCATTGTCGATACGCCCGCCTTCACCATCGAAAATGGTGACGTTGCGGATCGCCGTCGCCATGCCCGGATAGGGTTTGTAGGTCGACGGATAGGGATCCTTGTTGAACTTTGCTGGCTTTTCGGCAGGAGCCGCCGCCGAAGCGCTTTTCGGCGCTTCGGTTGTGTTCGAACAGGCAATCAGGGCGAGCGGCGCGGCAAGTAGCGTATAGCGCGAACGGGTAAGCAAAATATCAGCTCCGCACTTCTTCGGTTGTTGTGTGATCTGCGTCCTTCAAGGTATCGAGATGCATCAGTTTCTTGATCAGCGGCGAGATGATGAGGACGGCCACGCCGACGCCGATAGCGACAAGACCGATGGTCCAGTAGACATCAAGGACAACGCCCTTCCCTGCACCTTCACCCGCAGCGGCTTCTGATCCGGTAGCTGCCGCAATCAACCCCGCAGCAAAATTGCCGGTTGCCGATGCAAAGAACCATGTGCCCATGATCAGGCTCGCCATATGCGCCGGGGCGAGCCGGTTCATCGCGCTCAACCCTACCGGCGACAAGCAAAGCTCACCGGTGGTGTGGAGCAAATAAATCAGGAAAATGAAAATGACCGGCGTTGCGTTTTCGAGACCTACTGCATCCGCACCCCATTTTAGGACAAGGAAGCCAAGTCCGAGCTGCATCAAAGCAAGGCCGAATTTGGCCGGTGCCGACGGTTCCATCCCCTTGCGGCCCAGCATCGTCCAAAGCCCGGCAAACAGCGGGGCCAACAACACGATGTAAATGGCATTGATCGACTGGAAAACCGACGCCGGCACGCCTGCACGATCGACATAACGATCGGTGAACAGGTTCAGCGAAGAACCGGCCTGTTCGAACAGCGCCCAGAACAGGATTGACCCGATAATCAGGAACATCGCTGCAAAGATCCGGTCGCGATCCTGGCGTTCGAGCTTGGTGACCGCAGTGAACAAAACATAGAGCACCAGAACCGCACCCGCAGCGCCAAGAACGGTGCCGACAACTGCCTGATTTTGAACCATCCACCAGCACAGAACAACGGCAAGCAGCCCGACGACATAAAGCAGCCATTCAAACTTGATACCGGCAACCGGCGCGGCAAGGCGTGCCGGATCGGGCGCTTCGCCGCGCCCGAGAAGCAACGGCTTGCCCCAGATAAACACGATCAGGCCCAGCAACATACCGACGCCTGCTGCGCCGAAACCATAAGACCAGCCATAGGTTTCGCCCAGATAGCCGCAGAGCAGCGAACCGATGGCAGCGCCCAGATTGATGCCCATATAGAAAATCGTATAGGCGCCGTCGCGCCGCACGTCGGTCCGCGGATACAGCTGACCGACCATCACGGAAATATTGGCCTTCAGGAAGCCAGAGCCCACAATGATAAACGCCAGCGCCAACCAGAATATGTTGAGCGCCGAACTGCTGGTTCCGCCATCGCCTTCAAATCCCATCAGGAAGTGGCCGAAGGTCAACAACACCGCGCCAAAAAGCACGGCTTTTCGCTGGCCAAGATATCGGTCGGCGAGATACCCGCCCAAAACAGGCGTGATGTAAACCAGTGCGGTATAGGCCCCATAGATGACACCCGACTTTTCATCCGAAAACAGCCAGTGCTTGGTCAGATAGAAAATCAGCAGTGCGCGCATCCCGTAATAGGAAAAACGCTCCCACATCTCTGCAAAAAACAGGACGAACAGCCCTTTGGGATGCCCTAAAATAGTACCGGCGGCGTCACCGTCTTGTTCATATGTGGTTGCCATTGGGTGAAACCCTTCCCTCTGATCTTGTTTTATTCCATACGCCCCTCCCCGGGGGCCATTGGGCAGGCAACCTAACGGAAAAATTGCGCCTGTGAAGAATTTTGTTGCGCTTGTTACCGCTTTTCGGTGAACGGAGGGAGCAATGCTCAATGACCTCTCCTCGCTGCCGACCTACCTCGCTTCACGACGTTCGGGCAAACCCCGCGACATGATTGTCCCCGGCCCTGACGCCGCACAGCTTGGCGTGATTTTGCAGATTGCGATACGGACACCGGACCACGGGAAGCTTTTTCCTTGGCGTTTTGTCGTGATTGAGGATCGGGATGCTTTTGCAGCCCTGCTTCATAAGGCTTTTGTGTCGGCCAACCCAGAAGCACGGCCCGCTCAGATCGAAGCTGCCATAGCGCCCGCCCATTTTGCGCCGACATTGGTATTGTTGCTATACGCCCCGCAGGAAAGCCCGAAAATACCGCTGTGGGAACAGCAATTGAGCGTCGGCGCGGTTGGCATGAACCTGCTCCACGCGGCGCATGCCCATGGATTTGTTGCGAGCTGGATTACCGGCTGGACCAGCTATGACCCGACTGTCCGCGACGTCATATGTGAAGGTGAGGAGCAGATTGCCGGGCTATTCTACATCGGCACTGCTAGCCAGCCACTCGAAGAACGCCCTCGACCAGAGCCCCAAAACATCATTCGTCATTGGCCCTAAGTTGCAAATTTAATCGAAAGGTTAAACTTGACGCGCCCTACTGTGTTATGGCAGTAAGGTGGTCATGAAAACCGAGAGCAAGCCCGTCTATCTGAAACTCCGCGATGAAATCGCAGCAGCCATACTCGACGGCCGCTTTTCAGAAGGCGATCTGCTTCCGTCGGTTCGCGCCTTTGCCGCACAACAGGGCGCAAATCCGCTGACAGTGGCCAAGGCTTATCAGCTATTTCAGGATAGCGGCCTGGTCGATGTGAAGCGTGGTGTGGGCCTTTTTGTTGCACATGGCGCGGTAGACCGGTTGCGCAAGACCGAACGCGACCATTTCATCAAAAATGTTTGGCCCGATGTCCGCGACCAAATGCGGCGCGCCGGCATTGCCCCTGGCGAATTGCTCGAACAGGTTTAACCAGAGGCTGCAAAAGCCTGCAAATAATCGCGGCGCACAGCTTTGTCAGCCGGGGCAAGCTTGTTGGCCTTGCGTAACAAATCTCTGGCATCCTTGGGCCGCACTTTCGCGGCCACGAGGGTCTGTCCATAAATATGCGTCGCCATGAAGTTCGCGGGGTCAGCGTAATAGGCAAGCTGCGCTGCATATATCGCTTCCTTATGCCGCCCCACTGCCGATAGCGCGCGGGCAATGTTTGCATTTAGCGCGATATCGTTGGGACCGGTCGCTTGGCGAAGCCGATACAGCCATGGCAGCGCCTCATTCCACTCCCGCCGATCGAGCAAATCATATGCCCAAAGCCGCATGGCGACCGGATCATTGGGATTATATCCGATATAAGCCTGCAGTGCCGCCGTTGCTGCCTCTGTATTCCCAGCCCGGCGATGCGCCGCGACAATTCGCGGCAAAACGTCTGCCGTAAATTTGACCGAACGTGCCTTTTCATAGGCCATGGCTGCCGCAGCATGGTTGCCGGCCAGCGTTTCGACATCACCGACAAGCAATTGCGCCTCAGCCACGCCTTCATTGCCGGCGAGCAACTGCCCTGCACGCTGGCGTGCTTCAGCAACCCGTCCCTCTTGCAGCAACAATCGGATATACGGAATGACCTTGGCGGCAGCGCCAGGATTGCGCGCGGCATCGTCGACAATCGCCGCGGTTTGCGATGCCGAGGGCAGCGGGCCATTTACGCGCAGGTTCAAAAACATGCCGTAATCCAGCTTTGCCGCTGCGGGTCCGCGTTCCCCGAGTGCCTCCTGAATGCGGGCGGCCAGACGGACTGAATAATTGTCGGCATCGGGCCGGTTGGCCAATGGTGATATCACCGACCAAGCAGCAAGATGGTCGCCCGAACGATGCAGCGCCCGCGCCAATGCAAGTCGAACCGTGGCATTGTCCGGTTGCGCTTCAAGCAGCGGGCCCAATCTATCCACCGCCTTGTTAAAATTTCCGAGCTCATAATCGCACACAGCCATCAGCAATTGTGGCGCTGGCAGGACGGCGAACGGACCGCCCATTTTGTCAGCCAGATTGCGCGCCAACGCATAATTGCCAGCCCGGGCGGCAATAACCGACTGCATGTAAAAGGCGCGCGCATTTTTGGTATCAAGCGTCAATATTTTCCGCGCCTGCGCCAACATATCTTGGTAACGACCCGCTTCGCCCAAGGTTACGCCATATTCTTCCAGCAGTGGAACATCATTAGGGTCAATCTGAAGCCCGCGCTCAAACCAGGGCAAGGCTGCCAGCATCCCAAATTGCGATCGCATCATACGCCCGCGTAGTTCGAGCGCGCGGATATTGGCAGGGTCAAGCTCTACTGCCCGGTCCAGCGCTTGAATAGCACCACCCTGATTGGAAATAACGATGCGCAGTCGACCAATTTCGGTCCAAAGCTGGCTGTCATTGGGTGCCAGCGCAAGCCCTTCATCAAAGCTTGTGCTCGCAGCATCGGTATCCCCACGTGCTATCTGCACCCGTCCCAATATGCGATACGCATAGGGCAGATGCTCGCGCGCGATTGGCGAACGGGTCAGCATCTCTTCAGCTTGCTCAGGGTCGCCGGTTAGCCATAAAGCATGCGCTTTAAGATGGGTGATTTGCTCGCTATCAACCCCCAGAGCTTCGGCGCGCTGCAGTTCCGCTTTTGCAGTTACCCCGTCGAACAGCTGTAACGCGACTTCGGCAAGGCGGATGTGAGCATCTGCCCAGCGCGGATCGGCGGCCGTGGCATTCAGCAGTTCGACACGAGCCGACCGCCAGTTCTTTTGTGCGATATAGGCCTCCGCGCTTTCCAAAGCGGCGCGTGCCTTGTCGTTACCATTTCGCTCGGCAGTCACCGCAACCGATGCTGTCGAAAGCAAAGCAAGCACCAACACCGTCCGCACTATTGCAGAAAATGGTTGGTGCTGTTTGCGGGTCATCAGACATGCATCTCATATTGCTTCAGCAAATCATAGAGTGTCGGGCGACTGATACCCAGAAGCTTGGCTGCGTTCGAGATATTGCCCTCGGTTCGTGCGATGGCACGACCAATGGCTTTGCGATCTGCGGCTTCGCGCGCGGCTTTCAGATTCAGCAACCGGTCTTCATCGTCGACGATATCAAATTGCAGGTCATCGACCGTGACAAATTTGGTTTCGGCCATGATAACCGCACGCTTCACGCGGTTTTCCAATTCCCGCACATTGCCCGGCCAATCCCACTGATCGATGGCGGTCAGCGCGCTTGCGGCAAACCCCTTGATGGCCGGATTCATCTCGCGCGCAAAACGGCTGAGGAAATGCTTCGCCAACAGAACCGCATCGCCATTACGTTCGGAAAGCCGCGGGATATGCACCGGCACCTCCGCCAGGCGATAGTAAAGATCATCGCGGAAGGTCTTGTCGGTAATCATCTGGTTGAGGTCACGGTGGGTCGCGCTGACAATGCGAACATCAACGGGTATCGTCTTGCGTCCGCCGATCCGCTCAATCACGCGCTCCTGGATGAAGCGTAGCAATTTGACCTGCAATGCCAACGGAATATCCCCAACCTCATCAAGGAACAGCGTTCCCCCATTGGCCAGCTCGATCTTGCCTTCGGTCATTTTCACCGCGCCGGTAAAGGCGCCTTTTTCGTGCCCGAAGAGCTCGGATTCCAGAAGATTTTCGGGGATTGCGCCGCAATTGATAGCGACAAAGGGTTTACCCTTGCGATCGCTTGCATCATGCAGCCCGCGCGCCAACAACTCCTTGCCGGTCCCGCTCGCGCCCAGCAGCATCACCGACACATTGGTGTTGGCAACCCTCTCTATCGTACGCGCAGCTTTCAGCATTTCCGGGGCCCCCGTAATCATGGTCCCGAAAAGCATTTCTCCGGAACTGTCCGGGGCCTGCGCCTTTTGGTTTTGCTGCTCCAGTTCGCGCACGTGAAAGGCGCGTTTGACGATCAGATGCAATTCATCAATATCGACCGGCTTTTGGTAAAAATCCCATGCGCCAGCAGAAATTGCCTGCAGTGCACTTTCCTTCGCATTGTGGCCAGATGCAACGATCACTTTGGTATCGGGTTTGACGAGCAGTATTTCTTCCAGCACCGCAAAGCCTTCGCTCACACCATCGGGATCAGGCGGCAGTCCAAGATCAAGGGTAACAACATCAGGCTCTTCCGAACGCAGAATGGCGATGGCTTCCGATCGGTTCGCGGCACAGAAAACTTCGAAATCCTCATAAGACCATTTCAGCTGGCGTTGCAGCCCAAGGTCATCCTCAACAATCAGCAATTTCTTTTTTAGCTGTTCCATAGTCATGCTGCCTTATCGATTTCATCGATGTCTGTCGGTCGCTGTGCAACCGGTAACAACAGGGTCATTCGCGTGCCCTTCCCGATCCGGCTGTCGACATGCAACTGCCCACCCAGCGATTGGGCCAGCGCCCGCGCTTCATAGGCTCCGATGCCGAAGCCACCGCTCTTGGTGGATTCGAACGGTTTGAAAAGCTGGTTGGCGACGAAGGATTCGGTCATACCGCTGCCTTTGTCGGACACCCGGATTGCGACCCAATCATCCTGCCGAGAAACGCTGATGCGAATGGGCGTGCCGTCTTCGGTCGCATCGATGGCGTTTTGGACCAGATGATTCAAAATTGTTTCGACACGCCCCGCATCAGCCATCGCAAACATATCGGGCGAAAAGTCGGTTTCGATAGGATAGATCAGCCGCTTGCCGTGAATGACGCTGCTGACTGTCTTCTCGACATCTATCGGCTCAATAGCTGAATGACGGGTCTGGCTGTGCTGCGAAAGACGCGCCAGCAGATCGTTCATTTTACCAACCGAGTTTTGCAGCGTTTCGATCATGTCCGCCTGAAAAGCCGGTTTGTCTGCATGCTTTTCGGCATTGCGCGCCAATATGCTCAGCTGGCTCACCAGATTTTTAATGTCGTGCATGACAAAGGCAAATCGGCGGTTGAATTGCTCGAACTGACGGTTTTCGGTCAACGCCTCCTGGCTGGTAGCCTCGGCCAAATAGCTGGCCAATTGACGCCCGACGACCCGCATCATGTCCAGGTCTTCCCAATCCAAACCACGCTTGATTGGTGGTTTGGCCAGTACTGCAATCCCCGCCAGTCTTCCAAAATGGACCAGAGGAATGATTGCCCAGGCCCGCGTCTCTTCGTACAGCCATTGCGGAATGGCTCGTTCATCAACCTTGTCGTCAGCGCCGTCGCGCACCGAATCCATCAGCACGATATGTCCGGTCTGTTCAAAGAATGGCACAGTTTGCGAATTGCCGGCATAGGTCGGGATGTCAGCCGTCGGCCAGTTCCAGCGTGCTTGCAGGACCAATCTGGATTCATTGTCGCGTGTCAGCAGCAAACCGGCGGGTGAATCGAAGATGTCGGCGAGCGATTTGACCACACGTTCGTGAAACGGCGCGGCATCGCTTGGGAAACCGATAGTTTCTGCGAAGCGCATCCATTCGGCGCGATAGTCATAACGGTGCTGGAAAAAATTCTTGGCGATTACGACGTTGAGCCATGCCCGAAATTTGCCCGACGGTACGATCAGCATCGCGGCAAGTGACATGGCAAAAATCAAGGTGATCTGTGCCATACGAACATAACTTCCGCCCACCAGTTGCAACGCGGTCGCCAGCAATACCATCACCAAAAGATAGGCACCGATTGCCAATAGTGAGACTGACTGGAACGTCACCGACCGCGAAAGACGCAGACGCCAACTACTGTTGCGGCGCGTTGCCAATGCAAACACCGGTACCAGCAGCGTCATGATGAAGCCACGCATTGCGATGAATTCGCCCGGCCAACTCCCCGACAAATAGCCGATGGTGTAGAGATTGAGATCATACATCCAAGTCGCGGCAAGTGCGGCCATAGGAAGGCTGATACCCCAGCGGGCCTCCGGAGCGGATACGGTGTAGAGATTGTGCACCAGAACAATCGCGCCAATGGCAAATATCATGCGCAACATCTGGACGGTTTTGGCGGCCGCTGCAGAGGCTAGCGCGCTGTCTGGCACCAGTGAAAGCAAGACAAAGTCAATGAATGGCTGCATCAGTAGTGCCAACAACAACGCACCGTACAGCATTCTGATAGTCCGCGGGTGTTCGTTACCTTCGCCATTTTGCAAAAGCGCAAAGAGGAACCCAAGCCACCCCAGATTGCGCAATGTTTCGCCGGTTGAAGCCAATGTGCTGGATGACCCGCCGATAATTGTAGCAATGCCCCAGAATGCGGTCAGTGCCAGCGCGGCAATCATCGCCAGCCGCTGGCGACTGCGCCCGCCATATTGATGGAACACCCAAATCGCCAATGCCGCATATAAAAACCCTGCAGCGGAATGCCCCCAAAATGCAGCAAAGGTCAGCGCCGAACCCATCAGCGCGCCCCTTCCGGCCATATGACCACGCGGATCGTCTGCAATATGATCACAAGATCCAGAAAAGGCGTATAATTTTTGGCGTAGTAGAGGTCATATTCCAGCTTCTGCCGGGAATCGTCCAGCGACGCGCCATAGGGATAGTTGATCTGTGCCCACCCGGTAATGCCCGGCTTCACAATGTGGCGTTCGGTAAAATAGGGCAGCTGTTTTTCAAGATCGGCGACAAATTCCGGACGCTCCGGTCGTGGTCCGACAAAGCTCATATCGCCCTTCAGAACATTCCACGTCTGCGGCAGTTCATCAATACGGACCTTGCGGATAAACTTGCCGATGCGGGTGACGCGCGGGTCGTTTTTGGCCGCCCATATTGCCTTGCCCTCAGCCTCGGCATCACTTTGCATCGACCGCAATTTGAACAAGTTAAAGGGTTCGCCATAACGCCCGACGCGCTGTTGCCGGTAAAAGGCCGGTCCCTTGCTCTCAAGCTTCACCGCTACAGCGAACAACGCAATCAATGGCAAGGCAACGACCAAGAGCAGCGCACTGACCACGATGTCGAACAACCGCTTGGCAATCCCGGAAAGCCGCCTGCCCGAGGAAAAGCCGTCTGAAAAAATCAGCCAGCTGGGATTGACACTATCCAGATCAACCCGACCCGTTTCACGCTCCAGAAAACTGGAGATATCGTTGACATGGACGCCAGTGGTCTTGATGCGCAGCAGATCCTGCAGCGGCAACGCGTTGCGCCGTTCTTCCAGCGCGAGCACAACTTCGCTGGTGCCCAGTTTTTCGACAAAGTCGGCAAGATTATAGATCGCGCTGCGGCTGATCGCTTCAGGTACAACCCGCTTGCTTTCGTCGAGCGATATAAACCCAACAACCACGAAACCCGAACCGGGCCGCGCTTCCAGATCCTTGATACGCTGCGCTCTTTTGCCCGCACCCAGCACCAGCAAACGCCGTTTGAAACTGCCGCTGCCAATCAAGCTGCCCAATATCAGACGGCTTAGCGCGAGATAGCCAAAAGACAGCCCCATCGCGTAGAGCGAATTGGAACGCCACAATGTCATACCCGGTAGCGCAAAGGCCATGATAGCCATGAAGATCACACCCAGCGAAACGGCGACAATCAGCCGCGCGATGGCAAAGCGCAGCGACTGCAAGGCTTCCGGACTGTAAACGCCGACAGCCATAGCCGCCAACTGGACCGATGCGGCAAAGGTGAACAATGGCCAGATCCGGTTGCCGATATAGTCGACATGCATGCCGATCTGGTTGGCGCGGATCACCCAAGCGGTTTCGGCGGCGACAAGCAGCAGGCACAGGTCCACCAACGCCAGAAACAAGACGGCGTAAGGGACATAATGCTTGAACAGCCTGATCATCGGAAATCGCGACCCATTTTCATCGCAATCATCCTTAACCATCAAAGGTAAAGTGTCGCTTAATTTTACACATGACGCGCAAGCGCCATATTTTACAGGCATTTAGACCACGTCGCAAATGTCGCCTATCCCGACAATGGGTGATTGCAGGCGCGGTCTGCTTTCAATAGGACATGCGGTATGAAAATCACCCCGGTCATCCTTTCTGGCGGCGGCGGCACGCGGCTTTGGCCGATGTCGACCCCTGAATGCCCCAAGCAGTTCCTGAAGCTTGCTGGCGATGCAACGATGTTTCAGATGACACTGGCGCGGGTGATGGACCGGGATTTCTTCGCAGCCCCGCTGTTCGTCGGCAACGCCGCGCATGCTGCGTTGATCGAAACACAGGCCCGCGAAGCAGGCGTGCCAGACGCCCTCACCATCCTTGAACCCTGCGCGCGTAACACCGCGCCCGCCATCGCCCTCGCCGCCCTGGCCGTAGATGACGCCAAGGCCCCGTTGCTGGTGATGCCGAGCGATCACCTGATTGCAGACGTACCTGCCTTTCATGCCGCGATCATGGCCGCGCTGCCGCTGGTCGAGGATGGCTGGCTCGTCACCTTCGGTATCACCCCCACCGCGCCCGAAACCGGCTATGGCTATATCCGTATCGGGGAGGAGTTGACCGCGGCGGTAGCGCGCGTCGAACGCTTCGTCGAAAAGCCGGACGCCGCCACCGCACAGGCGATGATCGATGCGGGAAACCATGCCTGGAATGGCGGCATCTTCCTGTTCCGAGCCGACATCTATCTTGGCTGGCTGGCGAGCCTCGCGCCCGACATGCTGCACGCAGCGCAAGCGGCGATGGCCGGGGCCGACCGGACAGGTGCCATAATCCGCCCGCAGGAAGCCGCTTTCGCCGCCTCCCCCGCCGACAGCATCGACTATGCCGTCATGGAAAAGGCAGACCGCGTTGCCGTCGCCCCGGTCAGCATGGGCTGGTCAGACGTTGGCAGCTGGGACAGCCTGTATGAGATCAGCGCAAAGGACGCAGACGGCAACAGCATTCAAGGCGACACCCGTCTGCTGGACAGCGCGGGCAATCTGGTCCGCAGCGATGGCCTGCGCATCAACCTGATCGGCGCGCACGACCTGATCGTTGTGGCGCATGGCAATGAAGTATTGATCATGCCGCGCGGCCATAGCCAGGATGTGAAGAAGTTTAGCAGCTAGGTCGCCGGAAACAACCGCTTGCCCATAAAATGCGCCGCCAGAGCCCCGGCCAGTTGCGCCGCAATAAAGCCCGGCACGTCGACCGGCGCAATGCCGGCAAAACTGTCACTCAGGCTACGCGCGATTGTGATCGCGGGGTTGGCGAAGCTGGTCGAAGAGGTGAACCAGTAAGCGGCGGTGATATAGAGCGCGACGCTCACCGGCACCGCATCGGGCCGATGCTTCGCGGTGCCGATGATGGTCGTAATCAAGCCAAAGGTCGCGATAAATTCGCCCAGCCACTGCCCGACACCCGTCCGGCTATGCTGCGATAGCTGCCAAATCGGCATATCGAACATCGCATGTGCCGCCCACACGCCGAGAACCCCTGCCCCGATCTGCACCACCACCGTCGCGGCAAGCCCCTTCCAGCAG
The DNA here is from genome assembly GCF_003367235.1 of Sphingorhabdus pulchriflava. Taxonomy (GTDB): domain Bacteria; phylum Pseudomonadota; class Alphaproteobacteria; order Sphingomonadales; family Sphingomonadaceae; genus Sphingorhabdus_B; species Sphingorhabdus_B pulchriflava. Next base: position 1,282,920 of record NZ_QRGP01000001.1, read on the forward strand.
CAATCGCCGCGCAGCCGCATCACCAGACTAACCGCTGGGTTGAAATGCGCACCCGAGACCGGGCCAAGCATGGTGATCAGCACATAGAGGATCGCACCGGTCGCAATCGTGTTGCCAAGCAGCGCTACTGCAACATTCCCGCCCGCAAGCCGCTCCGCCATGATTCCGGAACCGACCACTGTCGCGAAAAGGAAAAAACTCCCCAGAGCCTCCCCCCAAAGCCTCTGCCTCATGCTGCACCCTCCATATTGCCGATGTCTGCTAGCGCCTTCTGCGCTGCTGTCTTATCCATTGCTGCAAAATCGAGTGCCATGAACGCCTTCACCCGCATTTCGAGCAAGCGCCAGGTTTCCTCAAAGGCAGCATCGACCTCGGCCTCGCTACCCGCCACATCGGCCGGATCGGGCAGGCCCCAATGCGCCTTTAACGGGCTTCCCAAAAAGACCGGGCATTCCTCTCCCGCTGCGTTGCCGCACACGGTGATGGCAAGGTCGATGGGCGGAGCATCCGGCCCCGAAAACTCGTCCCAACTTTTCGAGCGGAAGCTGGCGGTATCGATTCCCCGCCGCGCGAGCAGACGGAGCGCTCCGGGATGCGGCACGCCCTTGGGCTTGCTTCCCGCGCTAAAGGCGCGCACCCGCCCCGCCCCGTGCAGGTTGAACAAGGCCTCTCCAAGGATCGAACGGGCGCTGTTGCCGGTGCAAAGCACCAGTACGTTGCGTATGTCGGGCATGGGCTAACTCAGCCGCAGCAACCGGTTGTTGCAGGCGCTGGCGCCGCTTGCGCCGGCGCGCAACAGGCATTGGCGGCGGCGTTGGCCGAGGCAAGCTGCTGCAATTCGGGGTTGCCGCCATAGACGGTGGATTCGCCGTTGGTCAGGAATGCTTCCCACACCACGCCATCGGGGTCGGCGATCCAGCTTTTTTCCGATTGCGCATAGCAGCAGGTGGTCGCGCCTTCCTCGAGCACCGGGCGGTCGGCGGCTTTCAGGCGGCCATAGACTTCGGCGAGTTCGCCCTGATCCTCGACCTGAATGCCCAGATGCTCGACACCCTTCACCGCGCCGCATTTCTGCGAGATGGCGAAATTGACGCGCGGGTCATCGAGCATCCATTTAGCATAATCGGGCTTCACCACCGAAGGCTCCTGCCCGAACAGGCCCGAATAAAATGCGATAGAGGCGTCGAGCTTTTCGACCCCGACATGCACGTGAAAGCGTTTCATGCACTTTTCCTTTCGTCAGTTATGGCAGGCGCGCAGCCGGATTCCGCATCCGAACCGCAAACCGCACCCGCACAGCAATTTTCCATGAGATACCCGATCAGCCCGTTCATCGCGGCATAATCGGCCGAGTAAATCAGCGACCGCCCCTGCCGCTCCTGCCGGATCAGCCCGGCATGGCTCAGCTGTGCGAGGTGAAAGGACAGCGAGCTGTTGGGAACCGCCAGTCGCTCCGCCAGCACGCCAGCAGGAAGCCCGGGAGCCCCCGCCTGCACCAGCAAGCGAAATGCCGCCAACCGATGCTCCTGCGCCAGCGCACCGAGGGCCTTGATAACGATGTCGGCGTCCATGGCGACTCCTTTATTTCGATATTCGTTGAAATATCGAATCAGAGAAGGGAGTCAAGCGATGTTTCGAGATAGTTGGAAATGTTATTTAGGCAAAAGTTGAGTCTGGTTTACCGACCGCTTCAAAATCAGAGCGGAAGCTCGATCTCTTTCATGATCCGGTCGGTTTCGCACAGGATTTTGATGATCTTTTGATAGTGCAGCACATCGTCGAAAGACAGCGCCCTTCCCTTCCGGTCTTTAAGCCATTTCTGTGCGGGCTGATAGCCGCCGATGTGGAATTCCCATGCGATCTGCGGCACGCCCTCGAACCATTGGTCGGGGTTGATGATCACGCGGCCATCGTCTGATAGCGCAGGCTTCACCACCACATTGTCGCCATCCCCTTTGAATGGATAAGGCGTCGCGCCAATGGCGGCATCCTCCATCAGGTGCAGGCGGCGCAGCTGGCCGCCCTTTTCGGCGACATGGGCAAAGACCTCTGGCGATGCCGAATAGGGGATGCGCGGGAAATCGATTTTCAGGAACTGCGCATAGGTGCGCCGGTAATCGGGCGAATGCAGCACGCCATAGATATAGTCGAAGACAAGGAGTTCGTCGGGTAACCGTTCCTCCCCATCGACTTGCGATGGGGAGGTGGCAGCCGATTCGATAGCGTCGGATGACGGAGGGGCCTTCGACGTTGCAGTCCCCTCCACCACGCCGTTGTCGCGGTCCCCCTCCCCATCGCAAGTCGATGGGGAGGATTTGGAAAGCCCCGCCCGCTCAACTATCTCGGCATAGATTTATAGATCGAAGTATCACGCAATTTGTTCTTTGCCCCGTTTCCCGCCCTCGCTACGATGTGGTATGACCAAATCAACCGGGGTATCATCATCTCCGTCGAAGAAGCTGATCGCAGCGAAACAAGCTTTTGGGCGGTCGGCAACCGATTTTCCAAGTTTAAGCGCTGCAGAAAAGAAACTCATCGCATGTTCCGCTAAGGGTGAAGGCTGCATTTTCGGAGATGGCACGCGGCCCAATTCGGAAACAGCAGCCAACCGTATCCGTGCGGAGTTAATCCGTTTTCTCGTATTGGGCGGCGATGCGAACAACCCCGTTCATGAAGAAGGCGTAATGCTTGGAGGGGCTTGGATCGCAGGCGAACTGAGTTTGCATTTGATCACAACATCTTTGCGCCTTGCCCTTGCAAACTGCCATTTTGACAGCACTCCTAATTTGATGAAGGCGAACCTCCCGGAACTGTTCCTTGGTGGCAGCAGTCTTCCAGGACTCATGGCTGACGGTATCGCGGTGACGGGCAGTGTATTTTTGCGTGATGGATTTGCCGCAACCGGAGAAGTACGTTTGATTGGAGCGACGGTTGGCACTGATTTGTCGTGCGGCAATGGCAGCTTCACTCATACCGAAGGTATTGCCTTAAACGCTCAAGCTCTCAAAGTAAAAGGCACTCTTTTCTTACGAGATGCGACGATAAATGGCAGCGTTGATCTTACTGCTGCAAAAATCGGGACATTGGTAGACGATGAAGAATGTTGGGAAAGTGGTGGTCATCATCTTGATGGTTTTCATTACGACAGGATTATCGGTCAAACCAACGCTGAAATGAGAATAAGATGGCTCAAACGACAAAAGGCTAGCCAACTCGTTCGAGACTTCAGACCACAACCTTGGGAACAGTTAATAAAAGTTCTACGTGACGCGGGCCATGCGGATCATGCGGCACGGATTGCCATTGCAAAGCAGGAGTTAATGCGGAAGGCACCGGGCCAGATCACCGGCAGATGGCGCCGGGGGCTGCATTGGGCCTATGGATGGTTCGCCGGATACGGGCACCGACCGTTATGGACTTTGGCATGGATGGGCGGGGTTTGGCTATTATGCAGCTTGTTGTTTTTGGCGGGAGCGCACTACAACTATATTGGCCCTAGCACGCCGTTGCTTAACAGCCCAACACTCGCCCCGGCGATCGACAAGGCGTGCGGCCATGCCGGGCAACCGGGCCTGCAAAAATGGACGGAATGTAGCGAAGTGCCTGCCGAATATTCGACGTTTCAGCCCTTTGTTTATTCACTGGACCTCGTTCTGCCACTCGTCGACTTGCAACAGGATAGCGATTGGGCGCCGATTGTAGAAGACCCTCCCGGAACAGACCTGCTGTTCGGCGTCATCCTGCGCTGGGCGATGTGGTTTGAAATTCTCTTCGGGTGGGTAGCCAGCCTGACACTCGTTGCGGTGCTTGGACGGCTGGTGGATAAGGATTGAAGCCAGTTATCCGCCGGTGCTGAGACTGCACAAGTTGTCGTACGTATAGCCGGTAGAAGAGAAGAAAGCGCCGCACCATGTTGCTTCGCCCCCTCTGCCGTTACCCCCCGCCCCAATCAATCCTCCTCCATTGCCCGGGCAGTTTTTGCCTGGGGTGAAGCCTTCCTATCCTCTCCCAACGGGAGTGAATTGAGCGAACTTACTCCCCCGCCCAAACAAAGGGCGTCAACCCCCGTTCGCGCTCGTTGAACACCAGCACCCGGCCTGCGGGTGGGGCGCTGCGTTGGGGGCAATCGGGGCGGGTGCAGGCGCGGCAGCCTAGGCCGATAGGGGTCGCCTCCCCCGCGCTCAGGTCTATGCCGCGTGCGGCGGCGAGTGGGGCGGCGAGTTGCGCGTCGATCCCCAGGCCGACGGCGAATTCGGCGCGGATGCCGCCTTCCCTGCCCGCCTGTGGTTGCACGGTACGCGCAATGGTGAACCAGCGGGTGGAGTCTTCCAGCTCGACCATATCCTTCACCAGATGGCCGGGCCGATCGAACGCGGTGTGCAGCCGCCAGAGCGGGCAGCGCGCGTCGCTTTCCACCAGCGGAGAGGCGCTGGCCCCGGCATAGCGTTTGCTGCTCTGCCCGGCGCGGTCGATGCGCAGCATGAAAAATGGCAGGCCGCGCGCGCCGACGCGTTGCAACGTGGTCAGCCGGTGCGCGACCTGTTCAAAGCCGGCGCCGAAACGCCGCTGCAACAGCTCGATATCATAACCCGTGCCCTCGCACGCGCGCAGGAAACGGGCATAGGGCATCATCAGCGCTGCGGCGAAATAGCTGGTCAGATGGCGGCGATAGAAACGCTCGCTCGCGCGCTCGGCAAAGTCTGCGCCTTTGACAAGGCCGTCAATCTCCGCCCGCGCCTCCAGATTGGCGAGCTCGCTCGCGGCGGCAAAGGTGCGGCTGGCGGGATCGAGCAGTTCGGATAGCTGGAGCTGGCGCGCGTGCAGATCGAGCCGCTTGAGCCTGTCGGGCAGTACATCAACGGGCAGGATGCGGATGGAAAGCTGGTGCTTGACGCGGAGGCGTTCTGCGATGGCACCATAAAGGTCGGCATTGGCAAGGCGCAGCTCGTCCGCCAGCGCCTCTGCCTGCGCGTCGAGATCGGCGAAATGGTTCCGCCAACGCTCGATTTCGGCGCGGACGGCAGCGATGGCGTCGGCCTCTTGGCGCTGGCCAGCGCCCGACAGCCGGTCAAAAGCGCGGGCAAAGGCTTCGGCGGCGTCGGGGGCGGCGGCGATCCAGTCTTCGAGTTGCAGCTTGTCGAGGTTGAGATCGGCGAACAGCGGGTCGGCCAGGCGGCGGCGCAGCGCCTCTACCCCGCCGCCGGGGGTTGCGCCGGTCAGGCTGCGTGCGTCGAAATCGAAACGCTCGGCAAGCCGCAGCAGGATCGCGGCGGTCAACGGTCGCTGGTTGCGCTCGATCAGGTTGAGGTAGCTGGGCGATACCGCCAGCGCCTCCGCCATCGCGGTTTGCGTCAGCCCGTTAGACCGGCGGATGCGGCGGACGGCGGCGCCGGCGAAAAGTTTCTGCTCTGCCATGTCGTCGCTTTGTCATAAATATTACTTTTTGACAAGATTAATGGTCATTTGTGCAACGCACACACAACATTTTTGACAAATCAGACTCACGGAAGGTGCGCAAACATAGGTAAGTTGTTCCCATATCAGACCTCCCAAACAAGGATTTGTCACAATGACCTATCAGGAAGAAATCAAGGCAGCAGGCCAACTCATCGGTTCGCAGAACGGAACATGGGATTCGATCAGCCCCGAATCCGTCGCCCGCATGCGCCTGCAAAACCGTTTCCAGACCGGTCTCGACATCGCCCGCTACACCGCGAAAATCATGCGCGAAGACATGGCTGCTTACGACGCCGACCCTGCCAATTACACCCAGTCATTGGGCTGCTGGCACGGCTTCATCGCGCAGCAGAAGATGATTTCGGTCAAGAAGCATTTCGGTACCACCAAGAAGCGTTACCTCTATCTCTCCGGCTGGATGATCGCCGCCCTGCGCAGCGAATTCGGCCCCCTGCCCGACCAGTCGATGCACGAAAAGACCAGCGTTCCCGCGCTGATCGAAGAACTCTACACCTTCCTGCGTCAGGCCGATAGCCGCGAACTCAACCTGCTCTTCCGCGACCTCGACAAGGCCCGCGAAACGGGAAATGCAGCGGCAGAAGCCGAGCTGCTGAACAAGATCGAGAATTACGAAACCCACGTCGTTCCGATCATTGCCGACATTGACGCAGGTTTCGGCAATGCCGAGGCAACCTATCTCCTTGCTAAGAAGATGATCGAAGCCGGTGCCTGCGCCCTGCAGATCGAAAACCAGGTTTCGGACGAAAAGCAATGCGGCCACCAGGATGGCAAGGTCACCGTGCCACATGAGGATTTCCTGCAGAAGATCCGCGCCTGCCGCTATGCCTTCCTCGAACTCGGTGTTCCCGATGGCATCATCGTTGCCCGCACCGACTCGCTCGGCGCTGGCCTGACCAAGCAGATTGCGGTGTCCAAGGAACCCGGCGATCTGGGCGATCTGTATAACAGCTTCCTCGATTGCGAAGAAATCGACCCGGCAACCGCGCAGAATGGCGATGTCATCCTCAACCGCAACGGCAAACTGCTGAAGCCGAAGCGCCTGCCTTCAAACCTCTTCCAGTTCCGTTCAGGAACCGGCGAAGACCGTTGCGTGCTCGATTGCATCACCTCGCTTCAAAACGGCGCCGACCTGATCTGGATCGAAACTGAAAAGCCGCATATCGAGCAGATTGCCGGCATGGTCGACCGCATCCGCGAAGTCGTTCCCAATGCGAAACTCGCTTACAACAACTCGCCCAGCTTCAACTGGACGCTCAATTTCCGCCAGCAGGTGTTCGATGCATGGACCGCCGAAGGCAAGGACGTGTCGACCTATGACCGTGCGAACCTAATGAGCGCATCCTATGACGAAACCGATCTGGGTATCGAAGCCGACCGCCGCATCCAGACTTTCCAGCGCGATGCTGCAAAGCGGGCGGGCATCTTCCACCACCTGATCACCCTGCCGACCTATCACACCGCAGCGCTCAGCACCGACAACCTTGCCAAGGATTATTTCGGCGAAATGGGCATGCTTGGTTATGTCGCAGGCGTCCAGCGCAAGGAAATCCGCCAGGGCATCGCCTGCGTCAAGCACCAGAACATGTCCGGTTCCGACATTGGCGATGATCATAAGGAATATTTCGCCGGTGAAGCAGCCCTGAAAGCGGGTGGCAAGGACAACACTATGAACCAGTTCGCCAACGCGGCCTGATTTAATTGTCGAAAAGGAGTTAGCTATGAGTGAACCAGCACGTTCCCGCGCAGTCCTTTCAACCGAGGACTTCAAGCTGATCCGCAAGGCGCTCGCGCAATATCTGCCCACTGTGAAAGATGGCGAAGAATCGAAGAAATTCGCCCGCCTCTACCACCGCTTGGGGAGCGCCGCCAAACTGGGTTGAACAAGTTTTCCTGGGGAGGAAAAACCACCTAAAGCCGCCGGTGAACAGACCGGCGGCTTTTTTTTCGTTCCGCCACCAATCAATCGTTTCTTAACGATAAAGCTATAGAAATCCGGCTGCGTTTTGTGAATTTGAGGTTGTTGTGGACAATATCCAGAAAAGCATAGTCGCCGTTCTTTGCGTCGCAGCATTTGCTGCGCTGATCGTCCCGTCAGGAACCAGTTTTGAAACCAATAAACCGGTTGCTCCGGAAGCGCCCGTGGTAGCGCCGCAAACTCAAGCGGCTCAGGCTCCGGCGGAGACGCCTGAAGAGGCAAGCGACGAATATGCGTCGCAAGACGAAGGGGCGGAAGGCCCCGACGAATTTGAAACCTTTGGACAGCCCATGAATGACGCGGTCCCCTTGGGTGCCAGCGCCAATTCAAATCAGACTGAATCGCCGCAGAGTAATTTACCCGAGGGAGCCCTCAACAGTTCATCGACTGTCGGGCAAAATTATGCCGATCAGGTTGCAGGCGCACCGATCAGGACGAACCAGCCTGTAGAGTGACACATAAGTTCTTCAGCACCTGCGGGTGTCGAGAACAATAAAGGGGCTGCCACACATCAAGCACGGCAGCCCCCATTTTCTCATCTAGTGATCAGGCGAGATCGAACCTGTCGGCATTCATGACCTTGACCCATGCCTTGACAAAGTCGGCGACGAACTTCTGCTCGTTACCCTTTTCGGCATAGACCTCAGCGACTGCGCGCAACTGCGAATTGGACCCGAATACAAGGTCGGCCCGTGTTGCGCGCCAGCGTTCAGTCCGGCCACCACGAGTATAACCGACAAATTCTTCTTCGCCGCTGCCATCTACAGCTTCCCAGAATGTTTCCATATCCAGAAGGTTGACGAAGAAGTCGTTGGTCAACTGACCGACGCGGTCGGTGAACACGCCATGCGAACGACCGCCATGATTGGCACCGAGCACGCGCAGACCACCAACAAGCGCTGTCAATTCCGGAGCTGAGAGACCGAGCAATGACGCGCGATCGATCAGCAATTCTTCGGTCTTCACCGAGAATTTGTTCGATAGATAGTTGCGGAAGCCATCGGCGCGCGGTTCGAGAACATCGAAGCTCTCTACATCGGTCCATTCCGCAGTGGCGTCACCACGGCCACCGGTGAAAGGTACAGCTACGTCATAACCAGCATCCTTGGCAGCCTTTTCGACTGCAGCGCTGCCTGCCAGAACGATTGCGTCCGCCATTGACAAAGAGCCACGCAACTCATCGATCTTTGCAAGCGTCGCCGCCAGCTGTTCCGGCTCGTTCACAGCCCAGCCGTTTTGCGGCGCCAAGCGGACGCGGGCGCCATTTGCACCGCCACGGTGGTCGCTCTTGCGATAAGTTGATGCCGAAGCCCAAGCTGCTTTGATAAGATCGCTGGCAGCGACACCGCTGGCAAGGATCTTGGACTTGAACGCGGCAACGTCTGCATCCGAAGGCATCGTGCCTGCAGGAACAGGATCCTGCCAAATCAGGTCTTCCTTCGGCACTTCCGGACCGTGATAGCGGGCCTTCGGGCCCATGTCGCGGTGGCACAGCTTGAACCACGCACGTGCAAAAGCATCGTCAAGTGCCGCCTGATCATCACGGAAACGTTCTGAAATCTTGCGATATTCCGGATCCATCTTCAGCGCCATGTCGGCTGTGGTCATCATCGTCGGAACCCGCTTCGACGGATCACGCGCATCTGGCGCCATATCCTCTGGGTCGGGATTGATCGGCGTCCACTGCTGCGCGCCAGCCGGGCTATGGACCAGCTTATAGTCATATTTAAACAGCAGGCGGAAATAGTCACCACCCCATTGGGTGGGGTTGTTCGACCATGCGCCTTCGATGCCGGACGTCGTAATCTTACCCGATGCAATTTGCTCCGGATCCGTCGCCCAGCCAAATCCCATCTTTTCCAAAGCTTCCGACTCGGGGCTTCCGCTCAACTGGTCAGCGGGAATAGCGCCATGCGCTTTACCAAAAGCGTGGCCGCCCGCAGTCAGTGCAACGGTTTCTTCGTCGTTCATCGCCATGCGGGCAAAGGTAATCCGCATGTCGCGTGCCGACAGAAGCGGGTCAGGGTTGCCGCCCGGGCCTTCCGGATTGACGTAGATCAGACCCATCTGAATCGCAGCCAGCGGGTTTTCGAGATCGAGTTGCTTTTCCGGCTGGATGCGGGTTTCGGCACCTTGGTCGACCCAAAGGTCTTCTTCGCCCCAATAAATGTCTTTCTCAGGCTCATACACGTCGGCACGACCGCCGCCGAAACCAAAGACCGGTCCGCCCATCGACTCGATGGCGACATTGCCTGCGAGAATGAACAAGTCGGCCCAGCTGATCTGCTGGCCATATTTCTGCTTGATCGGCCACAAAAGACGGCGTGCCTTGTCCAGGTTGCCGTTATCGGGCCATGAGTTAAGCGGAGCAAAACGCTGTTGACCGCTATTGGCGCCGCCACGACCATCTGCGGTGCGGTAGGTGCCGGCAGCGTGCCAGGCCATGCGAATGAAGAAAGGACCATAATGGCCATAGTCAGCAGGCCACCAAGGCTTGCTGTCCGTCATCAGCGCCGTCAGGTCAGCCTTCAGTGCCTGATAGTCGATCGATTTGAACGCTTTGACATAATCAAAGTCGGGACCCATCGGGTCGGGCGAAACGCCACCCTGATGCAGGATGTCTACGGGAAGAGCTTCAGGCCACCAATCCTTGTTGGTGCGGCCCAGCAGCGAGCGGGCCGCATCTTTGTGGACCGGGCAACCGCCGCCAGCGTTGATGGGAGTTTGGTCGTTCATAGCTTTTCCTATCCTGATTATGAGTTCGGATCTTGGTGCGTCAGACAGCACTATGGGGTGAGACTATCTCAACCCCATGACAATGCCATCGACTTTTTCCTTGCACTGTTATCGACTAAATCGATTGCCCAAGTGACAAAGTTCGAATTTTTCGAAGATGAGTTGCATTCGACTATTGAGCCGTCCAGCCCCCATCCATTGAGAGATTGGCGCCGGTGATGGCTCCTGCCGCATCACTACACAGATAAACTGCCAACGAAGCCAATTGCTCCACCTGCACAAATTGCTTCTGCGGCTGTGCGGCGAGTAGCACGTCGTTGATTACCTGATCGCGGGTTAACCCTCGCGCTTTCATAGTATCGGGAATCTGGTTTTCGACCAGCGATGTCCAGACATAGCCCGGACAGATATTGTTGACGGTGATGCCATCACGGGCGACTTCCAACGCAATGGTTTTGGTTAAACCAGCAATGCCGTGCTTTGCGGCATTGTACGCGCTCTTGAACGGCGATGCGACGAGGCTGTGCATCGAACCGGTGTTGATGATGCGGCCCCAACCCTTTTCCTTCATCGCGGGCACAACTGCCTTGGTCGTGTGAAAGGCAGACGACAGGATGATTGCGATGATTGCATCCCATTTATCCTCAGGGAATGTATCGACTGGCGAGACATGCTGTATGCCGGCGTTGTTGATCAATATGTCAGGTGTGCCCAATTTGGCGGTGCAATCGGCGACCATCGCACGAATTTCCTCCGGCTTGGTCATATCCGCTGGCGAATAAAGCGCGCCTGCATTGCTAGTGCGGATCAGCTCTTCGACATGCCCCTGGATCTCGGCCGCACCGCCAAAGCCGTTGATCATCACGTTGGCGCCTTCGGCGGCCAGCGCCCGCGCATAGCCCAGACCTATGCCCGATGTGGAGCCGGTAATCAGAGCGGTTTTGCCTTTGAGAAACATGGGAGAAGTCCTTTGCGGTACTGTTTGTAAATCCGCCTTCTTCCTTGCGCTTTTGTGGCAAAACCGCAATGCTTGATTGACCGCGACCAGGGAGAATCGCCATGCGCCTCGACGATCTTGATCCAAGCAGCAACACCCGAGACCACGGTACCGGTGGCGGAGGTTTCAGCATGGGGGGCGGCGGAGGCGGCATGGGCTCGCTGATATTCGGGCTGCTTCCTCTATTGTTCGGCCGAAAAATGGGCTGCGGCACATTACTGATTTTGGCAGTCGTGGGCTATTTCCTGTTTTCGAGCGGCATGCTCAATCTCGGCGGTACCGGAATGGCACCTACCGAAACGGCACAGCAGGGTGCCGGCGGCAACCAGGCCTGCGACACGCAGGAAGAGCTCTTTGCCTGCCGTGTTCTCAAATCGACTGAGGACACATGGGGCGCCCTGTTTGCGCAAGCTGGCCAGCGCTACCAGCCAACCACCCTGAATTTCTATCAGCAAGGCACACAGTCCGGCTGCGGGTCGGCACAATCGGCAATGGGGCCATTCTATTGCCCAGCCGACCAAGGGGTCTATCTCGACACGACCTTCTTCCAGCAAATGCAACAGATGAGCGGCGGCGGCGATTTCGCTTATGCCTATGTTATCGCGCATGAAGTCGGCCATCATATCCAGAATTTGACGGGCGTCGCCGATCAGGTCCGCCGTGCACAGGCTCGCGCCAGTCAGGCCGAAGGCAACGCGCTCCAAGTGCGGATGGAATTGCAGGCAGATTGCTATGCTGGTGTTTGGGCCGCCAAAAATGCCGCCCGCATAGAGCCGGGCGACATCGAAGAAGGCATGCGCGCCGCCCATGCCATTGGCGACGACAAGCTGATGCGCGATGCGGGACGTGCGCCGGTCGAGAGCATGTTCACGCATGGGACCAGCGAACAGCGTATGGCAGCTTTGAAACAGGGTTTGCAGAGCGGTGATCCCAACAGCTGCGACTATTTCCGGAGCAATTGACGAGGGGGCGTACCAATGAAGCTAACGCGACGCGAGACGCTTGCTGCGGCGGGCGCTATCGGACTTGCGACCCAGGCCAAAGCAGCAATCCCCGACTCCGCTACCGTTGACGTTGCCGTCATCGGTGCTGGCGTGTTTGGCGCGTGGAGTGCGTGGCACCTGAAGAAAGCAGGCTTGTCTGTTGCTTTGTTCGATCAATATTCGCCGGGAAATGCACGTTCCTCCTCTGGAGGGGAAAGCCGGGTGGTCCGGGTCAGCTATGGCGGCGATCCACTCTATTCGAGCATGGCTGTGGACTCGCTTGCACAATGGGATGCCCTTTCGGCGCGCCAATCACAGCCCATCCTGCATAAAGTCGGCGTGCTGTGGTTTGCTGCCAAGGAAGACGCGTCATTTCATCAGAGCCTTGATTGGCTGCGAGCCTCCGGACTCGACCGATGGGAGGGCGATGCCGCAGCGATGCGCGAACGTTTCCCGCAGATGCGCTTTGCCGACAATGAATTGGGTTTCCTCGAAACCGGAACCGGCGCGTTGATCGCTGGGCGCGGCGTGCAAGCTGTTGTGGCTGATGCTGGGCTTGAGGCAGTACGCGCCAAGATTGGTCAGCCCAAGAAACTTTCGAACGGACTTTATCAGATCGGCGACCGAACAGCTCGGCATTTGGTCTATGCCTGCGGCCCTTGGCTGCCAAAGATTTTTCCAGAAGTTCTTGGCGGACGGATATTTGTTACCCGTCAGGAGGTTTTCCATTTCGGGGCCGCCCCCGGGGATAGCCGGTTTGCCTCCCCCTCCCTTCCCGTCTGGGCAGACTCGAATGCCCAGGATTTCGCCTATGGCTTTCCCGATCTGGAAGGTCAGGGATTCAAGATGGCTTTCGACACCCATGGCGAAGAAGTCGACCCCGACACCCAAAGCAGGCAGTTATCGGCGGAAGGGATCGCTAGGGCGCGCAGCTACCTCAAAATCCGCTTTCCGGATCTTGCCGATGCACCGCTGATCCATTCGCGCGTTTGCCAATATGAGAACAGCTCAAACGGCGATTTCCTGATCGATCAGCTGCCCGGCCACGACAATGTCTGGTTGGTCGGTGGCGGGTCAGGCCATGGCTTTAAGCATGGTCCGGCAGTTGGCAAACGCGTCGCCGCACATATCCTAAACCCTGTAACCGCGGTCGAGCCCCGTTTCTCGCTCGCCACTAAAGCGACCAAGCAGAACCGGACCGTTTACTAATGCGCCTTTCCGACTGCCACAATGTCGAGGATTTTCGCCGACTGGCACAACGTCGCCTGCCTTCGCCCATTTTCCACTATATCGACGGAGCGGGTGATGATGAGGTCACCAAAGGACGTAATACCTCGTCATTCGGCGATTGTGATCTGGTGCCCAATGTTCTCGCCGGCGTTGAAAACATCGACATGTCGACAACGGTAATGGGCAAGAAGATCGGCATGCCGTTATTTCTCTCTCCCACAGCGTTGCAGCGGCTGTTCCACTGGCAGGGCGAGCGTGCTGTGGCCGCGGTCGCCGAACGATTCAACACCTGGTTCGGTATCTCCAGCCTTGCGACGGTGAGCATCGAAGAGGTCGGAGCGGCGATCAAGACACCCAAGATGTTCCAGCTTTATATCCACAAGGACAAAGGGCTGAACAAATCGATGGTCGAACGCTGCAAGGCGGCGAATTTCGATGCCATCACTTTGACGGTCGACACCATCGTTGCGGGAAATCGCGAACGCTGTTTGCGTACCGGCTTCACCTCTCCACCGCGCTTCACGCCTTCGTCGGTGTTCAGCTATGCCACCCATCCCGGCTGGGTGATGAACTATCTGTTGCGCGAGAAGTTTTCGCTGCCCAATCTCTCAACCCATGTCAGCGAAGGCACCAATGTCGCGGTGTCGGTCGCCGATTATTTCAACACGATGCTCGACCAGTCGATGGACTGGAAAATGGCCGAGGCGATCCGCGCAGAATGGGGCGGGCAGTTTTGCCTGAAGGGCGTGATGTCGGTCGAAGATGCAAAGCGGGCAGTCGATATTGGCGCCACCGCAATCATGGTTTCCAACCACGGCGGACGGCAATTGGATGGTTCGCGCTCACCTTTCGATCAGATCGCCGAAATCGCCGATGCCGTCGGTGGAAAAATCGACATCATCTGCGATGGCGGTGTGCGGCGCGGCACGCATGTGCTCAAAGCTTTAGCGGCAGGTGCTACAGCCTGCTCGGGTGGCAGGCTTTATCTTTATGCTTTGGCTGCTGCGGGCGAAACCGGGGTTGACCGTGTGGTCGGCAAGCTGCGCGACGAGATCGAACGCGGCATGAAACTCATGGGTGTCCGATCCGTCGCTGAACTCGATAGCTCTATGCTCCGCTGGCGCTAGCTTCCTCTGCTCCACGCTTGGCGCCCCAATCGATATGACGGGTTGCCCACATCACCACTGCGAGAGCGATAAAGAGCAGCACTGATCCGATAATCAGCGCATAGGCCTCAAGGTTAAGCAGGACATAAAGTGTCGCATAAAGCCCGACTAACAGTCCGCCAATCACGCGCGCGCGCAGCCAGCTTTTCAGCACCGCTGCGGAATAGGCAGTCAGCAAGCCGGTAATCGCACCACCCGCCAGCAGATAAGCCCAGGTGAAGCCGATGACCTCGGCAAAGGCGAGCAGCATCACGAAGAACAGCACCAGCCCTGCCCCGGTCAGCAGATACTCGGCAGCAGCAACCTTTGCCCCGCCGACCACGTCAAACATCAGGAAAGCGAGGAAGGTGAAGCCGATGAACAGGAAGCCATATTTCACCGATCGGTCGACCTGGCTGTAAAGGTCGACGGGTTCGATCAGGCCGATTGTGGCGGCCTGCGAAGGCCCCCCGACTGGCTGTGCGCTTGCCGATGACGCCACCATCGGCGCGACATAGCCGCCCTCAAGCTGCGGCATGCCTAAGTCTTCCTTCAGCACCAGCGACTGGCCAAGCGCCAGGTTGGTGACCTTGTGCGTCGAAGAAAAGCCCTTGTCTGAAATCGTGCGCTTGGTCGGGAGGAAATCACCGGCAAAGCTTGGGCTGGGCCAAGTCGACTTGACTTCCCAACTGGTTTCCTTGCCACGCGGTACCATTGTCAGCGATTTGTTGCCGCGGAAGGCATAGCTGTAGCTGACGTTCAGCGGCGTAGCGCCATCCCAGTCGATGAAGGTGAAAAAACCCGAATTGCCTGAGGCCGCCAGCCCCTTGCCAGGTTGCAGTTCAAGCGCGGTTCCATTGACTTGCACTTTGCTGTCCGCCTGCAATCCCCGCGCATCCGAAATACCAAAGCGCAATTCAGCTCCGGCCAGATTGAGGCTATCACGGGGGATGCCGTAGCGGGCGAAATCGGCTGGCAGTGCAAACCGCGCACTGCCGCTATTTTCGGCAACAAACAGCACGCTTTCATAGATCGACTTCTTCTTCCGCTCGGGGCGAAGGTCGGTCTTCATCGCGTTCTTTTCAGGCGAAAGAAACAATTCGCGCTGCACCCGCACGGTCCGCGTTGTCTGTTGGCCATTTTCGGTCACGGTTTCGACATTGTCGGTGGTGTAAGGAATGACCAGCACCGGCCCGACCACAACCTGCGGCCCGCCCCAGCCCGCCGCAATCGAGGTCTGGGCGGTATTGGCCTGTTCCTGCCTGTCCCAAGACAGTGCAAAAACCATCATCAATGGGATGGCGAGCACAAGGCCGATCAGCCCCGCAAAAAACAGTTTGAAACCGGGAGAACGTTCGGTGGCCATAAAAGTTGCTCCTCTCCACTCAATTCATCGATAAATTTGCACGCTTCATCTGCGGCTGCCAAACTGAACGGCGAGTGAACGCCACCATCATCTCGCTGTGCTGATAAGAAACCAGATTGCGACCGCCGCGATCAACAGTGCACATGCCTTCCGGACAAGAACAGCATTTTGTCCTCGCTCAAACCACTCATGCGCCCGCCCGGCCAGCAACGCGAGCAAGAGGTGCACAAGCGTCGCCACAGCGACATAGGTCGCGGACAGCAGCAGCGTCTGCGGCATAATCGGCTCGGCGCTATCGATATAGCTGGGCAGGATTGCCACGAAAAACAGAGCTGCTTTCGGGTTCAACAGGTTGAGCAAAAGCCCGTGGCGAAACCAGCGCACATTGCCGTTATGGGCATGTTCGGGCGAAACGTCGCTCTTTCCTTCCCACGCTTTCCAAGCAAGCCAAAGCAGATAGGCTGCCCCTGCATAGCGCAACAGGGCAAACAAATGGGGAGAGGCTTTCGCCAATTCTGCCAGCCCGAAGGCCGCCGCTGCTCCGACAATGGCCAAACCCAATGCGATCCCTGCAGTTGCCGCCAGCGCCGCCCGCTTGCCAACACTTGCGCCAGTCAACGCAATCCAGGCCATATTCGGACCGGGCGTAAGCTCGATCAGGATCGCGGTGAGCAAAAAGGGCAGGAAATTGGACGTGAACATTCGCCCTGCCTATGGCAGCACCAACGGGCACTGTCGATTGCTGCTTGGCATTTTCAAGGCGGCATGCCTAGATGATCGCGATGACAGCTTATTCCATTCTCGATCTCGTCCCCGTCGTTGATGGCGGAACAGTGCCACAGGCGCTGGCCAATGCCGCCGCTCTGGCGGCCCATGCGGAAAGCTTGGGCTTTACCCGTTTCTGGGTAGCCGAACATCACGGGATGAAAGGCATTGCCAGTGCCGCAACCTCCGTCGTCATCGGCCACATAGCCGCTGCCACCAAAACGATCCGTGTCGGCGCAGGGGGTATAATGTTGCCTAATCATGCCCCGCTCGTGATTGCCGAGCAATTTGGGACGCTCGATGCCCTACATCCTGGGCGTATCGATCTGGGGCTGGGCCGTGCACCAAGCAGCGACCAGCGTGTCGCCCACGCCATCCGCCGCACGCTCGACAGCGATCCCAATGCCTTTGTGCGCGACGTAGTCGAACTGCAGAGCTATTTCGCAGACGATGGTCGCACCGGCATCAGTGCGACACCGGGCGCCGGTGCCGACGTGCAACTCTATATCCTCGGCAGCAGCCTATATGGCGCTCAAGTAGCCGCATTGCTTGGCCTGCCTTATGCCTTTGCCAGCCATTTTGCGCCGCAAATGCTCGACGAAGCGCTGCACGTCTATCGCAGCAGCTTCAAGCCGAGCGCTGTGCTCGACAAACCCCATGTCATGGCGGCGATGAACATCATTGCGGCGGATAGCGACGAAGAGGCAGAATATCTCGCCAGCTCGATCCAGCAGAGCTTTGTCGGCCTTCGCACTGGTAACCCTCGCCAGATGCAGCCACCAGTTGAAGGCTATAAAGCCAGCCTGCCGCCGCACATCGTTTCGATGCTCGACGAACTGCTGTCGTGCAGCGCGATTGGATCGCTGGACACTGTGAAAAGAGGCGTTGCAAAATTCATCGACCGAACGCAGGCCGACGAAATCATCGTCGCCTGCTCCATGTTCGATCATGAAAAACGGGAGCGCAGCCTGAGCCTGACGGCCCAAACCTTCAATTCGCTTTAGTAAACTCGCGCCTTAGGTTTGATATACTCGACGTCGTCGGTCAGTGTATAATCGTGCACAGGGCGATAGTCCAAAGTGACCTTGCCGCCCTTGCCGCCCCAGCCATCGAACCAGCTCACGGTGTGCTTCATCCAGTTTTTGTCGTCGCGATCAGGGAAATCCTCATGCGCATGCGCGCCGCGGCTTTCCTTGCGGGCGTTGGCACCTTCGATAGTGCAGATCGCCTGACTCATCAGATTGTCGAGTTCGAGCGTTTCGACAAGATCGGTGTTCCAGATCAGGCTGCGGTCGCTGACCGAGATATCCTGCATCCGCTGATTGACCTTCTGCATGATTTCGCAGCCCTCGGAAAGCAGTGCGCTGTCACGGAACACAGCGGCGTGCTTTTGCATCGTCTGCTGCATCTGCAGACGTACTTCGGCGGTGGGTGAACCGCCCTTTGCGTTGCGGAAATGGTCGACGCGGGCCAGCGCCAGGTCGGCCGAGTCTTTGGGCAATGCCTTTTGCGCTGCATTGGGCTTCAGCGTTTCCTTGAGGTGCAGGCCAGTCGCACGGCCGAACACCACGAGGTCGATCAGCGAGTTCGAACCCAGACGGTTGGCGCCGTGAACCGAAACGCAAGCGGCTTCACCGACAGCATAGAGGCCCGGCACAACGACCTCGGGGTCTTTGCCCTTCTTGGTCACGACCTGGCCATGATAATTACACGGAATGCCACCCATATTATAGTGCACCGTCGGGCAAACCGGCAGCGGCTGGCGGGTCAAGTCGACACCGGCGAAAATCTTGCCGCTTTCGGTGATGCCCGGCAGGCGTTCTGCCAGCACCTTGGGATCGATATGGTCGAGATGCAGGTAGATATGATCCTTGCCCGGGCCAACCCCACGGCCCTCACGCATTTCAAGCGCCATTGAGCGTGACACGACGTCACGGCTCGCCAGATCCTTGGCCGAAGGCGCATAGCGTTCCATGAAACGCTCACCCTCGCTGTTGGTCAGGTAACCGCCCTCGCCGCGTGCACCTTCGGTGATCAACACGCCTGCGCCGTAAATACCCGTCGGGTGGAACTGGACGAACTCCAGATCCTGCAACGGCAAGCCAGCGCGCAGCACCATACCGCCGCCGTCACCGGTGCAGGTGTGCGCAGACGTTGCACTGTAATAAGCGCGGCCATAGCCACCGGTGGCCAGCACGACCGATTGCGCTTTAAACCGGTGTATACTGCCATCGTCCATGCACAAGGCAATCACGCCCCGGCATTCGCCATCTTCCATGATTAGGTCGAGCGCGAAATATTCGATGAAGAAGTCCGCATCATATTTCAGGCTCTGCTGATAGAGCGCGTGCAGCATGGCGTGACCTGTGCGGTCAGCGGCGGCACAGGTGCGCTGCACCGGCGGGCCCTCGCCCATATTCTGCATATGGCCACCAAAGGGGCGCTGGTAGATGGTGCCATCGGCGTTGCGACTGAAGGGCACGCCGGCGTGCTCCAATTCGTAAACCGCAGCCGGCGCTTCACGCACCATATATTCGATCGCGTCTTGGTCACCCAGCCAGTCCGATCCCTTGACGGTATCGTACATGTGCCATGTCCAGTGATCGGGCGAATTGTTCTGCAGCGAAGCCGCAATGCCGCCTTGCGCGGCCACGGTATGCGAGCGCGTCGGGAAGACCTTGGTAATGCAAGCGGTCTTCAAACCGGCCTCTGCCGACCCCATCGTTGCGCGCAAACCCGAACCGCCTGCGCCGACTACGACGACGTCGTAAGTATGATCGATGATCTTATATGCTTCAGACATCAGGCGGGCACTCCGGCAAAGGCATGCTTGGCGACCATGAAAATACCGAATGCGGCGGCGCCAATTACGTAGAAGTTCAAAAGGGTCAGCGCGGCAAATTTGTTGCCGTCGTCATGCACATAGTCCTCGATCAGCACCTGCAAGCCAAGACGGACATGCCAAAAAATGCTGGTCAGCATCAGGATCATGGGCACGGCGACCGAAGGCTGCGCAAGCCATGCGGCCACGGTCTCATATTCGAAATTTGGCAACAACAATAGCGACAGCACCAGCCAGCTTGTCAGCAGCAGGTTGCCCACCGCAGTCAGTCGCTGATCAATCCAGTGCTTGCCGCCATGTTTGGCGGAACCGAGCCCACGAACGCGCCCAAGGTTTGTTCCGTTACCCATCTCAAATCCCCATGAAACGCGAAGCGACAAGCATCGCGACAAGCGCCGTCGCGGTCAGCGCGGCAATGAAAACGGCGATCGACCAGGTCCGAACCGTGGTCAGTTCATAGCCTGCCCCCAAGTCCATCAGCAGGTGGCGGATGCCTGAGAAGAAATGCTGGAAAAAGCTGTAGGTCACGGCCAGTCCGAGCAAGCGGAAGAACCAATTGGCCGCTGTTTGCAGGCCCGTGGCGTCGGCGCCCGCAGATACCACCCAGGATTGGAAGCTAGCATAGCTTTCCGGCCCACCCGCAATAGACGCAATCCACCATAGCAAGGTCAGCATTCCGGCAGTTGCGAGCACAAAGCCTGTCGCGCGGTGGAAGATGGACACCGCCATATGCGGTCCCCAACGGTAGATCTGCAAATGCGGCGAAATCGGCCGGTTCGGATTCTGCGCCATCGGCTAAGCTTCCCTGTTCAAGTTTGCGTCGCTCTTTACCGCTTTGAACCGTCTGCGCAAGGTGCGGGATACGGAATTTTGCCTGCCATGGATAACCGGGCGTTAACCAATCCCGATTAGCTTTGCACTCCTAACCAGGTGTAACTTGCAGGTCGCAATTCGGGAGTTCGCAATGTCGGATATGGAAAAGTCGCTTTCGGCTGAGTTTGACACGATCGTCAAAGCCTTTGATTTCGATGGCCAGATGGCCACGAAATGCCGGGAATTGCTCGCTGTTGTCGACGACGAAATGGACGATTTCTCCGCCTATTATTGGGAATATTGGACCAATTTCAGCACAACCGAACAGTTGCGCAACCCGGACTATGTGGCGCAGATGGTCAAGTCGACCGCAAGCTACATCCGCGAGCGCATGCGCGACATCAAAGGCACAACGTGGCGCGAATATCTGAAAGCGCAGATCATCGCAGCCTGCAAGGACCGTGTACCTCTTGGCCACCTGCTTGCTGCATCAACCCGCGCCAGCCTTCGTTATTTTGACATTTTCGATGCCAGAATTGGCGCCGATGACCCATCGCGCGACCGGCTGATGAAAACAGTGCACGATTTCACAGCGGTGGAACTGGCCGTGACTTCTGCTTGCTATGTACATTATCAAAAAATCGTCCAGCGCGAACAGAAAGAGGGCTACACCGCGCAGTTCGAAAGCGACATCGGCTCAAGTACTGCTGAAATTTCAGAGCAAGCGAATATCCTGCGCCAGCAGGCCGCAGCCAGCACTGCAGTTGCTCAAGGCATGCTCAGCAAAGCTTCGGAGGTCGCCACAGCGTCGGAGCAGTCAGCTGTGGCGATGCGCGAAGCGGCGCAGACCGCTGCAGGCCTGATCCGCGCCATTGAAGACACCCGCTCCGAAGTCGAAACCGCAGCCGAAGTGGCTAATCGCGCAACCGAGCGCGCTCAGGAAGCTGTCGAGGCAACCGATACATTGTCGGAACAGTCCAAATCCATCGAGTCCATTCTCGGCCTGATTCGTGACATCGCTGGTCAGACAAATCTGCTCGCATTGAACGCAACGATCGAAGCTGCCCGTGCCGGCGATGCCGGACGGGGATTCGCCGTCGTCGCGCAAGAGGTAAAAAGCCTCGCTAACCAGACCGCACAGGCAACGGACGAAATTGCCGAAAAAATCACCGCTATCCAGAATGCAACCAAAGCCTCTGTCGAATCAAACGTGTCGATAAAATCCGCAGTTGAAGATGTGCACCATTCGGCAGAGCGTATCCGCCATGCAATGGAAGAGCAGGCCCAGACTGTCACGATGATTACGGCTTCGGTTGACGAAACCGCACTTGCAGCCGACCTGATGTCGAACACCATTGCTGCAATCCGTGCCGACACCGAAAATGTCGTTTCAGAAATTTCCCAGCTTGAAAGCGGCTTTGGCGATGTCGATGGCAAGATTTCCGCACTTCAGGCAAATGCCGGAAAGTTTGCGGCCAATCTGATCCGCTAAACACTAACTCGATAAGCAAGGTTGAATTTCGGTTCCCGCTGTGGAAGGCAGCGGGAATGACGTTACACATCCTTGTTACCGGTGGATCGCGTGGCATTGGTGCGGCTGTTGTCGACGAACTGAGCGACGATAATGTTCTGGTTCACGCAACTTCCAGTGCCCATGGCGACCTAAGCGATCCAACCGTCCCCTCAGAAATTTGGCACAATGCGCTACAGGAAATGGGCGGGCGTATTGACGTGCTTGTCAACAATGCTGGCGTTTTCGAAGCTAATCCGATCGACCTCAGCGATATCGAATGGCTCGATGGCTGGGAGCGGACGATGGCGATCAATTTGACGGCTTCTGCCCAGCTTTGCCGTCTTGCGATCCTCCACTGGCAGGCACTGGGTCAGGAAGGCCGGATCATCAATGTCGCGAGCCGCGCCGCCTATAGGGGAGACAGCCCGGCGCATTGGCATTATGCAGCCTCCAAGGCCGGGATGGTCGCCATGACCAAGAGCATCGCCCGCGGTTTTGCCGCTCAGCAAATCTACGCCTTCGCCATCTGTCCGGGTTTTACGATGACGGGCATGGCCGAGGACTATCTGGCAAGCCGTGGCGGAGATAAGCTGCTCGCAGATATCCCCTTAGGCCGTGTCGCAATGCCCGATGAAGTAGCTACACTTGTCCGCTTTTGCGCGCTTGAAGCACCGCCATCGATGACCGGTGCAGTGCTCGACATCAATGGAGCCAGCTATGTTCGCTAAACAGTTTCTCACGGCTGGTTTGGCTGCTGCACTAATTGCAGGCTGCGCACCTGCGCAAACTCCTCCGACAGTTGCAGTCGCCAAGTTTGAACCTATCGCCAAGGCTTGCGAAGGCCGGGACGGATGGGGTGATCCTGCTCCACCTGCACATGTCTATGGCAATGTCTACATGGTCGGCACATGCGGTATCGTTTCATTGCTGATTACAACGCCGCAAGGCCATTTCCTGATCGACGGGGCCATCGCAGAGGCCGCGCCGGGCATCGTGGAGAATATCCGCAAGCTTGGCTTTGATCCCAAGGATGTTCGCTATCTGCTCAACACGCATGAACACTTCGATCATTCGGGCGGATTGGCAGGTTTAAAGCGGATGACAGGCGCGCGGATGATAGCACGGGCAGAAGCCAAGGATGCCTTGGAAAGCGGCACTGTGCATCCGTCGGATCCCCAGAAAGGACTTTTCGAACCGGTCGAAGGTGTCAAAGTGGATCAAGCAATTGGTGACGGCGAAACGCTGAAAATCGGCAACCAAACACTGACCGCAATTGCCTCGCCTGGACATTCGCCCGGCGGCACAAGTTGGCGCTGGCAAAGCTGCGACAAGGGAAAATGCTTAAACATCGTTTTTGCGGATAGCTTGAGTGCAGTTTCGGCGGACGATTATCATTTTAACGACCATCCGGAATATGTCGCGCCATTGCGGGCAACCATTGCCAAAATTGCCGCGTTCAAGGATTGCGACATTCTGATCACTCCTCATCCTTCACAAAGCGGCTTTTTCGAGCGTCTTGTCAACGAAGAGCCGTTGATCGATACTTCGGCTTGTTCGACATATGCCGCTGGTGCGCTCGAAAGACTCGAAAACAGACTCGCCAAAGAAAAAGCAAAATGAACTGGAAAGTCACCCTGCCCTGCTCTCGGGCAGAGGCAGAAGCGATGCATGAAGATGACGAGTGGCTCGAACTTTTCATCAATCAACCGACATTGGTCGCTGACGAACTTGAGGCATTCAACGATGCCAGATGGTCCGTCCAAGCCTATTTCAACGCAAAACCAGATCGGCACGATGTCGGCCTTCTGGAAAAAAGATTCGGGGCCAAGGGCGCCGTCGAACAGTTACCCGATGAGGATTGGCTGACACTCAGCCAGCAAAGTATCGCCCCCGTCGTGGCTGGCCGTTTTTATGTTCATACATCAACAAACAAAGGCGAAGTCCCTGCAGGTGCACGCACATTTCTGATCGAGGCTGGTCAGGCCTTTGGTACCGGCGGGCATGAAACAACGAGCGGATGCCTCACCATGATCGACCTGCTGCATCGCACCGGTAGGCGTTTTCACCATATTGCGGACATTGGAACTGGCACCGGCCTTCTCGCATTTGCAGCCTTGCACCTCTGGCCAAGGGCTATGATCACCGCATCGGATATCGATCCGGTCAGCATCGACGTAACTCGCGACAATGCTGCTGCCAATGCGGTCGATCTCGGTCGAGGGCGCAGTCAGGTCGCGCTTTTCGTCGCAACAGGCACTGACCACCCAGCAGTTATTGCGCGCGCACCCTATGACCTGCTGATTGCCAATATCCTTGCAGGTCCACTGGTGGAATTGGCCCCAAGTTTCGCCTCGGTCGTTGCGGATGGCGGCACGCTCATACTCGCAGGCTTGTTGAACACACAGGTGAACTCCGTTGTCGCCGCCTATCGGCGGAACAGCTTCTTGCTCGTCGAACGCAAGGATAGCGGCGATTGGCCATGCTTGCGGCTTGTCAAGCGCCGGCGCTATGGATATCGCCGCCCGATCCGCGCGTCAGGCCGCACCAGTCAGCCACCGGGAGATTTTGGTACCTGGTAGCGACTACCGGCCAAATCCCGTTTTGCGCTCGCCTGCTTGCGCGCCGATAACCGACGGATGAACGCGCAACCCGACGCAAGCAAGATGGCCATCGCACGCGCGACGCGCGAACGCGAATTGCTCAGTGACGCTCTGGGTCGTGTAGGTATTGGCGACAGGAAGGCGTTCGAATTTCTCTATCGGCGAACCTCGGCGAAACTTTTTGGCGTTTGCTTACGTATCTTCGGCAACCGGAACGAAGCCGAGGAAGCCTTGCAAGACGCCTATCTCACCATTTGGAACCGCGCCGCCGCCTTTGACAGGGATAGAGCGAGTCCGATCAGCTGGCTGGTTGCCGTCACACGTAACCGCGCGATCGACAGGCTTCGCGCGCGCGACAAGGGCAAACCGGCGGATCTTGACGAAGCGTTGGCAATCCCTGATCCCTCACCTAATGCCGAAAAGCTGCTGTCAGAGAAAGACGATGCGCGCGTTGTGGACAGCTGTATCGAGCGACTCGATGATCGCGACGCCAATTTTATTCGCGCGGCCTTCTGGAACGGGCGCACCTATGCCGATCTCGCAGTTGCTGAATCGACGCCGCTGCCGACGGTAAAAAGCCGCATCCGCCGCGCGCTCATCAAGCTGCGCCATTGCCTTGAGGGCATGAGCTGATGCGTTTGACCGATGAGGATATCGCAACCGCTGGCGAACTGGCATTGGGTCTGCTCGACAAGGCCGAGGCAGCGCAGGCGCGTGCAAGACTTGCCGACGACCCGAATTTTGCCTCCGAGCATGCCAAATGGTCGGACCGCATGGTCGCAATGGAACCGCTCGAAGAAGAAGCTCCTTCGCCCGCTGTCTGGTCGCGGATTGACGCTGCGATCACTTCCCAACCGCGTCAGGACAATACAGGCACTCGCCTTCGCATCTGGCAAGGATTGACGGCTGCTTCATTCGCCGTTGCACTGGTGCTGGCCACGATGCTGTGGCGCCAGCCCGAGACGCAACCTGTCCCCGCGCAGCCGCAGATATTGGTCGCGGCGATTGGAGCAGAAGGGGGACGCGAAAGCGTCGCCGCCAACTATAATCCGCAAACGGGCGCGTTGCAGATCATCCCGATTTCGCTTGATACAGGTACGCTTTATCCCGAATTGTGGATCATCCCCGAAGATGGCGTCGCAAGGTCGCTTGGCATGATCGACCCATCAAAACCTGCCGTTCATTCCATCCCTCAAGCAATGCGACCGCATCTGCACAAGGGTGCGCTGTTCGCGATTACACCCGAACCAGAGGGTGGTGCGCCAGGCGGAAAGGCAACCGGACCGGTGATCGCCAAGGGTGCAATCGACACCATCTGAAAAAAATTTTCATTCGGCTGCATCCATCTTGCAGGTCGCTCCGTAACTGCGTCCGACATGTATATCCCCCACATGTCTTGCAGAAGGAAAGACCATGAAAAAGAACCTCTTCAAGATTGCAATTGCAACTGCAGCCATCGCTTCAGCCGCAACCGTTGGCCATGCACATAATCATGGCCATAGCGGCCATTCGATGGCGGCCCCGAAGACCAACATCGTCGAAGCGGCTGTCGCGACGCCTGATCTTTCGACCCTCGTTACCGCTGTCAAAGCCGCTGGTCTGGTCGATACACTCGCCAGCCCCGGCCCCTTCACCGTATTTGCACCCACCAATGCCGCCTTTGGCAAACTGCCTGCCGGCACGGTCGAAACACTTGTAAAGCCTGAAAACAAGGGCACGCTGACCACCGTTCTGACCTATCATGTTGTCGCGGGTACCTTCGACAGCAATGCTATCGCCGCTGCGATAAAGAGCGGCAATGGCAAGGCGACGCTCACCACGGTTCAGGGCCAGAAGCTGACTGCATCCATGTATGGCGACAAGCTGATTGTCACCGATGCCAAGGGTGGCAAATCGACTGTCGCCCTCGCTGACCTTCGCCAAAAGAACGGCGTTGTCCATGTCATTGACAGCGTGCTGATGCCGTAACTCCCTTGTTGGCGACCGGTACTCCGATCCCCCCTCCCATCAACCGGTTGCCAACCAAGCCCCTTCCCCTTTCGGGAAGGGGCTTTTCATTAGGCCTTGGAATGTGCGTAGGCCTGTGTGCCGTGCGTTATGACATCATCTTCGGGCAGGATATCGGCAATCGGAATATCGGGCAGCGATTCCAGTTGCGCATAAAGCGGTGCGAAATCGGTTTCGACCGTGACCTTCAGCAGATGCTCGAGTGACGGGATAACAAAATAATTCTGCTGGTAATCGTCGATCCGATATTCGGTGCGCATCAGGCGCAACAGATCAAACCGGATGCGGTTGGGGCTCGGATCGTCGAGGCAGAAGATGCTCTCGCCATAGCTGGACACAATCCCAGCGCCGTAAATACGCAAGCCTGCTGGCTCTTCAATCAGACCGAACTCGACCGTATACCAATAAAGCCGCGCCAGCTTGTGCAGCGCGCCAAAGCCAAGGCTGCGCAGACCACCCTGGCCATAGGCCACCATATAATCGGCAAACACCGGATCGGCGAGCATCGGGACATGGCCGAAGACGTCGTGGAAGACATCAGGTTCCTGCAGATAATCGAGCTGTTCGGGGGTGCGGATGAAATTGCCGGCAGGAAAGCGACGGTTCGCCAGATGGTCGAAGAAGACGTCATCAGGCACCAGACCTGGCACAGCCATCACCTGCCAGCCGGTCGCAGCTATCAGGCGCGCGTTCAGTTCGCGATAGTCGGGAATGCCCGGCTTTTCGAGTTTGAGCACATCAATCCCGCGCATGAAGGCATCGCAGGCCCGGCCGGGGAGCATTGCAGACTGGCGGGCGAACAGCCGGTCCCACATCGCATGCTCATCGGCCGAAAAGACCTCCCAAGATTGCGGGATTGTCCAATCCGGATTTGCACCCGGCGGCGGGGCATCATAGACATGGGTAAAGTCGGCCATGGAAGATAGTTACACTTGAAACTGTTTCGCATCAACAGCGTTGGTACTGCTTTGCGGGCTTTGATTGGCTGGCCTTTGCTTGTGATTGGCCTGTACTTCCTCTCGGCGCTGGTGGGCAGCTTCATCCCCGCCAATTCCGATTGGAAGGAACCTGATCAAGGCATTCCCATTTTTGTCGAAACCAATGGCGTGCATGTCAGCTTGATCGTGCCCATATCCGCAGCTGGCGAAGACCTATCAGACCTCATCCGTCCCGAACATCTAGGCGACATCGATCTCTATGGCACGCACGCGATGATCGGTTGGGGCCATCGTAATGTCTATCGCAATGCACGCACATGGGGCGATGTAAGGAGCGGGGACGTTGCATCGGCCATTATCGGTTCAGACGAAACAACCCTGCATATCTATCACCTGATTGATCCCCGCCCTGCCCCGCACCGCAAGCGCTTCCTTGTTTCACAACAGCAATATCGCAGCATCATTGCGTCCATTCGGTCAACATTCGATCTCACGTCCGAGCGACGAACCACCGCGCACCCGGCTTATGGCCCCAACAATCTGTTTTATGACAGCAAGGGCCACTACTCTGCTTACACTACGTGCAACGAATGGACGGGAGGAGTTTTGCGCAAAGCGGGTGTCCGTATGGGTATATGGACGCCGATGCCCGGCGGGGTGATGCACTGGTTCGATTAACCGGCAGCCGCGACAATCGCCGCCCAAGCCGCTTCGTCGATAACCTCTATGCCCAGTTCCTGAGCCTTTTTGAGTTTAGAGCCAGCTCCCGGCCCAGCCACGACGAGGTCCGTTTTCGCCGAAACCGAACCTGCGGCTTTCGCGCCCAATGCCTCGGCCTGCGCCTTCGCCTCATCGCGGCTCATCGTTTCGAGCGCGCCGGTAAACACGACTGTTTTTCCAGAAACCGAGGACGCCTTGACCTCAACTATGTAATCGGGCGGCAATACCTGCTGCAGCAAGTCTTCCCACACCTCGACATTGTGCGGTTCGTGGAAGAATTCGCGGAGCGCCTCGGCCACCACGGGCCCTATGCCGTCGATTTGGGTGAGCTCGGCCTCACCCAATTCCGAAGTTGCCACTTCGCGCAAGCGCGGCAGAGTCTGGAAGTTCTTCAACAGGTCGCGCGCAGTAACGGCACCAACGTGCCGAATGCCTAAACCGAACAGAAGACGCGCAGCATCCGGTGCTCTTTTGCTCTCGATCGCACTCAACAGGTTGTCCACAGACTTTTCCTGCCAACCCTCCCGACCCAATATCTCGGCTCGATGTTCTCTAAGGCGGAAAATATCTGCCGGCGAATGCAGCCAGCCCTGATCGAAAAATTCCTGAATTGTTTTCTCGCCCAGCCCTTCGATATCGAGCGCCGCTCGGCTGACAAAATGCTTCAACCGCTCGACTCGCTGGGCGGGGCAAATCAGGCCACCGGTGCAGCGAACATCAACTTCGCCTTCCTCTGCGACGGCCTCGCTGCCGCATTCAGGGCAATGATCGGGGAAATGGTATTCCGGCAATTCGGTGTCGCGGGTAAGATTTTCGACGATCTGGGGTATTACGTCCCCCGCCCGTTGCACCTTGACCCGATCACCCGGGCGCACACCCAGACGGGCGATTTCGTCGCGGTTATGTAGCGTCACGTTAGACACCACCACACCGCCAACGGTCACTGGCTTTAATCGGCCTACTGGCGTCAGCTTGCCGGTACGGCCCACCTGGATGTCGATCGCCTCCAGCGTCGTCTCGGCTTGCTCCGCCGGAAATTTGTGCGCAATGGCCCAACGCGGGGCCTTGGCGACAAAGCCTAAACGTTCCTGCCAGTCGAGCCGGTCGACCTTATAGACGACGCCGTCGATGTCATAGGGCAAGTCCGCCCGCAGTCGTTCAATCTCTCGATACTGCGCCAACGCACCTGCTGCGCCGTCAACCGGTTTCAGAAATGGCGAAACCGGAATGCCCCACGCGGCAATCGCCTGCATAACGCTAAATTGGCTGTCCGAAGGCATTTCGCTCGCCTCGCCCCAGCCATGGGCCAGAAAACACAAGGGGCGCGATGCCGTGACTGTAGCATCCTTTTGCCGCAGCGAACCCGCCGCGGCGTTGCGCGGATTGGCGAATTGGCGGGCCTTTTCAGGATCGTCCGCCTCGGCCAGCAACCGGGCATTCAATGCGTCGAAATCATCCTTGGCCATAAAAACTTCGCCACGAATTTCGAATATGGCTGGCACCAAGCCTTCAAGCCGATGCGGAATATCCGCAATCGTCCGCACATTTGCGGTCACATCCTCACCGACCTGCCCGTCGCCACGCGTGGCCGCCTGCACCAGTTCGCCATTTTCATAGCGTAGAGAGCAGGATAATCCGTCGATCTTGTCCTCAGCCGTCAACGCCACCGGAGTGTCGGCAGAGAGATTCAGGAAGCGCCGGACACGTGCGACGAAATCCTCGACATCCTCATCGGCAAAGGCATTGTCGAGGCTCATCATTCGTTTAGCATGGGCGACCTTGCTCAGCGGTGAGGCTTCGACCGCCGCGCCCACCTGGGCATTGGGGCTGTCGGCGCGAACGAGTTGCGGAAACGCCGCTTCGAGCGCGTTGTTCCGCCTCACCAACGCATCAAATTCAGCATCCGAAATCTCCGGCGCATCATGCGCGTGATAGAGCTTGTTATGATGCGCTATCGCCTTCGCCAGTCGCATCAATTCGTTGGCAGCTTCGGCTTGGGAGAGGTTCTCAACCTCGCTCACACGCCCTCCATCAAGCGCGCGGCTTGGGCGCGCGCCTCATCAGTAATTTCCGCCCCGGAAAGCATCCGGGCAATTTCCTGTCGGCGCCCTTCCGCATCCAGGCGGGTTACGCCGGTCCGCGTAACAGTGCCCTCGCTCGACTTGGCGATGAAGTAATGCGCCTGTCCCTTCGCCGCAACCTGCGGACTGTGGGTGACGGCGAGGAGCTGTTTCCCTGCGCCGGCAAGCCGCGCAAGCCGTTCACCGATGGCAGAGGCAACTGCTCCGCCAACACCGCGGTCGATTTCGTCAAATATAATCGTTCCCGCCCCGCCTTCTTCAGCGAGCGCCACCTTGAGCGCGAGGATGAAACGCGACAATTCACCGCCGGATGCGATTTTCGCGAGCGGCGCAAAGGGTGCACCGGGGTTGGTCGAAATCAGGAATTCGACCCGGTCTTTCCCTGATGCCGTCCAGCGATCTTCGGGCAACGTTTCGACCGCAGTCTGGAATTGAGCCGCATCCAGTTTCAATGGCGCAAGCTCCGCAGCGACGGCTTTATCCAGACGCTTGGCGGCTTCGGTGCGCTGTGCGGAAACCGACTTGGCAGCATCCAGATATGCGGTCGCGCAAGCAGACACTTCGGCTTCGAGCTTGGCCAAGCCCTCCCCACCTGCCTCAATCGCGTCGAGCTTTGCCGCCAGTTCTTCGGTCAATTCCGCCAAGGCCTCCGGTTGAACGCCATGTTTGCGCGCCAACCCGCGCAATTCGAATAGGCGGATTTCGATCGCATCTAGCCGCTCGGGGTCGAAACTCAGTGCCTGCGTTGCCGCGATCAGTTTGTCTTCGGCCTCGCTTGCTTCAATCACCGCGCGGTCAAGCGCAGTCAGCGATTCGGCCAAAAGCGCATGTTCATTCGCCAGACGATCGAGCCGCCGCGCAGCGCTGCGCAATTTGGCCAGACCACTATCCGATCCTTCAAACGCCTCCAGGACTGCACGCAAATCTTCGGCGATACGTTCGCCCTTCTGCATGTCGGCGCGTTCGGTCGCGAGATGCTCTTCCTCGCCCTCTTCGGGTGCGAACTTTTGCAGTTCGGTAACGGCATGTTCCAGCCATTCTCGATCACGCGTCGCGTTCTCCAAAGCTTCGCGCGCGGTTTCCAGCCGCAGCTTGGCTTCTTGCCACTTTTCGAAATGCGCAGCGACCAGAGCAGTATCGCACCGACCGAATACATCCAGCAAAGCCCTGTGTCCGCGAGGATTGAGCAAGCCGCGATCATCATGCTGTCCGTGAATTTCAACCAGATAGGTGCCAACTTCGCGCAACAAGGCGGCGGAGCAGGGCTGATCATTGATAAACGCTTTGCTTCCGCCATCGGCGCGCACCGAACGGCGGATCATCAGCGCTTCGCCGCCTTCGATTTCAATTTCATTGTTCGCAAGGATGGAGGCGAGATTACTTCCGGCCAATGGTGCCTCAAAACTTGCGGTCACTTGCGCCCGCTCGGCGCCTGTCCGCACCAACCCGCTATCGGCGCGCATGCCAAGCGCCAATCCCAATGCGTCAAGCAATATCGACTTGCCAGCCCCGGTCTCACCGGTCAGCACGCCCAAGCCTGAATCAAACTCGAGGTCGAGCGCTTCAATCAGCACCACGTCGCGGATCGACAGACCCGTCAGCATAAAGCGCTAGCTCCCTTGCGGATCACGCGCCCGATGCGTGCTTCTGCATCAGGTCGTACGCGCGCTGGTACCATTTGTTTCCGGGATAGTTGGCACCAAGTACAGCCGCCGACTTCTTCGCCTCTTCCGGCACGCCAAGCGCCAAATAGCTTTCGGTCAGGCGGTAAAGCGCCTCAGGAGCATGGGTCGTGGTGTCATATTTGTCGACGACTTCACGGAAGCGAAGGCTGGCGGCAAGCCAGAGCGCGCGGCGCTGGTAAAAGCGACCAATCTCCATTTCCTTACCCGCCAGGTGGTCACGAACGAGGTCTATCTTCAAGCCAGCATCAGCCGCATAGCGGCTGTTGGGATAACGACGCTGCACTTCACCCAATGCCGACAAAGCCTGCTGAGTGATTTTCTGGTCGCGGGTAACGTCACTGATTTGCTCATAATAGCACAGCGAAATCAGGTAATAGGCGTAAGGCGCATCCTTGTTGCCCGGGTGAATCGACAGGAAGCGTCGCGCCGACGAAATCGACTCGTTATATTTCTGCCCCATATAGTAACTGAACGCACTCATCAGCTGCGCACGTCGTGCCCAGGGCGAATAGGGGTGCTGGCGCTCGACCTCGTCGAACAGGGCAGCTGCAAGCTGGTATTGCTGCCGATCAAGCTTTTCCTTGGCGGCATTGTACAAGGTGGTCACATCACGCGCGACATATCGGGTATCGCCGCCTTTGCCGCCGCCGCCTCCCAAGCCCAAAGACGAGCAACCTGCGAGCAATGTTGCGGAAAGGCCGAGGACGAGAGGCGTTAGGATTTTCTTCTGCATGGGCATCCCTTAATGACACTTGGCGCTGTCGCCAAGGCTTTTGCGCGTTCTTTATGCCCGGGTCTGTATCGGCGATGAACCACTCCGCATTCAGGCCTGCAGCGTCAAGAAAAAGGGCCGCAAAAGCGGCCCTTCCTGTAACTTGTTTCTGAAGATCAATCCTTCAGGAAATCCGGAACATGGTTCGGGTCGCCGCCTTCTCCACCTTCAGAGCGCTCACGACGTGGACCACGGTTGCCGCCGTCACGACGCGGGCCACGATCATTGCGGTCGCCACGGTCACGGCGCGGGCCACGATCTCCGCGATCGCCACGGTCGCCTCTGGGCTCACGGGGTTCGCGCGGCGGACGAGTGTCCTCAAGTTCGGCACCGGTTTCCTGGTCGACCAGACGCATCGAAAGGCGAACCTTGCCACGCGGGTCGATTTCGAGGACCTTGACCTTTACGTCCATGCCTTCGCTGACAACATCGGTCGGCTTTTCAACGCGTTCATTCTTCATTTCGCTGACGTGGACGAGACCGTCCTTGCCGCCCATGAAGTTCACAAATGCACCGAAATCGACGATGTTGACGACCTTGCCGTCATAGATTTTGCCGACTTCAGCTTCTTCGACGATTCCCGAAATCCATTTGCGGGCAGCTTCGATCTGCGAAAGGTCGCTCGACGAAATCTTGATCAGACCTTCATCATCGATGTCGACCTTGGCACCAGTGGTGGCGACGATTTCGCGGATAACCTTGCCGCCGGTGCCGATGATGTCGCGGATCTTCGATTTATCGATCTGCATGGTTTCGATACGCGGAGCATAGTCAGACAGTTCCGTACGGGCCGAACCCAGAGCCTTCGCCATTTCGCCAAGGATGTGCGCACGGCCTTCCTTCGCCTGGTTCAGGGCAGCTTCAAAGATTTCACGGGTAATCCCGGCAATCTTGATGTCCATCTGCATCGTGGTGATGCCTTCGGACGTACCAGCTACCTTGAAATCCATGTCTCCGAGATGGTCTTCGTCACCCAGGATGTCGGAAAGGATCGCGAAGTCCTTGCCTTCGAGGATCAGGCCCATAGCAATACCCGAAACCGGACGCTTGATGGGGACGCCTGCGTCCATCATCGACAGCGAACCGCCGCAAACCGAAGCCATTGACGACGAACCATTCGATTCGGTGATGTCGCTGGTCAGGCGGATGGTGTAGGGAAACTCATCCTTGCTCGGCAGCACGGGGTGCAGTGCACGCCATGCCAGCTTGCCATGGCCGACTTCACGACGGCCCGGGGCGCCAAAGCGGCCGACTTCACCCACCGAATAAGGGGGGAAGTTATAGTGCAGCATGAAGTTCTGATATGACAGGCCGTTGAGGCCATCAACCATCTGCTCCGCATCCTTGGTACCCAAGGTGCAGGTTGCGATGGTCTGCGTTTCACCGCGCGTGAACAGGCACGAACCATGTGCACGCGGCAGGAAATGCGTTTCAGCGAGGATCGGGCGAATCTGCGTGGTCGAACGACCGTCGATGCGGGTGCCATCCTTCAGGATCGCGCCACGGACGATTTCAGCTTCCAGCTTCTTCATCAGCTTGTTGGCTGCCATCTGGTCCTGCGGGGTTGCGTCGCTAAACGCTTCCTTCGCCTTGGCACGGGCTTCATTCAACGCGTTCGAACGGGCCGATTTGTCGGTCAGCTTGTAAGCAGCGGCAATATCCTTGCCGATCAGCTTCTTTAGCTTGTCCTTGGCAGCCGAGAGATCGGCCTGCTCAGCCATTTCCCAAGGATCCTTGGCAGCTTTTTCAGCCAGCTTGACGATTGCCTTGACGACTTCCTTACACGCGTCATGCGCAAACAGGACGGCACCGAGCATGACTTCTTCCGACAGCTCGTTTGCCTCGGATTCAACCATCATCACCGCGTCATAAGTCGCTGCAACAACCAGATCGAGATCGCCTTCAGCAACCTGTTCGTCAGTCGGGTTGAGGATATATTCGCCGTTCAGGTAACCAACGCGTGCGGCACCGATGGGGCCCATGAAGGGCACGCCCGAAATGGTCAGCGCTGCTGATGCAGCAACCATTGCGAGAATATCAGGCTCGTTCTGGCCATCATAGCTCAGAACCTGGGCAATAGCGTTGATTTCGTTGTAGAAACCTTCGGGGAACAGCGGACGGACCGGGCGGTCGATCAGGCGCGAAACCAGCGTTTCCTTTTCGGTGGCACCGCGTTCACGCTTGAAGAAGCCACCGGGGATGCGGCCTGCAGCCGAATATTTTTCCTGATAGTGAACAGTGAGCGGGAAGAAATCCTGACCCTCTTTCACCGACTTTGCCGCAGTGACCGCGCAAAGCACAACAGTTTCGCCAAGGGTCGCAATTACAGCGCCGTCGGCTTGACGGGCAACCTTGCCCGTTTCGAGTGTCAGGGTTTGTCCGCCCCACTCGATTGATACATTTTTAACATCAAACATAGATTTTCCTTGAGATGCCTTCGCGCCCAATTGCGCAAAGGGGCCTCCTGTTTTCCGGGATCTCCGGCCCGGACCGGTTGGGGCGCTTGTTTGCCCCTATGGCCGGGTCCGCCGAAATGCGAACCCGCCCCTTAAAGCAAAAGCGGCCCGCAGATGGGGCCGCTTCGCAATTTCTTATTTACGCAAGCCGAGCTTGGCGATGAGCGCGTTGTAGCGCGATACATCCTTGCGCTTCAGATAATCGAGTAGCGAGCGACGCTTGTTGACCATCTGGAGCAGGCCACGACGCGAATGGTTATCCTTGTGGTGGCTCTTGAAGTGCGCGGTCAGGGTGTTGATGCGATCGGTGAGGATTGCAACCTGGACTTCCGGTGAGCCGGTGTCGCCTTTGCCCTGGGCGTTGTCCTTGATAACTTCGGCTTTGCGTTCTGCAGTAATAGACATGTTTTTCCTTCGAACATCTTATTTTAAAGGTTGAAGCCACGAACAGTTTTCAGTTCACCGTCGATTTGCTCTACCAGCGCCAAGGCACGCATTTCTGCGTCTCGCGCCCAATACAGCCCATCTTTCGTGGCAACCCCGGTCAAGACGCGACCCTGTTGGATCGCCTTTGCCGCATCCGGGGAGAGATCAAGAGCCGGGATGTCGACCAGCCCTGCCTCCAACGGCAAGATAATGTCTTTTGCTGGCGCGCCCTTACCAATTTCGTTGAGTTTGTCCAGCGAAATCGCCTGATCCAGCGTGAATGGTCCCGCCTTGGCGCGCCGGAGCATGGTAACATGCCCTACTGTGCCAAGGGCATGTGAAATGTCTCGCGCCAGCGACCGGATATAGGTGCCCTTGGAAACATGCGCCGAGAGGGTGACCTCATTCATTGTGGCTTCGCGCACCGGTTCCGAAACAGAAAGTGCGTATATGGTCACTTGCCGGGCAGCGATCTCGATCGCCTCCCCTGCCCGCGCTCGATCATAAGCGCGTTTGCCGTCGACCTTTATCGCCGAATAAGCAGGCGGGATTTGTTCGATTGTTCCGGTGAATGTCGGCACTACTTTGGTGATCTGCTCCATTGTCGGTCGAATGTCGGAAGTCGCCACAACTTCCCCCTCAGCATCCAGCCCTGCAGTCTCTTCACCGAATTTGATCGTAAAGTCATAGACTTTGGAAGCGTCGAGCATCCGACCGCATAATTTGGTCGCTTCGTCTATAGCGATCGGCAAGACCCCGGTCGCCAACGGATCCAATGTACCACCATGGCCCACCTTGACCTTGCCATAGCCCGCTTCACGCAAATTGCGCTTTACTGCTGCCACGGCCTGGGTTGAACCAAGCCCCAATGGTTTGTCGAGAATGATCCAGCCATGCACCGTGCCGCCATGCGAGCCGACGGCTTTGCTGTCAATCTTTCGGCGCGACGGCTTTCTGCGCTTCTGCCCGCACATCTTTGCGCAGCTTCAAGCGCTCCTTCCGCGGCAAAGGCTTTTCAGCGGTAACCAGGCTTTCGATCAAACAATAGTCGCCATTAACGGCAATGGCCCCAAATCGGTCAAAAGAAGACGATCCGCGCGTGTCAAAGGCAATGCCATTTGCATAGTCAATTCCCCGACAATTGCCGATGAATTTCGCATAATACCAACGGCGCTGACGATCCTCGATCCACAATCCGCGCTCTTCATTGGCCTCAAAATTGCGAATTCCGCCATGATTGGGAAAAGCGATGCTGGCATCAACGCCATATTCTTCCCAGCCCTTCGCTTTCCCAGCATAAGCGGGAGCAGCTGTTGCCGTCAGCACAAGTGCGGCGGCGATGGCTGACAAACAATGTTTCGGCATCATGAAAACCTCCGAACGGATTTATGCCATTTCAAAGCTTAACCCTAAATGAGCAGCTGCCTCCCTGCGTGCTTCCATGAAGTGGCGGCGACACATCGAAACATAACGGTCATTCCCGCCAATTTCGGTCTGCTTCCCGTCGATCACAGCATGACCCTCTGCATCGACACGCAAGTTCATCGTCGACTTGCGCCCGCAATGGCAGACTGCCTTTAATTCAACCAAAGCGTCGGCAATACCGAGCAACGCCGCCGAGCCGGGAAACAGTTCGGCTGCGAAATCTGTTCGCAAACCATAACACAGCACCGGTATGCCAGCTTCATCGGCAATGCGTGCCAATTGCAGCACCTGCTCTCGCGACAGGAATTGCGCTTCGTCAATTAGTACACAGGCGAGATGGTTGTTTTGATGCTCGGATATTATGTCGTTCCACAGATCGGTTTCGGGCGAAAATTTATGCGCCTCCGTCTGCAAGCCAATGCGCGACGTCACATAGCCCTGCCCATAGCGGTCATCAAGCGCTGCGGTCCACACCATCGTGGCCATCCCTCGCTCTCGATAGTTGAAATCGGCCTGCAAAAGAGTGGTCGATTTTCCGGCGTTCATGGAGGAATAGTAGAAATACAGCTTAGCCATCACGCATACTTAATAGTCCCTACTGGACGAGCACAACCGCAATCTGCCATGGTTGACGAAGGGACGCATAAAAGGAGTGCAAAAATGCATTGGAAAGCGACAGGCTGGTCGCTGGCAGCAACTGTGCTGCTTGCAACAAGCGCTGCTTTGGCAGCACCGAATTACCGCTATTCCATCGACCCGGTAGCAAGCTCTGTCGATGCCAAGGTATCTTTTCTGGGGATAGGTAATCGCAAAGCGCTTTTCCCGGCACTTCGAGGCAGCGTTGTCCTTTCACCGGATCGCATGGACCAGATCAATCTCGATGTGTCGATCGACGCCACCCAGTTAAAGGCAGATGATAGTG
Organism: Sphingorhabdus pulchriflava; assembly: GCF_003367235.1. Lineage (GTDB taxonomy): Bacteria > Pseudomonadota > Alphaproteobacteria > Sphingomonadales > Sphingomonadaceae > Sphingorhabdus_B > Sphingorhabdus_B pulchriflava. The sequence continues at coordinate 1,320,795 of NZ_QRGP01000001.1, forward strand.
TCACGACTAAAAGGCTGAAAGGCCCGGATTTCTTCAACGTCGGCAAATATCCGACTGTGCGGTTTCAGGGCACGCAACTTGCCATGACCAGCCCGACCTCGGGTGTCGTGCAGGGTAATCTGACGGCGCGTGGCGTTACCCGCCCGGTCGCATTGAATGTGTCTTTCTCCTCCGCCCCTGCCAGTTCGGTCGGCAAAGAATCCATGCGGTTGACCGGCGTTACAACAATCAATCGCAAGGATTTCGGAATGACCGCCTATTCGCTCGTCGTCGGAAAAAAGGTGGCGATTACCATCCGGACAAAATTACTGCCCGGCTAAGGCATGCAAGCTATGCAATCAGGTGTCGTCGTCTGAGCCCAGGTCCTGAACGACATGCGGATTCGACAGCAATTTTTCGATATGGCTGGCTTCGTCGAAACTTTCGTCGGCCAGAAATTTGAGCTTTGCTGCATATTTCAAGCGGACCCGCGATGCGACTTCGCGCTGCAGGAAAGCGGTATTGGTCCTCAATGCTTTGAGGACTTCTTCCTCATCTGCGCCAAGCAGTGACTTCACAAACACCGTTGCATGCCGAAGGTCGGGAGACAGGCGCACTTCGGTGATGCTCACGCTGTGGCTGGTCAGCACATCATCATGTACATCGCCGCGCGCGAGCAGTTCCGATAGGATATGACGAAACTGCTCGCCGACACGCAACAGGCGGACCGAGCGACCTTCCGGGGTTTCGTTATGACGTGCCATCAACTTTCACTTCCGGGTAGCGGTGTTGGAATAGCCGTAGACGTTGATCGTGCGTAGAGCGTCGCCCCGCTCTCGTCCCAAAGTTCACCTTCGAGGAATATCACCCGGCGGCCACGGCGCACTACCCTGCCCTTGCCCACCAAAGGGCCAGCAGGAATCAGCTTGAGCAGCGTCATCGAAATTTCGAGATTGAGCGGGGCTTCTTTTCCGGCGGTTGCCTGAACATGGGCCCATCCCATCGCTTCATCCAGGAAACCGGCGACCAGTCCGCCCTGCACGCCGCCACGCCCCGTTATAAAACTGTCCGGCGCGTTGAAGCGCACGGTGATTGTCTCGCTGACGGGATCGAAGTCAACAAACTCCGCCCCCATCAGATCAACATGCGCGCCGCCTTTTCCAAGGAACTCCGTCACAGCGTCCGTTCACGCTCCTCGACTTCAAAGATTTCAAGCATATCGCCAGCCTTGATGTCGTTGGTATCCTGAAGCACGACACCGCATTCGAGTCCCGCACGCACTTCGTCGACATCGTCCTTGAAACGACGCAACGAGGCGATGACAGTTTTCGAAACGATAACGTCTTCGCGGGTAAGGCGCGTGTGATAGCCCTTGCGGATATGGCCTTCGAGGACGAGCAGACCAGCGGCCTTGTCCTTCTTGCCCGCGTTGAACACGTCCTTGATTTCGGCACGGCCGACAACGGTTTCGATGATTTCGGGACCGAGGATACCCGCCATTTCCTTGGCCACATCTTCGGTGAGGTGATAAATCACGTCGAAATATTTGAACCGCGTCTTTTCGCGCTGCGCAATCTCACGCGCCTTGGCGTTCGGACGAACATTGAAGCCGATAATCGGTGCTTTGGTTGCGTTGGCCAGCGTCACGTCGCTTTCAGTGATTGCGCCGACGCCCGACTGCAGCACGCGAACCTTGATTTCGTCGGTCGAAATCTTGTTCAACGCGTTGATAATGGCTTCAACCGAGCCCTGCACGTCGGCCTTGATAACGACGGCAAATTCTTTCGCGCGATTGGCAGCCAATGACGAGAACATGTTGTCCACGGTAACTGGAGCCTGGGTAGTCCGCTTCAGTTTCGCCTGCTCCTTACGATAGGCAGCCACTTCACGCGCACGGGCTTCATTTTCGACCACAGTCAAAACGTCACCAGCCTTGGGAACGCCGCCAAGACCAAGGACCTCGACTGGCATTGACGGTGTGGCTTCCTTGATCTGCTGTCCCTTGTCGTTGATCAGCGCGCGGACTTTGCCCGATTCCTCACCAACAACCAGAACGTCGCCGGTGCGCAGCGTGCCGCGCTTGATCAGCAGTGTTGCAACGGCACCGCGTCCCTTATCCAGCTTCGCTTCAACCACAATGGCTTCGGCCGAACGGTCCGGATTGGCGCTGAGTTCCATGAGTTCAGCCTGCAACGCAAGCTTTTCGAGCAGATCGTCGAGACCGGTCTTTTTCAGCGCAGAGATTTCGACATCCTGAACTTCGCCGCCCATCTTTTCGACAACTACTTCATGTTCGAGCAGTCGTTCGCGGATGCGCTGCGGATTGGCCCCATCTTTGTCGCATTTGTTGATAGCAACAATCATCGGAACATTGGCCGAGCGGGCGTGATTGATGGCCTCAATCGTCTGCGGCATGATGCCGTCATCCGCCGCTACCACCAATATGATGATGTCGGTAACCATCGCGCCACGTGCGCGCATTTCCGTGAAAGCTTCGTGGCCCGGCGTGTCGAGGAAGGTGATCGTGTCACCGCCCTTGGTCTTCACCTGATAGGCGCCGATATGCTGGGTAATGCCGCCCGCTTCGCCGGACTGCACATTGGCACCGCGCAAGGCGTCAAGCAGCGAGGTTTTGCCATGATCGACATGGCCCATAACAGCCACGACGGGCGGACGAGCCTTCAATGTTTCGGGCGCATCAACATCCTCGTCATTGATGATGTCGACGTCTGAATCGGACACGCGGTTTATATTGTGGCCGAATTCCGTGACTAGCAGTTCTGCTGTATCCTGATCGATTGTCTGCGTCAGAGTGACCGGCATGCCCATCTTGAACAAGGCCTTCACCAGATCGCTGCCCTTTTCAGCCATACGAATGGCCAATTCCTGCACAGTAATCGCTTCGGGAACGATAACGTCGCGCGACTGCTTCGGCTGCGCATCGCGTTGCATGCCCGACATGTGCGAACGACGTTCTTTTTCACGCGCGCGTTTCAATGCGGCGAGCGAACGGGCGCGTGCACCTTCATCGTCATCCAACGCACGCGTAACGGTCAGTCTGCCCGATTGGCGGCGATTATCTGTGCGATCGCGTGTGGGTTTGTGCGGAGCCTTTTTGTGATCCTTGGACTCTTCGCGTTCTACCACCGGCGCAGGTGCAGGACGCTTGGGCGCTTCGACCGGCGTAAAGCGGCGCGGCGGAGGCGGCGAAGCTGAGTCATCGGCTGCTGCGGGAACTTCGGCCACCGGCGCGACTTCTGCAGCTGCAACCTTGGGAGCTTCAGTCTCTTGTTTACGATTTTCTTCGGCGCGACGGCGCTCCTCATCGGCGGCGCGCAGGCGTTCTTCCTGTTCACGCCGATTGGCTTCTTCGGCAAGCCGCAACCGGTCTTCTTCGGCTTCGCGCTGCAAACGAGCAACACGTTCCTGCGGAGTTTCACCACCAGGAGCCGGGGCTTTCACCTGCGGCGCGACCGTCTGGGGTGGTGGTGGTGGCGGTGGCGGAGGAGGAGGCGCGACCTCTGGTTCGGGCGCATAGCCCGGTTTACCCACAAGCTTCTTGCGCTTCACCTCGACTACCACCTTATTGGTGCGGCCATGGCTAAAGGTCTGCTTCACTTCGCCCGACTCCACGGCACGCTTCAGCCCCAACGGCTTGCGTCCCAGTGTCGGTTTGTTTTCGGTATCATCACTCATTAGAACAGACCTTGCCTTTAACTATTCGCATTGCGGGATGCCGCATTTGCTCGGGCATCCGCTGAAGCGGCGCCGGGCGCGATACTGCATCCGATAAAATAAAGCCAGCGGTCGAGGTGATGTTTCACCCGCTCCGCTGCATGTTCGTTGGTTATTGCGACATGCACGGCGTTTCCACGCCCCAATGCCGCCGAAAGGACGTCGCGGTCAACGGGAAGTTTGATCCCGGCTTTACCGCTACCCTCTTCGCCCTCTCCTACGCGCCAACTCTGATCACGCTTGGATGCGCCATCGGCACTGGCATCCGCCGCATGGAGCAAAAGCGCCACCGCCCCAGACCTTGCCGCTGCATCAACTTTTTCCGCACCGGCAACCAGATTGGATGCTCTCGCCTCCAGCCCAAGCCGGTCGAGTGTCGCCTTTTCCAGATTGCTCCGGATGCGTTCAGCCAGGTCATCCGGGCAATCAATCTTTTCGGCCTTCAGAGTCCGTTTCAGCTGCCCGGCAAGTTTGCCTTTTGCCTGTGCCTGCACAAGTTCGTCAAATGGCACACCAATCCACGCGCCGCGCCCCGGCGCTTTGCCGTGAATATCGGGAGCAACCTGGCCATCAGGACCGAGCGCAAGGCGAATGAGCAGGTGCTGTGGCACCCGCTCCCCGCTCAATATGCACTTCCTTACGGGAGTATGAGGGTCCTCATTGGGAGTCTTCCGCGACAACGGCGTCCTCCTCTTCAAACCCCGGCGCGGGTGCGCCATCTTCATCTTCAAACCAGTGCGCACGGGCAGCCATGATAATCTCATTGCCCTGTTCTTCGTTCAGTCCATAGACTGCGAGGATGCCCGGCTTTTCTTCGGTGCGTGCGCGACGGTTATCGCTGCGACGCTGTTCACCGCGGCCCTTTTGGATAAGCTCGTCGGTCGCAAGATCGGCCAGATCATCCAGCGTCTTGATACCAGCCTTACCCAAAGTGACGAGCATCGCTTCGGTCAGGTGCGGCAATTCGGCCAATGCGTCTTCAACGCCCAGTTCACGCCGTTCAGTGCGCGCAGCTTCTTCCTTGCGCTCAAGAGCCTCAACGGCACGGCTTTGAAGTTCTTCGGCCAGCTCGTCGTCAAGACCTTCGATACCAGCGATTTCTTCAAGCGCGACATAGGCCACTTCTTCGAGTTCGCTGAACCCTTCGGCAACCAACAGCTGCGCGAGCGTTTCGTCGACGTCGAGTTCCTGCTGGAACATTTCCGAACGCTCGACAAATTCCTTCTGACGCTTCTCGCTCGATTCCGCCTCGGTCATGATGTCGATAGCACGACCCGTCAGCTGGCTGGCGAGACGGACATTCTGGCCACGGCGACCGATGGCAAGGCTCAATTGATCGTCAGGAACGACAACCTCGATGCGGCCCTCTTCTTCATCGATAACCACGCGGCTGACCGTTGCGGGCTGCAATGCGTTGACGATAAAGGTCGCTGCATCTTCCGACCAGGGGATGATGTCGATCTTTTCGCCCTGCATTTCCTGAACAACGGCCTGAACGCGGCTGCCCTTCATGCCGACGCATGCGCCGACGGGGTCAATCGAGCTGTCATAGCTGATCACGCCAATCTTGGCGCGGCTGCCCGGATCGCGGGCTGCGGCCTTGATTTCGATGATGCCATCGTAAATTTCGGGTACTTCCTGTGCGAACAGCTTCTTCATGAAGTCCGGATGTGCACGGCTGAGCAGAATCTGCGGACCGCGGTTTTCACGAACGACCTTCAGGATCAATGCACGAACGCGATCGCCGGGGCGCACCACTTCGCGCGGAATCTGCTGGTCGCGGCGGATAACGCCTTCGGCACGACCAAGATCTACCACGACATGACCGAATTCGACTGACTTCACGACGCCAGTGATGATTTCGCCTGCGCGATCCTTGAATTCTTCAAATTGGCGCTCGCGCTCTGCATCGCGAACTTTCTGGAAGATAACCTGCTTTGCTGACTGTGCGTCGATACGGCCCAGATCAACCGGGGGCAGCGGATCGACGATGAAATCGCCAACCTTGGCATCCTTTTGCAGCTTTTCGGCCTGCTTGATATCGACCTGCTTGAAATAGTCTTCGACCACTTCAACAACCTCAACAACGCGCCACAGGCGAAGGTCGCCAGTCTGCGTATCTAGTTTTGCGCGAATGTCGTTTTCGGCACCATAGCGGGCCCGCGCTGCGCGCTGGATCGCTTCTTCAAGTGCTTCGACAACGATCGCCTTGTCGATCATCTTTTCGCTGGCAACTGCGTTAGCGATAGCAAGCAGTTCTGCCTTATTGGCGGCTATCGGATTGGCCATAGCTTAGTCTTCCTGTACGTCGTCTGGAGTTTCTTCTTCGATGGCATCGGCCCCAGCGCTGTTGAGCGGCGCAGTCGACGCAATCAGCCGGTCTGTCAAGACCAGCTTGGCGGAATATATATTGGAAAAGGCAATTGCGTGTTTGGCGCCAGTGCGATCGGTTATCGAAACCTCTTCGCCGTCGACGCCTGCAAGTTCACCGCGAAACCTTTTCTGGTTTTCAATAGGCTCGATTGCCTCGATTTTGGCTTCATGCCCTGCCCACTCGGCAAAGTCCTTCAGCCGGGTCAGAGGGCGATCGATGCCCGGGGAGCTGACTTCGAGCCGATAGGCCTCTTCGATCGGGTCCAGCTCATCAAACAGGTCCGAGATCCGGTGCGACAGTGCGGCACAATCATCGATAACAAGCTGGCCCGTTTCCGGTCGCTCCGCCATCACCTGTAATGTCGGCTCATCGGAACCTTCCGCGCCGCGATCAAACCAGGCCACGCGCACCAGATCGAAACCTAGAGCTTCGGCTTCAGGTGCGATGAGTGCGGCAAGCTTTTTCAAATCGGGCATGGTGTTCCAAAACAGTCGATGACAAAGCGAATGGCCGATTGTGCCGGCCCCTTCCGGCGCCAGCCCCTTCAGTGTTTCGCAATGTCGGGATAAACCCCATCTAGGCGGAGATAAGGCGAAATGCAACCCTCTTGCCAAGCCACTGATGCATTCGCATTTATCAGCCGGAATATAAGAGGAGATATCCCCATGTTGCGTGCCTTAAGCCTAACCGCCGCCAGCCTTGTTGCAGTTGCATGTACCCCGTCAACCAGCAACGCCGAAGTTTCGACCGGCTCCAAGCCTTTTGCCGTCACCGAAATCGCGACCTTCAACGAACCTTGGGCGATGACTTTCCTGCCCGAATTCAATCAAGCGCTTGTCACCGAAAAGGGCGGCAAGTTGATGCTTTGGGAGTCCGAAGGTCCGGTTGTTGAAGTCAAGGGCGTGCCTAAAGTCGCTTATGGCGGCCAAGGCGGGTTGGGCGACGTTGTACTGCATCCCGACTTTGCCAACAATCGCACAATCTATATCAGCTATGCCGAAGCAGGCGAAGGCGGATATGGCGCAGCGGTTGCGTCGGCCAAACTCGATTCCGAAAATGGCGAACCAACGCTTAAAGATATAAAGGTGATTTGGCGGCAAGTGCCCAAAGTCGAAGGGCGCGGTCACTATGGACACCGCCTCGCCTTCTCGCCCGACGGCAAATATCTGTTCATCGCCTCGGGAGAGCGGCAGAAATTTGATCCGGCGCAGGATATGAATTCCAATTTGGGCAAGGTGCTGCGCATTTTCCCCGATGGCGGCATTCCAAAAGACAATCCCTTTTACGACGCAAGCAATCCGGTGAAGTCGCAAATCTGGTCACTTGGCCACCGCAATCCGCTGGGCCTGACCTTTGATGACAAGGGTCAATTGTGGAACCAGGAAATGGGACCACGACATGGCGACGAACTCAATCTGGTCAAACGCGGCGCCAATTATGGATATCCCAAAGTTTCGAACGGCAACCATTATGACGGCCGCGACATCCCCGACCACAAGCCAGGTGATGGTTTCGAAGCGCCCAAGGCGTTCTGGGATCCCGCCATTTCACCGGGCGGATTGATGTATTACAATGGCGATCTCTTCCCGGCATGGAAGGGTTCGCTATTCCTCGGCGGATTGGGCGGCGAAGTGCTGGTTCGCGTCAAAGTCAACGGCGATACTGTCGAAAAGGCAGACCATTGGCCGATGGATGCGCGCATCCGCGAAGTTGAACAAAGCCCTGATGGCGCTGTCTGGGTTTTGGAAGACGGCGAGAAAGGCCGCCTTCTCAAACTGACCCCGAAAAAATAGCGATCAGGTCGCAGACACCGTTCCCGACAGATCCGCAAGGAATTTGCGGATCCGCTTGGCATTGACGCCAAGGTCGCTGACACCGACGCGGCTGACCGAACGCATGTCGATAACGCTGCCCTTGCCATCTTCAGTCGGACGAACGCGCAGCACGATGTCGTCCTTGAAGCGGAACAACGCCGTTGTCGCAGTTGCCTCCATCCGTCCTTCGACCGGATCGGCAACTGCGATATCCCAACCGCGCGTCTGGGCAAGCCGTTCCGCTTTTGCGATTACTTCGGCCACCGGCTCGTTCATCCGCACGGTCCGCACATCCCCATAAGCCTGCCGATGCAACAGTTCCCAGCGCTGCATCGGGTTCATGCCCTTCATTTTGGGATCATCGACGCCAGGCACATCGTCCAGATTATCAGGGCGCAATGCCAGCATCCGATATTGGGGCGGATCGGCAAGATCGGTTGAAATGTCATGAATGGCTGGCACCGAGCGTGCCGTATAAACCCAGCTTAGCATCCAGCCTGCATAGACCAAGGCGATGGCCATCCCCGTCCAGCGCAGCCAACGGCGATTGCCTTTGGCGCGCTTCCGGTGCCACCAGCCAAAAATCAGCCCGAGCAAAAGTGCCGCGACGGCCAAGAAGAAGGAGTATTGCAGCCCGGTTAGACCGCTTCTCCAGTCCCACAATCCCCAGCCCGCACCGATTGGGCCAAGCAGCCCCCAAAGCGCGGCGACAATCGCCATTACGAGCACCGATTTGCCTGCCCAGTCAGATGGTTGTGGCACAACATTGGTGTCGGTTGTTTCGACAGAAGGGGTAACAGGCGGTGCCGAAGTTGCTCCGACGCTTTCCGGTTCTGCGGTCTTTTCGATCTCTTCCGACATGCTCTGCTCCTCAACCAGATGTCTTGCTTAGCGCAACCCTCTCATCAGATGCAATAAACATGGACAAAGGTTACACCCGCTGACAAGGCGCACTCATGTCGATGGACCCCGCCATCCAGAAACGCGCGACGCGTTTCGTGTTGTTGACCGTGCTCATTTACTCGATGGGTTTCGGCATCATCATGCCTGTGTTGCCGGATCTGATCCGCCATCTCGCGGATGTTGACGCAGCCGAAGCAGCGCGGATCGGGGCCTGGATCGGTGCAACCTATGGCCTGTTTCAGGTTTTGCTGATGCCGACGGTTGGCAATCTGGGTGACCGCTTTGGCCGCCGTCCGGTGTTTCTGGTTTCGCTGTTCGCTTTTGGTTTGGACTTTTTGCTGATGGGGCTCGCCCCCAATATCGGATGGCTTTTTGTCGGGCGTGCCATTGCGGGTGGATTGGGCGCGATATTCGGCCCGGCCAATGCCGCCATGGCCGATATGTCGACCGCGGACAATCGCGCCGCAAGCTTTGGCAAAGTCGGGGCAGCCTTTGGCATGGGTTTCATCCTGGGCCCCGTCGTTGGCGGCTTCCTTGGCGATTTCGGCCCGCGTGTCCCCTTCTTTGTCGCAGCCGGCCTAGCCTTCGCCAACGGTATTTACGGTTGGCTCGTCTTCCCCGAAACCATGGCTAAGGAAAAACAACGCCCCTTCGAATGGAAACGGGCGAATCCGCTCGGCGCTTTTGCGTCGCTTGGCCATATCAAAGGCATATTGCCGGTCGCTTTGATCTACTTCCTCTGGGCACTGGCAGGGAATGTCTACCCGTCGAGCTGGTCGTTTTTCGCACCCATCCAATATGATTGGGACAGCCGCATGGTGGGGATATCGCTAGGGCTGGTCGGAGTCTCTATGGCTTTGTTTCAAGCAGTCATCATCCGCCGCTTCATCACCCGATTTGGTGAGAGGCGCACGGCTTATGTCGGGATGCTGTCGGGCATCGCCAGCTATCTGGTTGTTGCCTTTGTGCCCTATGGCGGAGTCATTATGGTGCTGCTGCTCGTTAATGGCTTTTCGGGCATGGTGATGCCGTCGCTCAACGCCATGATGTCAATGCGCACGCCCCCTTCGCAACAGGGGGAACTGCAGGGGTTGATCGGCAGCCTGTCTGCGCTCAGCCTGATGATCGCACAGTTTACCTATAATTATGCGCTGGCGGCATTTACCGAAACCGGTGCTCCAGTGCGCTTCCCCGGCGCTCCTTTTGTTATTGCCGCAACCATCGGCGCGATTGCGTTTCTTTCATTGTTGATGTTGCGTAAGCGACCTGATCAGCTCCCGCAGGCCCATGACTGAACTTCTCTCCCTCGACCAAATACCGCACGAACAAACTGAAGCGCTGCTCGACGCAGCCTTTGGTACCGACCGACGAGGCCGGACCGCTTATTTGCTGCGCTGTGGAAGCACAGCCATCCCGGAGCTGTCTTTCGCAATAACAGACAATGGCGCGTTGGTGGGTACGATCCAATGTTGGCCGGTCCAGATCGGGGGTGCGAAACTGGTGCTTGTGGGACCTGTGGCCGTCTTACCTGAGCGCCAAGGACAAGGCATAGGCCACCGCCTGATGTATGCAAGCCTTGACGCCACCGCGCGACTGGGCGAACCGGCGATGGTGATGATTGGCGATCCCGAATATTATGAACGCTTCGGCTTTACCGCGGCCGAAACCAGCGGATGGCTTCTGCCCGGACCTTGGGAGCCGCGAAGGCTGCTCGCCCGCAATGTTGGCGGACATAGCCTGCCCGAAACCGGCATGCTGGAACGCGCTGATGCCCTATAATCCGCCACCCGAATTGGCGACGCTCGATCTGGCGGCCATCGCGCAACTGGTGGCCGAACGCAAACTGCCGCCGGTCGATCAATGGCACCCTTCAAAAACGGGCGACAGCGAAATATGCATAACCGCCGACGGACGCTGGTTTCACCAGGGCGGAGAGATTCGCCGCCCGGCCATGGTTCGGGCCTTTTCGTCCTTGCTGCGCCGCGAGGCTGACGGCAGCTATCATCTTGTGACGCCGCAGGAGCGCCTATCGATTGCCGTCGAGGACGCGCCCTTCATCGCGGTTGAATGCCTACGCGAGGGCTACGGTCCGCAGTCAACCTTTGCCTTTCGGCTCAACACCGATGATCTTGTTATTGCCGGTCCAGATCATGGTATCGAAACACGGCCTTTTCCCTATTTACACGTGCGCGGAGACCTATGGGCCAAATTCTCTCGCCCGGTATATTATGAACTCGCCGAAATCGCGCTTGAAGAAAACCCTGATGTACCGGGAATCTGGAGCGATGGAGAGTTTTTTGCTCTAGGCGCAGCCGAATGAGCTGGCGTCAGAATATCATCGACGCGCTTGCGCCTGACCGGCAGATCGATATCCACGATGAGCGGCGCTTTGCAGCAGAAGGCTTTGTCTATCGGCCTGCGGCGGTACTGATTGCCCTCACCGACCGAAGCGAACCCGGAGTCATTCTCACCCAGCGCCCGGACTGGTTGCGCAGCCACGCCGGGCAAGTCGCGTTCCCCGGCGGAAAGATCGACGACACCGATAGCGATGTATTTGCCGCGGCCCTACGAGAGGCGGAAGAAGAAATCGCCCTGCCCCGCGATGCCGTAACCTTATTGGGGGAAGCCGATACCTATCACAGCGGCAGCGGATACCGCATCAGCCCTGTGCTGGGTATCATTCCGCCCGACCTGCCATTGGTGGCGAACCCCGAAGAAGTGGACGACTGGTTTGAAGTACCGCTAGACTTTCTTGTCGACCCCAAAAATGCGAAGCTGCAAACTGCAACGTGGCAGGGGCAGACGCGGCAATATTATGATATGGACTGGCAAGGCAGAAGGATCTGGGGTGTGACGGCGGGGATTATCGCCAATCTTGCACGCAGGTTGCGCGGGTGACGCAGACTCTCCTCCCTGATGCTGAATGGCTGAGCCATCCCGGTTTGCTCGCCGTCATAGACGCGCTCCGTTCGCCAAAGGGCAATGCTCGGTTGGTAGGCGGTGCGGTGCGCGACAGCCTTTTAGGATTGGCTGTATCTGACATCGATCTGGCCACGCCATTGCTGCCAAAAGATGTGATCGACAGACTGGAAGCTAAGCAGATCAAGGCCGTCCCCACCGGCATCGAACATGGCACCATCACCGCTGTATCACACGACAAGACGTTCGAGGTCACTACACTCCGCCGTGATGTATCGACCGATGGGCGCCGCGCGACTGTCGAATTTTCGGAAAGCTGGGCCGAAGATGCCGCACGAAGGGATTTTACGATCAACGCGCTGTATGCCGACCCCGAAACCCGCGAGATTTACGACTATTTTTCTGGGCAAGTGGATCTCGAAAAAGGCCTGGTCCGCTTTATCGGCGATGCAGAAGCACGCATTGCGGAGGACCATCTGCGCATATTGCGTTTCTTCCGCTTCTATGCCCGTTTTGGTCGAAACGATCCTGATAACTGCGCGTTGCAAGCTTGCTCCAAAGCCGCCAGCAGCCTGATGGCGTTATCGCGCGAACGGATTGCCGATGAATTGATCAAGCTTCTGTCGCTGTCGCATCCTGAAACGAGTATCGCGCTGATGTGTCAGGGAGGCATCTTCAGCGCGTTTCTGCCCGAAATCGCAACGGATGCGTCTGCCCGTCTTGTACAGCTGATTAAACGCGAAAATTCCGCACATGCCTTACCAAATGCAGGCCGACGGCTGAATGCCATTCTGCCAGAAGACGTTGCTATTGTTGAGACCGTTGCTGCGCGGCTGAAGCTTTCCAATCGCCTGCGCACCGAATTAGCGGCGCGCCTGACGGATTGCAAACCGTCCTCGACTGATGCCCGCGCTTTGGCCTATCGTCTCGGAATAAATTTGGCGCGCGACCTCTTTCTGCTCCACGGCGACGAAAGCACATGGATGACCGGATATGCCGCACTTGATGGCTGGGAACCGCCCGCCTTCCCGATCAAAGGAGGACAGCTGGTTGAGAAAGGCCTTGATGCGGGTCCCCTGGTTGCGAAAACGCTGCAGGCCATCGAACGGCAATGGATCGAAGAGGGATTTCCAGACGCTAACCGTGCAGCGGAAATTGCGGATCAGGCAGTCGTGACGGCACTGTCCTTAAGGAACGCATAAGCGGCGTCGGCATTCAGAGGGCGGGCAAAATAATAGCCTTGGCCGTTGGTGCAGCCCAACTCACGCAATGCTGATGAAATCTCTGCCGACTCAATGCCTTCGGCCGTGGTTTTCATTCCCAACGCACTTGCGAGGGACAGAATCGTGCTAACAATGGCCTTGTTGTCGCTATTGGCGGTCATGTCCGCTATGAAGCTGCGATCGATCTTGAGCACATCGATGGGCAATTTCTGCAAATAGGCGAGGTTCGAATAGCCCGTACCAAAATCGTCCATCGCCAAATGCGTGTTCAACCCTTTCAATGCCTCAAGCACACGGCGTGCACCAACGGGATCGTCGACAAAAGCGCTTTCGGTAAGCTCCAGCGTCAGCCTGCTGCCGCAAATTCCAGCCGATCCAAGTGCATCCGCAACCGCCGCCGGGACATCGTCGCGCAGCAATTGTACAGCCGATAGATTGACCGATATCTTCGTAGGCAATTCGCTGCCCAGCTCCCGCTCCCAATTGGCTATGGTTCGCGCCGCTTCGCTCAGCGCCCAACGGCCCAAAGGAACTATCAGGCCACTTTCTTCCGCAACCGGAATGAAGTCGAGCGGCGAAACATAGCCATGATCCTGGTGGTTCCAGCGGGCGAGAGCCTCAAAACCATTTAGCCGCCCGGTATCGAGATCGATAAGAGGTTGATAGTGTAGTTCCAGCTCATTTCGCGCGAGCGCATGGCGCAAGTCGGTTTCCAATGAGAAACGATGTTTGGCGCGATTGAGGCTTTCAGAAACAAACAACTCAAACCGCTTTGTTTGCTTCGCTTTTTTCAGCGCAATATGCGCGTGCCGCAGTACATCCATCGGATCGTCAGCCGACGCAATGCCTTCTGCTGCTGCCACGGCGCAATCAATTTTGATTTCCAGATCGGAGAGCTTGCACGGGTCATCAAAGGCACGCGCAATTCGCTGTGCGATCGAGGCCACAGCCTGCCCGCCATCGATGGCAGCAAACAAGGCAAACTCGTCACCGCCCATGCGCCCGATAATCTCATTCGACCGTAAGCGCGAACTCAGGCGTCGCGCGACGGTGATAATGAGTTCGTCACCCGCAAGTACGCCAACCGATTCATTGATGCGGCTGAAGCGGGCAAGATCGAAAACCACCAGTGCAAATCGTCCATCGGGATTGGAGCTGCGCAACATCGATACTGCATCCTCGACGCGTTCTTCGAAACCGATTCGGTTACTGAAGCCCGTCAAGCTGTCGCTCATCATTTCGCGACGCAGGTTGATTTTGTTTACAGCGTCGGCGGTACGATCGACCAGCGATACCAGATAATGGTCTTTCGACGCGCCGAAGCAGGCTACGCTGATCTCGAGTTCAAGAGGCTGAATCCGATCATCGGATCGCCAGCAATCGAAATGGGAGTCGCGGTCATTCGCCGCCATGTCCAGGATCAAGTCATTGAAATATCCAAGATCGAGGCCGGCGCGAGCAGCACGGGTCAAGCCAATGTTATCAAAATTCGGATTGGTCGCGATCCGTTTCACGCCGCTGATGTCGACACGGTAAATGGCTGCGGCAATAGGCAGCGAGGCCAGCCAAACATGGCTGGCGGCTTCACCTTCGGGAACAGTTCTCTGAACCAGTTTCGACGTCAGAGAGGCTGGCGACCCGTGGGCAAATGTTTTGCTGTCCCACATCCTCATATGGTCTGGGTTAAGTGAAACATGTAAATATTTGTTTCACGCGAGATATAGAACAAAAGGTTAATTTGCGCGCTTGCAGCCGTTAATCAAAGCGGTTGTTCCTTGGAAATCCCTGTGGTGGAAGCCTTCCTGCCGCACCGCGCGCAACGCGCCATTGGGTCAGGTCAGTCTCGGTTCGTGTCCGCCCGCTGTCACCCCCCATCGTCCAACTCAAACCTTCGCTCAGGTTGAAGCATATCGCATCGGAAAGTCCGCCATCCTTATAGCGCTGCAGGGTGACGCCCTGCCCCTTCGCCATTTCGGGAATCTCGTTCATCGGGAAGATCACCAGTTTCCGGTTTTCCCCGACCACGGCGACATATTGATCTTTGGCAACAGCTTCATCCGCAGACTCAGCCGGAGCGAGGCGAACAACCTGCAGTCGCGCGCCGGGCTTCAGCGTCACGACGCCCCTGCCCTTTCGCGTTTCGGCAACGACGTCTTCCATCTTGCATACAAAGCCTTTGCCCGTCGATGCGGCGAGCAGCATCCGGCCACCGGGTGTAACTGGCAGCAATGTTAGGACATCATTCCCCGCCTCGATATCAATCATGGTGCCCAGCGGCTCACCAAAGCCGCGCGCACCGGGCAGTTTGTCTGCGCCAATCGTGTAGAAACGGCCATTGGCCGTCGCGACAAGAATCTTGTCGGTGGTCTGGGCATGGAAGACCTGCGCCAGCGCATCGCCTTCTTTGAACTTGTAGTCTGCCTTGGCCGATAGGTCGGCATGGCCCTTCATCGCCTTGATCCAGCCGCGCTTGGACAAAATGATCGTCACGGGTTCACGCTCGACAAAGGCCTCAAGCGAGATTTCACGCGCCGGGGCCGCTTCGATCAGCGATGTACGCCGGCGGCCCAGTTCAGTATCCTCGGCATAACCGAGGCGCAGCTTCGTCAAATCCTTCTTCAGCCGCGTTCGCTGACGCGCCGGGCTTTCGATCAGCTTGACCAGTTCCTCACGCTCGGCATGGAGTTCATCACGCTCGCGGCGCAACTCCATTTCCTCAAGTTTGCGCAAAGACCGCAGCCGCATGTTGAGAATAGCCTCGGCCTGCCTGTCGGTCAGCTGGAACTCGGCCATCATCACCGGCTTGGGTTCATCCTCGGTCCGGATGATCTCAATGATCCGGTCGAGGTTGAGATAGGCAATGATATAGCCTTCAAGCAATTCCAGCCGCGCATCAATCTTTTCCAGCCGGTGCTGCGACCGGCGAACGAGCACCTCGATCTGGTGCGACAGCCATTCGCGCAGCACCTCGCCCAGCCCCATCACCTTGGGCACGCGATTGGCATCAAGCACATTCATGTTGAGGCCGAAGCGCGTTTCGAGATCGGTCAGACGGAACAGCGCATTCTTCAGATCTTCGGGATCAACATTGCGGCTCTTGGGCACCAGCACGATGCGGATGTCCGCATCCGATTCATCGCGGACATCGTCGAGGATGGGTAGCTTCTTGTCGGCAATTAACTGGGCGATCTGCTCGATCAGCTTGCCCTTTTGCACCTGATACGGAATTTCGGTGATGACCAACTGCCATGTGCCGCCCGAAAGGCGTTCAATTCCAGCATCGCGATCCGCCGCATCTTTGGCGTCGGCGGCGTGGAAGCGTGCGCGGACGCGAAGTGCGCCGCGACCCGTTTCATAGGCCGTGCTGATTGTTTCCCGGCTATCGACCAAAACGCCGCCAGTTGCAAAGTCGGGTCCCTGGACGATCTGCATCAATTGCTCATGCGTCGCCTTGGGCTCGTCGATCAACAGCATCGCTGCGTCGATAATTTCCGCGGCATTGTGCGAAGGAATGCTCGTCGCCATGCCCACCGCAATCCCGCTTGCGCCATTGGCGAGCAGATTGGGGAACAGGCCGGGCATAACCTCCGGCTCTTCATCCTCGCCATTATAGGTCGGTTTGAAGTCGGTCGCATTTTCGTCGAGCCCCTGCATCAGCTCGATTGCGGTCTTGGTCAGTCTGGCTTCGGTATAGCGATAGGCGGCAGCGTTATCGCCGTCGATATTGCCGAAATTGCCCTGCCCATCGACCAGCGGATAGCGGAGCGAAAAGGTCTGCGCGAGGCGCACCATCGCGTCATATACCGACTGGTCGCCATGCGGGTGATATTTACCGATGACATCGCCGACCACACGCGCGCACTTTTTGTAACCGCTTGCGGGGTCAAGCTTCAACTGGCGCATTGCCCAAAGCAGGCGGCGATGGACCGGCTTCAACCCGTCGCGCAAGTCTGGCAACGACCGCGCGGTGATCGTTGACATCGCGTAGATCAAATAGCGCTCGGAAATCGCCGCATCGAACGGGGCGTTGACGATCTGGTCGAACGGATCTTCGGCGGGCAAGTCTGTATCGGTGGTATCAGCCATTCCCGCTCCGATAGCGAGCAAGCGAGTCAGCGCAAAGCGGGGAATGCTTCAATCCACAGAAATCTGCGTCTCAAGCTGCATTATGCTGCGTTGCAATAATGACACAGGAATGTCAAAAAATGAACAGAAATTGCGCCTTTGCTGGCCAAGTCTTTGCATAAGTGGCAGCATTCCGAGCACCAAATTCTTTTGAACAGGGCAAAGGACCAAAAATGAAAAAATCCAGCACCGGATCGCTCCTTGCAATCTCCGCCTCATTTGCAGCCATGATGGTTGCGGCAGCCACACCCGCTTATGCGCAAGACGAAGCGCAGGCTGAAGATGCAGCAGACCAGCCTGCCATCATCGTTACCGGCACACGCCGCACCGACCGCACCGTCGCCGACAGCCCTGTCCCGGTCGACGTCCTTTCCGCCGCCGATCTGGTGAACAGCGGCTCGACCGAAACCAACCGCTTGCTCAACCAACTGGTTCCCTCGTTCAACTTCCCGCAACCTTCGCTGACCGACGGTACGGACTCGCTGCGTCCTGCGACGCTGCGCGGCCTTGCACCTGACCAGGTGCTCGTACTCGTCAACGGCAAGCGTCGTCACCAGTCGTCTTTGATCAACCTAAACGGTTCGGTCGGCCGTGGTTCGACGGCTGTTGATATGAACACCATCCCGCCGCTTGCGATCGAGCGCATCGAAGTGCTGCGCGATGGCGCTGCCTCGCTTTATGGGTCTGACGCGATTGCGGGCGTTATCAACGTCCAGCTGAAAAAAGGTGTGGGCGGCCGCGCACAGGCAACCTATGGCAAGTACATCACCACGATGGAAGATGTCGGCCAGGTTGACACCGTCGCATTGACGACTGGTGCATCGGACAATCCGGTGATTACCTATACCGGGCAGGATCGCAAACGCCGCGACGGTGATACCTATACCTTTGCGTCTAACTTTGGCCTTCCGGTTGGCGATAGCGGTTATCTGAACTTCACCGCCGAATATAAGGACCGCTCGCCGACCAACCGTTCAGGTCCGGATATCCGCCGCAACTATTTCAACGCAGGCGATCCGCGCGAAGCAACGTTCAACCGTTATGCACACCGTTATGGCGATGGCGTTTCGAAGGATCTGAACTTCTTCCTGAACGCAGGCTATGATCTGTCGGACAATATCGAATTCTATACATTCGGCAGCTACGGCGTGCGTGACGGCAATGGCGCGGGCTTCTATCGCCGCTCGTCTGACGTCCGCAACCGCGACTGGGCAGCGTCGACAACGACATTCGTTCCCATTTATGCAGATGGCTTCCTGCCTCTCATTGCGAGTGAAATCGTCGACATTTCGGCAGCGGCAGGTCTCCGTGGCGCGCTGGGTTCTTGGGATTATGACCTGTCGGTCGTCTATGGCTCGAACCTGTTAAACTATAAGGTCGAGAACAGCGTCAACACCTCGCTCGGTGGCACCGACAGCGCCCGTCGCTTTAACGCGGGCGGAATGCGCGCTGGCCAGACGACAGTCAATCTCGACATGCGTCGTGACCTTGATCTGGGCATCGGCGATAGTATCTCGCTCGCATTCGGTGGCGAGTATCGCGACGAGAATTACAAGATCGTCGCGGGCGAATTGCAGAGCTATATCAACGGCCCGTTCTCGGTAGCACCATTCAACGCGGCAGGTGGCTCTCAGGTGTTCCCGGGTTTCCGTCCGAGCAATGCCACCGATGAATCGCGTGACAGCTATGCCGGCTATGTCGAACTCGACGCCGACCTGAGCTCCAGCTTCACATTGCAGCTTGCCGGTCGTTATGAACATTATAGCGACTTTGGCAGCACCGTGAACGGCAAGGCCGCCGCACGCTTCGAACCTATCGATGGCCTCGCCTTCCGCGGTTCTATCTCGACCGGCTTCCGTGCACCCAGCCTCGCACAGCAATCCTTTGCAACGACATCGACCAACAATGTCGGCGGTACCTTGATTGAAGTTGGCACTTTCCCGGTTTCATCACCCGTGGCCATTGCCTTGGGTGCCGAACCGCTCAAGCCGGAAAAATCCGTAAACTTCGGCGGTGGCTTCACCTTTACGATGCTTGATGGGCTGAACCTGACGGTCGACTATTACAACATCAAGATTGAGGACCGTATCACGCTGACAGAGAACCTGCAGGGTGCCGATGTGGTTAGCCAGTTGACGGCCGCAGGCATCACTGGTGTCTCGTCAGCCCGTTTCTTCATCAACGGCATCGACACCAAAACCGAAGGTCTGGACGTTGTCGCCAGCTACCGCGTCCCCGATTTCGGAATGGGTACGGTCCGTCTGAGCGCGGGCTATAATCTGAACAATACCGAGATTACCGACCGCCGCGTCTTTTCTGGCTTCACCGCGCAGCGCCTGTTTGCACGTCAGGAAAGCTATCGCCTGACCGACGGCCAACCCAAGAACAAGCTGAATTTCAGCCTCGATTGGGATTATGACATGTTCGGACTGACGCTGCGTACCAACCGCTATGGCGAAGTCTTCCTTCCGAGCAGCTTCTCGACCGCCGCGAACAACAACAATATCGCGCTGGCACCGGGTGACGTCCCGGGTGACATCTTCCTGTCGCCCAAATGGGTCACCGACCTTGAACTGCGCGTAAAGCCGATGGAAAAGCTGTCGCTCGCGATTGGTGCGAACAATTTGTTCGACGTATACCCTGATCGCCTGCCCTTTGGCACGGTCGACGGGGTGAATTATGGCCTGAACAATTCGTTCCTGCCCTATAGCTCGCAATCGCCCTTCGGCTTCAGCGGCCGCTTCCTTTATGGTCGCGTTTCGTACGAGTTCTAAATTGCGCTGACAAAATGACGAAAGGGCGGTGCGATTGCGCCGCCCTTTTTCGTTGCGCTTTTGACGCTGTGCGCCCCGCCTGCTAACGGCGCGGGCGACTCCACGCCTCTCAGCAGAAAGCCCGCACATGGTCCCCCGTTACGCCCGTCCCGACATGGTTGCCATCTGGGAACCCGAAAACCGTTTCAAAATCTGGTTCGAGATAGAGGCGCACGCGACAGAAGCGCTTGCAGAATTTGGCGTAGTTCCAAAATCGGCAGCAGAAGCGCTGTGGAAATGGTGGGCAACCAACCCGTCGATCGATGTGGCCGCTATCGACGCCATCGAAGCCGTCACCAAGCATGACGTTATCGCCTTCCTGACCTGGGTGGCAGAGCAAGTCGGCGACGAAGCT
The DNA here is from genome assembly GCF_003367235.1 of Sphingorhabdus pulchriflava. Lineage (GTDB taxonomy): Bacteria > Pseudomonadota > Alphaproteobacteria > Sphingomonadales > Sphingomonadaceae > Sphingorhabdus_B > Sphingorhabdus_B pulchriflava. Next base: position 1,341,035 of record NZ_QRGP01000001.1, read on the forward strand.
CGCTTCATGCACCAGGGTATGACTTCGAGCGACGTACTCGACACCTGCCTCGCTGTGCAGATGGCGCGCGCGTCAGACCTGCTGCTCGCCGATCTTGATGCGCTGCTGGAAGCCATCAAGCGCCGCGCATTCGAGCACAAGATGACGCCCTGCATCGGCCGCAGCCACGGCATCCATGCCGAACCCGTTACCTTTGGTCTCAAAATGGCCGAGGCCTATGCCGAATTTTCGCGCTGCAAGGAGCGCCTGATCGCTGCGCGCAAGGATGTCGCAACCTGCGCGATTTCCGGCGCGGTCGGCACCTTCGCCAATATCGACCCGCGCGTTGAAGAGCATGTTGCGGCAAAGCTTGGCCTGTCGGTCGAGCCGGTTTCGACGCAGGTTATCCCGCGTGATCGCCATGCGATGTTCTTTGCCACTTTGGGCGTCATCGCCTCGTCTGTCGAACGCCTCGCTGTCGAAATCCGTCACTTGCAGCGCACCGAAGTGCTGGAGGCGGAGGAGTATTTCTCGCCCGGCCAAAAGGGTTCGTCGGCGATGCCGCACAAGCGCAACCCGGTGCTGACCGAAAACCTGACCGGCCTCGCCCGCATGGTGCGCAGTTATTCCATCCCAGCGATGGAAAATGTCGCACTTTGGCATGAGCGCGACATCAGCCACAGTTCGGTCGAACGCTATATTGGCCCCGATGCCACGATTACGCTGGACTTCGCGCTCGGTCGCCTCACCGGCGTGATCGACAAGCTGCTCGTCTATCCGGAGCGGATGCAGAAGAATTTGGACAAGATGGGCGGCCTCGTCCATTCACAGCGCGTATTGCTTGCGCTGACGCAGGCGGGTGTTAGCCGCGAAGACAGCTATCTGCTGGTGCAGCGTAACGCGATGAAGGTGTGGGAATCGGACGGGCAATTGTCGCTGCTCGAACTGCTGAAGGCCGACCCGGACGTGACCAAGGCGCTCAGCCCACAGGAAATCGAAGAGAAATTCGACCTCGGCTATCACCTGAAGCATGTCGATACGATTTTCGCGCGGGTTTTTGGGTAGTTCGGGGCAAAAGCCAAGAGGGCTGGAAACCTTGCTCTCCTTCCCTTAAGCTGCGCGCAAACAGACAAAGGAGAAGCCGCGAATGTCGTTCCTGAAAACCCTTTTCTGGGTCATTTTCCTCGTCGGCTTTACCGTTTTTGCTATCAACAACTGGCAGCCGGTTTCGATGAAATTGTGGAACGGCCTGTGGCTCGACAGCAAATTGCCCGCTGTCATGGGCGCGAGCTTCCTGCTGGGTTTCCTGCCACTGTGGATCTGGCATCGCGCCATGCACTACCGTCTCAACCGCCGGATCGCGACGTTGGAAAGCGGCGCCAAGACCATGGCCGCCAATTTCACGCCCACCAGTGCGACACCGGAGACAAGAATATGAGCAACCCGGTCTATGTTGCGATTGACACGCCCCTGCTCGACGACGCGCTTAATCTTGTCCGCAAGGTCAAGGCGCATGTCGGGGGGGTGAAGCTGGGCCTCGAATTTTTCTGCGCTAATGGCCATCATGGCGTGCATGAAGTTCAGAAACTTGGCCTTCCCATCTTTCTCGACCTCAAACTGCACGACATTCCCAATACCGTCGCCAAGGCGATGCAGGCGATCAACACGCTCGAGCCCGCCATCGTCACGATCCACGCCAGCGGCGGCCGCGCGATGATGGAAGACGCCAAAGCGGCAGCGGGAATCCATACAAAGGTGGTCGGCGTGACCGTACTCACGAGCCTCGACGATCATGATCTGAGCCGTGTCGGCGTTGCCGATGCACCCGATGCACAGGTAGCCCGTCTAGCCGCACTGGCGCAGGAAGCCGGGCTCGACGGCATCGTCTGTTCCGGTCATGAAGTGAAATCCGCGCGCAAAGCCTGGAAAGACGGCTTTTTCGTCGTTCCCGGTTTGCGCCCTGCTGGTGCCAGCACCGCCGACCAGAAACGCATCGTCACCCCGCGCCAGGCGCGCGATGATGGGGCAAGTATTTTGGTGATCGGACGGCCTATTACCAAGGCGGAAGACCCCGACGCGGCTGCACGCGCGATTGTGGGGACGCTGTAAAGCGCGACAGTTATGCAAACCCAAATCAAAATCTGCGGCCTTTCGAATGAAGCTGCCATTGATGCTGCGGCTGAGGCTGGCGCAACACATATCGGCCTCGTTCATTTCGAAAAAAGCCCGCGCCATGTCAGCCTTGAACTGGCGGCGGCCTTGCGCATGCGCACGCCGCCTAGCCTGAAGGTCGTGCTGCTGCTGGTAAACGCCGACCCCGAATTGACCGACAAGGCGCTCCAGAGGGTGCGGCCCGATGTCGTGCAGTTTCACGGCACCGAAACCCCCGAATGGCTGGCGCTCGTCCGCCAATATAGCGAGGCCGAAATCTGGAAGGCGGTCGGTCTGAAAGACCGGCAGACGCTGGTCAATGCGGATCGTTTTGCGGGGGTGGTCGACCGGATTTTGTTCGATGCCCCGGCACAGGCTCTGCCGGGCGGAACCGGCACACGCGTTGACTGGTCTTTGCTCAACCATTTCGAGCATCGCACGCCCTGGGGCCTGGCTGGCGGTCTGACACCGGATAATGTCGCCGAAGCGCTGCGGGCCACCCATGCGCCGCTGGTCGATGTTTCTTCGGGTGTAGAGAGCGCTCCCGGCGTCAAGGATGTGGACAAGATTGCGGCCTTCTGCCAAGCGGTCCGCGACTTTCAGGCTAACCATTGATACCGTAGCCCTGAGCAGCAGTCGTCTGGCGACTGCGTCCGTCGAAGGGCGCCTATCGGCCTTGCGCCATGCGGTGAGGCGTGCTTCGACAGGCTCAGCACTACGGTGAAATTTGAACGGCATTCGAGACTTATGAACGCGACTGTAAATTCCTTCCGTAACCAGCCCGACGAGCGCGGGCATTTTGGGCAGTTTGGCGGCCGCTATGTCGCCGAAACGCTGATGCCGCTCGTGCTCGATCTCGAACGCGAATATCGCGCGGCAAAGCAGGACCCGGCATTCGCCGCGCAGTTCGACGATCTGCTCGAACATTATGTGGGCCGCCCTTCCCCGCTTTATTACGCCGAACGGCTGACCGAGGAACTGCGTAAAGACGCGCCTGCCGGAAAAGGCGCGCAAGTCTGGTTCAAGCGTGATGAGCTGAACCACACCGGCGCGCACAAGATCAACAATTGCATTGGCCAGATCCTGCTCGCGATCCGCATGGGCAAGACGCGGATCATTGCCGAGACCGGCGCTGGCCAGCACGGCGTGGCCACCGCCACTGTCTGCGCGCGTTTCGGCCTGCCTTGTGTGATCTATATGGGTGCCAAGGATGTCGAGCGGCAACAGCCTAATGTATTCCGGATGAAGTTGCTCGGCGCGGAAGTCGTGCCTGTCACCAGCGGCGCAAACACGCTGAAAGACGCGATGAACGAGGCACTGCGCGACTGGGTCGCCAATGTGCACGACACTTTCTACATCATCGGCACCGCCGCAGGCCCGCACCCCTATCCCGAACTGGTCCGCGATTTCCAGAGCGTGATCGGCAAGGAAGCGCGCGCGCAGATGCTGAGCCGCACCGGTCGCCTGCCCGATCTGCTGGTAGCGGCGATTGGCGGCGGATCGAACGCCATCGGTCTGTTCCATCCGTTTCTGGATGATGCGGATGTCGCCATGCTGGGCATTGAGGCAGCGGGGCATGGGCTGAACAAGGAACATGCTGCGAGCCTTGCAGGCGGACGCCCCGGCATCCTCCACGGCAACAAGACCTATTTGCTGCAGGATGAAGACGGCCAGATCGCGGAGGCGCATTCGATTTCAGCAGGCCTCGACTATCCCGGTATCGGGCCAGAGCATAGCTGGTTGAAAGAAATCGGTCGCGTGCGTTACGACAGCGTGACCGACACCGAGGCGCTCGAAGGCTTCCAACTGCTCTGCCGCACCGAAGGGATTATTCCGGCGCTTGAGCCTTCGCACGCGATTGCCGCAGTCGCGCGTGAAGCGGCGAAGATGGACCGCGACCAGATCATCCTCGCCAATTTGTGCGGACGTGGGGATAAGGATATCTTCACCGTCGCCGAGGCGTTGGGAGAGAAAATGTGATCAAACATATTTTCGATGAATTCTTTCGGTTCATGGGATTATTCTGCACGGTCGTGATCTCATATGCTTTTGTAAAAAGCGTTTTGACCGGACGACCGCCGGAATTTCCGCTGTCGGGTGAATGGCTGCCCTGGCTAGTTCTGGCTGTAGCCGCTCTGACTGGGGCATTTGTAAGACAGCGAAAGACGTCGCGATGACCCGTCTCTCCTCCGCCTTCCACGCCGACCGCGCCGCGCTCGTCACCTTCATCACCGCGGGCGATGGCGATACCGCCGCCAATCTTGATGCGCTGGTCGCGGGCGGGGCCGACGTGATCGAGCTGGGCATGCCCTTCACCGATCCGATGGCCGATGGCCCCGCGATCCAGAAAGCGAATATCCGCAGTCTGGAAGCCGGCACGACCACGGCGGATATCTTCGCCATCGCCACCGCCTTCCGCGCGCGGTACCCCAATGTTCCGCTGGTGCTGATGGGCTATGCCAATCCGATGACGATCCGCGGGCCCGAATGGTTCGCCGCCGAATGCGTGAAAGCTGGCGTCGACGGCGTGATCTGCGTCGACATTCCGCCAGAGGAAGATGCCGAACTCGGCCCTGCTTTGCGCGCTGCCGGCGTCGACCTGATCCGCCTCGCCACGCCGACTACCGATGCCGCTCGGCTGCCCACGGTACTCGATGGCTCGAGCGGTTTTCTCTATTATGTCTCGGTCGCCGGAATCACCGGCCTGCAACAGGCCGCGCAAGCCAGCATCGAGGATGCTGTCTCACGGTTGAAAGCAGCCACCACTATCCCCGTCGCTGTCGGCTTTGGCGTGCGCACACCCGAGCAGGCTGCGGCGATTGCCAAGGTGGCCGACGGCGTCGTGGTCGGCTCGGCGATTGTCGAATTGGTTGCCGAGCATGGCCGCGATGCCGCTGGCCCGGTGCGCGATTATGTGGTTTCGTTGAAAGCGGCTATCAATTCTGCGCGCAGCTAATTACAAAACCGTAGTGCTGAGCCTGTCGAAGCACGCTTCAAGGTTTAGGCTAACCTGAAAAGCGCCCTTCGACAGGCTCAGGGCTACGGTGAAATTTCAAGGGTAGGTTGAAAACAATGAACTGGGTCACCCGCGTCCGCAACGCCATCCCCTTCATCGCAAAGCGCGAGACGGCGGAAACGCTTTGGCACAAGTGCAAGGGCTGCAACACGATGATCTTCCTCAAGGAATATGAGGAAAACCAGTCGGTCTGCCCAAAATGCGATTTCCACGGTCGCATCGGCCCTGCAGAACGCTTTGCCGCGATTTTCGATGCCGACAGCTTCACCGTGCTGCCTATGCCGCGCGTCGCCGAAGACCCGCTGAAGTTCAAGGACAGCAAGAAATATCCTGACCGCATCAAGGCCGCCCGCGCCGCCACTGGTGAGCAAGACGCGATGGTCAGCGCACGCGGCACAATCGATGGCCATGCCGCCGTCGTCAGCGTGCAGGATTTTGCCTTCATGGGCGGATCGATGGGCATGGCCGTCGGCGAAGCCTTCATCGCTGCGGCACAGGAAGCGCTCGACGCCAAATGCCCCTATATCATCTTCACCGCCGCCGGCGGCGCGCGCATGCAAGAGGGCATTCTCAGCCTGATGCAAATGCCCCGCACAACGGTTGCGATCCAAATGCTACGTGAGGCAGGCCTGCCCTATATCGTCGTGTTGACCGACCCGACCACCGGTGGCGTCACCGCCAGCTATGCGATGCTGGGTGATATCCAGATCGCCGAACCCGGCGCGCTTATCGGTTTTGCCGGACAGCGCGTGATCGAACAGACGATCCGCGAAAAACTGCCCGAAGGCTTTCAGCGCGCCGAATATCTGCTTGAGCATGGCATGGTCGACATGGTGACCCACCGCCACGAACTGAAAGCTACGCTGGCGCGGCTGGTCGATTATCTGACCGCCAGCAAAAAGGCGGCCTAGTTCTCCACCTTGGCCGACCATGCAAAGTCCGATTCCCCCGCCGTCCAGGCGCAGCTTGACCGACTGACCGCACTGTCGCCGGGGCGCGATACGCTGGGGCTGGAGCGCATTACCGCTTTGTGCGAACGGCTGGGCAATCCGCAAGACCTTCTGCCGCCGGTGTTCCATGTTGCAGGCACCAATGGCAAGGGTTCGACGTGCGCCTTTCTGCGCGGCGCAATCGAAGCAGCGGGCCTCAAATGCCACGTCTATTCGAGCCCGCATCTTGTGCGCTTCAACGAACGCATAAGGGTTGCGGGCAAATTGATTGAGGATGAGGTGCTGGCCGCGCTGCTATCGGAGGTGCTCGACCGTGCAGAAGGATTGCAGGCGAGCTTCTTTGAGGTGACCACCGCTGCTGCTTTCCTTGCTTTTTCACGCACCCCTGCCGACGCCTGCGTCATCGAAGTTGGTCTGGGCGGGCGTCTCGACGCCACCAATATCATCCAGAAACCCGCGGTGTGCGGCATAGCCTCGCTCGGCATAGACCATGAAGGCTTTTTGCTTGCACCGGAGGAGGGCGTCCCCGAAATGCCACCCCTTGAACGGATTGCTTTCGAAAAATCAGGCATTGCAAAAGCGGATGTGCCTCTGGTTTGTCAGAAATATGCGCCATCGATGTTGGCTGCCATTGCGAAACAGGTGATGCATGCGGGCGCGGCCTTGCGAGATCGGGGCGAAGGCTGGGATGCCACCGTTTATGAGGGCAGACTGCACTACAGGGATAAGGCAGGAAAATTTTCGGTCCCTTTGCCGCTTATGGTTGGGCCTCATCAGGCCGACAATGCCGCGCTTGCCATTGCAATGCTGCGCCATCAACACGCGTTTGGCATTCCGGAAAGCGCCCTCACTGCCGCTATGGAATGGACGCGCTGGCCTGCGCGCATGCAGCGCCTGTCGCCGGGGCCATTGGTCGACGTACTGCCGGTCGGGAGCGAGGTCTGGCTCGATGGCGGGCACAATCCTGATGCCGGCGATGCCCTCGCCAAAGCACTTGAAGGATTGGCTAAGCTAGACGTGGTATGCGGGCTACTCAAAAATAAGGACGCCATTGGCTTCCTCCGTCCTTTCGCCGACAAAATCGAAACCTTTCAGGCAGTGCCAATCCCTGGGCATGAGCATTATGACCCCCAGGAACTTTGCTCCTGTGTTGTGGAAGAATTTGGAATAAAGGACGCAGTGCCGTCTTTATCGGTTTCGGATTCGCTGCACCAACTGGCGCAAGCAAATAAACCGGTGTCAGCACTAATCTGCGGCTCGCTTTACCTGGCCGGAGAGGTCCTGCGTTTGAACGACGAAGTGCCTTCCTAAGCCACCGTCGCTGCCTTGCCTTTCCATGCGAGCAATCCGCCCGCGACCAGAACCGCCGCAAAAATGGCGGTAATATTGTTCGCCAACTCCAGCGGTTGCGACAATAGCAAGCCGACAAGCCCGACAACGACCAGCAGGAACCCCGTTATCCGCAACGCACCGACAGGTTCCTTCAGCACCTTTTCATCAACGCCTTCTGTCTGCCGGATATTCTGGACGACATAGCCTTTGCTCCACAACACCCACAGCAGGATCATGCCGGGAATGGCTGCAACCACGGTAAAGCCCCAGAAACCGACCCAACCCACCTTATCGGCGATAATGCCAGCAGGCCCCGCCATGAAGGTGCGCCCAACCCCGGCAAAGGAAGACAGCAACGCAAACTGTGTCGCGGTATAGGCGATGCTTGAGAGACCGGAGAGATAGGTAGTGAACACTGTCAGCCCGATGCCGCTTGTGATATTTTCGGTGCAGATCGCTGCGACCATCATCCAGTAATTGTTACCAGTAGCGGCGAGGATCATGAACATGACGTTCGAGAACATCATCAACAGACCGGATATGAGAAGCGCTCGCCCCATACCTAACCAAAGGATGAATGGCGCACCCAAAGCCGAACCAACGATCAGCGCGCCATAGCCCCAAAATTTGTTGGCCGTGATATAGTCGGTATCCGAAAACCCGACATCAACGATCATCGGACCAAGCATCGCCTGCCCCATCGCATCGCCCACTTTATACACCAGCACAAAACCAAGGATCAGGAACGCGCCGTGGCGCGACATGAACTCGCGGAAGGGATTGACGACGGTTTCCTTGAGCCATTGACCGGCAGACATCCCCGCAGCCTCGGCATAGCGATCGACAAATTTGCCCGGACCAATGATGAATGCCCCGATAATGGCAGGAATGATGCAAAAAGCGGTCAGGCCATAGGCCGTGGCCCAGCCCAAGCCTAGTCCCTCAGCCGAAGCAAAATAGATGGTTCCTGCCCCGGCAATCAGATTTCCCGTCCGATAGCCAAACTGGTTGGTGGCGGTTCCGTGGGCAAACTCTTCCTCATCAAGAATTTCGATACGATAGGCGTCGATAACAATGTCCTGCGTCGCAGACAGAAAGGCGACAACAAACGCCCAGAAGGCAAAAATCCCCAAACTGCCAGGCTGCGGATTACTGGCACCCAATTGCCAGATGGCGAAAAAGAGGAATGTCTGGACAAAAAACAGCCATGCCCTGCGCTGACCAAACATCTTGGTCAGGATGGGCAATGGAGTTTTGTCGACTAAGGGCGCCCACAGGAATTTGAGTGTATATGGCAAAGTCAGCGCAACCGCAAAGCCGATGGTCGCTGTGTCGATCCCGACTTTCGCCAACCAGAATGTCATCGTCGCGACCAAAAGGGTGAACGGGAAACCGCTCGAAATGCCAAGCAGGAAGGCGACTAGCGGCGCTTTGCGAAGATAGGGCCGGAACGATTTAATCGTCAGCGCGGCGATAATGACCCCGCCAATGACTGCCGCAAAAATGATAAAGCGGATTAAATCAACCGACATGCGACCTCCCGGGTGCTTATTTTTCACCGCAGTGCTGAGCCTGTCGAAGCACGTCGCAAGGTTTGCGCTGCCGCCGATGGGCGCCCTTCGACAAGCTCAGGGCTACGGTTTTGTATTACTGACGCGTGTCTAATCGGATTTTCCTGAACCGCCAATGTCTTTAACAGCCACGTGACTTTTGCAGACAAGTCGGGCATGGCGCGCGCATGGCTCAACCTCCCTCCAAACGCCCGCCTGCCAAAGGCCCTGCTTCGGGCAAGCCCCCCGCGCGCCCTGCAAAGCCACCCAAGCTGCGCTGGGACTCGAAACCCGCGCGCAAGCCGCGCCCTGATGCCGCACCAAGCAAAGGCGCACTGGAGAGGGCCGATGGCGAAGAACGTATCGCCAAGCTGCTCGCCCGCGCAGGTGTTGCTTCGCGTCGCGAAATCGAGCGGATGATCGCTGACAAGCGGATCACGCTCAACGGTGTCGCGGTGGAAACCCCGGCAACTTTGCTCAAATCGCTGCATGGTGTCGCGGTTGATGGCAAGGCTGTGGGCCAGCCCGCGCCGACGCAGCTCTATCTATTCCACAAGCCCGAAGGCTGCCTGACCGCCGAGCGTGATTTCAGCGGGCGCAAGACGATCTACGATATCCTGCCCAAGGATCTGCCGCGGCTGATGCCAATCGGCCGGCTCGATTTGAACACTGAAGGGCTGTTGCTCCTCACCAATGATGGCGAGTTCAAGCGCCAGATGGAAATGCCGTCGACAGGCGTCGAGCGCACTTATCGGGCGCGCTGTTTCGGCGACATCAGCCAGTCACAGCTCGAGGAATTGATCCACGGCATAGAAATCGACGGCGTCCGCTACGGCAAGATCGATGCCAATCTCGAACGTCGCACCGGGCGCAATGGCTGGCTGGAAATGACGCTGACCGAGGGCAAGAACCGCGAAGTTCGCCGTGTTCTCGAACATTTCGGGCTGGAGGTAAGCCGCCTGATCCGCACGCGCTATGGCCCGTTCGTCTTGGGTGATATGGCCCCGGGCGACGTCGGCGAAGTGCGTCGGGTGGATTTGATCGAATTCAGGAATACATTGAAAGCATGAGGATTATTTCCGGCACCTGGCGCTCGCGTCCGCTGATCGCGCCCAAAGGCGATACCACGCGCCCGACCGCGGACCGCACCCGCGAGACGCTCTTCTCGATGCTCACCAGCCGCCTCGGTTCGTTCGAAGGCCTGCAGGTACTCGACCTGTTTTCAGGTTCGGGCGCGTTGGGGCTGGAGGCGCTGTCACGCGGTGCTGCGCATTGCGTTTTTGTCGAACAGGACAAAGCCGCACTCGATGCTTTGGAAAGCAACATCTCCAAATTGGGTGCGCGCGACCTGACCGAGATCCGTCGTTCATCGGTACTATCACTGGGGCCAGCACCGAAAGCATATGACCTGATCCTCATGGACCCGCCTTATGGCACAGGAGCGGGTGCTGTAGCGTTGGACAAAATGTCTCGGCTTGGCTGGGTAGCATCGGGCGCGTTGGTCAGCATCGAGACCGGCAACCGCGAAGATACGGTCGTCAAAGGCTTCGAGATCGACACCACACGCGACATCGGCAAAGCACGGCTTACCCTGCTGCGGCCTGAAAGCGGTTCTGAATGACGCAAAGCCCCAAGCTTGACGGCACCGGCTGGCTTTTCATCGGCATCCTCTCCATCCTGTGGGGCGGGGCCTTTTTCCTGATCGAAATCGGGCTGCGCAGCTATCCGCCGATCACCCTCGTCTTCATGCGCCTAGTCCTCGCCGTACCCCCGATGTGGATTGCGATGCGATTGATGGGCGAATGCCTGCCGACCGAACCGCGCATTTGGGGCCTGCTAGCGATCGTCGGCGCACTCAATTGCGCCCTGCCGTTCATCCTGTTCTTCTGGGGGCAACAATATCTCGACAGCGGCTATGCCTCGATCCTGAATGCCACAACGCCGTTGTGGGGCGTGATCACGGCCCATTTCCTGACCATCGATGAAAAGGCGACCCCGGCCCGGATAATCGGCGTGTTGATAGGTATGGCGGGGATCGTGGTGATGGTCGGTCCGGAAGCGATGAAGGGGCTTTCGAACAACCTGCTCGCACAGATTGCCTGCATAATCTCGACTATCTTCTACAGCTTTGCCGCCATTTATGGCCGTCGTCTGTCGCAGACCGAACTGACGCCGATGGCTGTCGCGACGGGGCAAACGATGATGGCAGCGCTGATGATGGTGCCGATTGTCGCGGTGATGGACCAGCCCTGGACAATGGCCGTACCGCGTGTCGATTCGACACTGGCGGGCGTGACGCTGGCGATCTTCTCGACCGCGCTGGCCTATACGCTTTACTTCCGCCTGATCGACCGTTCGGGCGCGTCGAATGCGCAGTTGGTGGCGTTCCTCATGCCGATCCTAGCCGTCATCCTCGGCATCGCCTTCCTCGGCGAGAGCCTGTCGGGCGGGCAGATTGCCGGGGCGGGCCTGATCGCTATCGGGTTGGCTATACTAGACGGCCGCCTCGTCGCGCGATTTCAGAAGTAGCAGGCCGAACAGGCTGAGCACCGCAATCGCCGCAAGATAATAGCCGACATATTCGAGGCCGCGTTCAGACAGCTTGAGCGCGATATTGGGCGCCAGCGCCCCGCCCAGGATTCCCGCCGCGTTGAAGCAGATCGAAGCGCCCGTATAACGAACCCGCGCCGGAAACAGCCCGGGCAGCCAGGCACCGAGCGGGCCGTACACCAGCCCCATCACAAAGAGCAGCAGCGACAGATACACACCGGTCAGGAACAGATCACCGCTGCCCAGCCATGGCGCGGTGGTGAAGCTCGCAACGAACATCGCGGCACATCCGACGCCGAGCACAAAGGCAGGCCGTGTCCGGTCTGCCCAATAGCCGGAAACGATGATCCCTGCGGCCATGAACAGGATCGCGACCAGTTGCACGCCGAGAAAATCCTCCCGCGCAATGCCCAGCTTGGTAGTGCCATAGCCCAGCGCAAAGGCGGTCGAGAGGTAGAAGATCGCAAAGCAGGCAATGGCCGCAAAGGTGCCACCGAAGAGCTGCAACGGATGCGTGCGCACCACCTCGGCGACCGGCACCTTAGGCGGCGGTGCTTCTTCCAAAGCAGCGGCGAAGGCGGGGGTCTCGGTCAGCTTGAGCCTTACCCACAGGCCAATCCCGACCAGCGCAGCACTCAACAGGAAGGGAATCCGCCAGCCCCACTCACGGAAATCGGCATCGCTGAGGAACAGCCCCAAAATCAGGAACAACCCGTTAGACAGAATGAACCCCACCGGCGCGCCGAGTTGCGGGAACATACCATAGCGCGCCTTCTTCCCCTCGGGCGCATTCTCGACCGCAAGCAAGGCGGCCCCGCCCCATTCGCCACCCAATCCAAAGCCCTGCCCAAAGCGCAGAATGCACAGCAGCAGCGGTGCGATCCAACCAGCAACGGCATAGCTTGGCAGGAATGCAATCAGGAAGGTCGAAACCCCCATGATCATCAGCGACCAGACGAGCGTCGCCTTGCGCCCGATGCGGTCGCCATAATGGCCGAACACCAGCGCCCCCACCGGCCTTGCGATAAAGGCCAGCGCAAAGGTCAGCCAGCTTTGCAGCAGCTGCGCCTCGGGGCTGGAGGTCGGGAAGAATAGCGGCCCGAACACCAGCGACGCCGCAGTCGCGAAAATATAGAAGTCGTAAAATTCGACCGCCGTCCCCGCCATTGCCGCGCCGAGAATGCGCTTGTGCGATGCGCCCTGCATTGTCCCCTGTGTCATGCAGCCCTTGCTGGCATCGCCCGCGCTCAAAGGAAAGCGGAAAAGTGCATTGCCCCTGCCGCCCATGTTCCCTAATCGTTCGCGCGTGACTCATAACCTGCCTGCCCCACAATATCCCTGGCTCGAAGGCCTGAACCCGCCGCAGCGCGAGGCTGTGCTGACCACTGAGGGCCCGGTTCTGGTTCTGGCAGGCGCTGGCACTGGCAAGACCGCTGCCCTCACCGCACGTCTTGCGCATATCATTGCCGAGCGGCTGGCATGGCCCTCCGAAATCCTCGCCGTTACTTTCACCAACAAGGCCGCGCGCGAGATGAAGGAACGGATGGGCCGGATGATCGGCGATGCTGTGGAAGGCATGCCCTGGCTTGGCACCTTCCACTCGATCGGCGCGAAGATGCTGCGGCGGCATGCCGAGCTGCTCGGCCTCAAGAGTAATTTCACGATTATTGACACCGACGACCAGCTGCGCCTGCTGAAGCAATTGATCGAGGCTGCCAATCTTGACGAAAAACGCTGGCCCGCGCGCAGCCTCGCTGGCCTCATCGACAAGTGGAAGAATAAAGGCCTGACCCCGACAGACCTCGATGCGGGCGAAAGCGCGCTTTACGCGGACGGCAAGGGCCAGGCGATGTACACCGTCTATCAGGCGCGCCTGCGCGAGCTCAACGCCTGCGACTTTGGCGACTTGCTGCTGCACAATCTGACATTGCTCAAGAACCACCGCGATGTGCTTGAGGAGTATCAGGAGAAGTTCAAATATATCCTCGTCGACGAATATCAGGATACCAACGCCGTCCAATATCTCTGGCTGCGGCTGCTCGCGCAAAAGCGCAAGAATATCGCCTGTGTCGGCGATGACGACCAGTCGATCTACAGCTGGCGCGGCGCAGAGGTCGCCAATATCCTGCGCTTTGAAAAGGATTTTCCTGGCGCAAAGATCGTCCGGCTTGAGCAGAATTACCGCTCCACCCCGCACATCCTCGCCGCCGCATCGGGGTTGATCGCGGCCAATAGCGGGCGGCTGGGCAAGACATTGTGGACCGATCTCGACAGCGGCGAAAAGGTGCGCATCCTTGGCGTGTGGGACGGGCCGGAGGAAGCGCGGCGCATCGGCGACGAGATAGAGGAGCTGCAATATAAAAAGGTCTCGTTGAACGATATCGCGATCCTCGTCCGCGCACAGTTCCAGACGCGCGAATTTGAAGACCGCTTCATCCAGATCGGCCTCAACTACAAGATTATCGGCGGCTTCCGTTTCTACGAGCGCGCCGAAATCCGCGATGCCATCGCCTATCTGCGCGTCATCAACCAGCCTGCCGACGACCTCGCCTTTGAACGCATCGTCAACACGCCGAAACGCGGGATTGGCGACAAAGCGGTCGAAAAAATCCACCGCGTTGCCCGCGCCGAACGCGCACCCTTAAGCGTCGCCGCCGCACGTATCATCGGCACCGACGAACTGACCGGCAAGGCGCGCAAATCGCTCTCCGACCTTGTGATCGACATCGCGCGTTGGAGGGATAGCGCGACCACCCTTCCCCCCTCGGCGCTGACCGAATTGGTGCTCGAAGACAGCGGCTATACCGCGATGCTGCAGGCCGAACGCAGTGTCGAGGCATCGGGGCGGCTCGATAACCTCAAGGAACTCGTCCGCGCGATGGAGGAATATGAATCGCTGGGCGATTTTCTTGAGCATGTCAGCCTCGTCATGGATAATGACGCCAATGCACAAGACGAAGCCGTCACCATCATGACCATCCACGCCGCCAAGGGGTTGGAATTCAACCATGTCTTTTGCGCCGGTTGGGAGGATGGCGTCTTCCCCAGCCAGCGCGCGATGGACGAAGGCGGCCTCGCCAGCGTCGAGGAAGAACGCCGCCTCGCTTATGTCGCGATCACCCGCGCGCGCGAAAAATGCACCATCACCCATGCCGCGAACCGCCGCATTTACGGGCAGTGGACCAGCAGCATCCCCAGCCGCTTCATCGACGAACTGCCCGCAGAGCATGTCGAGAATGAGCAGACGATGACGGGCGGTGCCTCGCTTTGGCGCGCCAACTGGAGCGAACGCGCCGATCCCTTCGCCCACCTCGCCGCCGCCAACGCCACCCGCGCCGGCGCCCGCGGCCCCGGCTGGCAACGCGCCGCAACCAGCGGCGGCTTCAACCCGGTGCCCTCCCGCGTGCAAGAGGCGAGCAAACCTGCGGTGGGATTGGGCGCACAGGGTCGCACCGACCTCGCCATTGGCATGCGCGTGTTTCATGAGAAATTCGGCTACGGCCTGATCGAGGATATCGAAGGCAACAAGCTGGAGATTGAGTTCGAGCAGGCCGGACGGAAGCGAGTGATGGATAGTTTTGTTACGGTGGGGTGATTAACTTAACACCTCCGGCAATTCCCCCAAAATATGCCCCGGCATCGCCCGGTCCCAGTCTTCGCGCGCGGCAATGATCAACACCTTCAAACGCTCGCCCTGCCGTCGCCAAGCGGCGTTGGCCTCCGCGCTCCAAGCTGTGCCTGCCGTATCACCGATGCAGTCGATGGTCAGGTCGATCCAGCTTTCATATTCCGCCCAAGGCAACCGGCCATAACTGCGGTGGGTGAAGGCGAGTTCGTCGACCAGCGGGCCGACCCACAGCTCCTCTCCCTTGGCGAGGCCCAGCATCATCTCCAGCGTTTCGTCGGTCATCCGGCGCGAGGACGCGTCGACATTGATGAAGGTTGCGCGCCTTTCAGGCCATGCGGCAAACCAGCGCGCAAACAATGGATGGCGCAATTCCACGCCCGCATCGGCAACCGCAATCAGGCTGGCTTCCATCAGTTCGGCGTCGCTTGGCATATCCGTTTCTCCGATGCAGATTGCCTGCCTTATCGCCTGTTAAGCATTCAAGTGGTCAATTTACAACGGAAAGCACCCCGATGCGGCGCTGTTACACCGCTTTACGGTTAGCCATGATGAGTGATGAATTTTACAACAAGAACACCGTTACCGCAGAATGTGACACATGTGTCGGTTGGAGTTCGGTCGCAATATGGAATTTGACAGCGGTTCAGCGTTCAAAAATGCCTTCGCGGCGGAGTGCGACGATGTCGTACATTCGCCAATGGCGGACAGGCGCGATGAGGAACGGCAGCTGTCGGTTAGGCTGACCGCAAAGATTATCGTTGCCGGGCGCGAACTGCCGTGCCGCGTGCACAATATTTCGTCGGGCGGCGCAAATATTGAAACGCTGGCGAAATTGACAACCGAAGACCGGCTGCGGATCGAATTCCGCTCCAACCTCTCGCTCGCGGGGAAAGTGCGATGGCAGAACGGCACTTTTGCGGGCATTGAGTTCACCGAACCTGCCGATGTCGATGCGGTGCTGAAAAAGTCCGGTATCTCGATCGCGCGGATCAAGCCGCGCTTGCCGCGCTATGGCTGCAAGGTGCCGGCCAAACTGATCACCGAACAACAAACCATCGAATGCGAGGCCATCGACATATCAACCAACGGCGTGCGGCTTGGCAAAATCAAGCAGCTGAAGCCCGGTGAAAGCTATATGCTGGTTATTGAGGGACTTTCGCGGCGAAAGGTTTCGATGGTCTGGAACCGCGATGACCAGGCCGGGGTCAAATTCGTCAATCCCCTGCGTTTCGACGAATTCGAAAACTGGATTGCGTGGAACCAAGGCGAGATGGTGCCGCAATAGCTGGCGATGGATGGCGCATCATCGAGTCGCGGGGTTGCGTTGCAGCTTATGTTAAGTCCCCCTCAGGCAACGACAGGCTTGGCCGGAAATGTCGAAAATGTTTTTCTCAACTGAATTGCTAGAGTTTCTGCGGACTTCAGCAGGTTCATCCGTCGCATGAGCGCAGCCTCGAACAAGACGGTGCCGACAAAGGCTTGCAATCAGCAATGTAATAACATCTCATCTAGTCAGCGGTGCGTTGCCGCTGTCTTGGGAGAGAAATCATGAAACGCCATGTGTTCGTCCTCGCTACCCCGTTAATTGCCACCACACTGATCCTCGCCGGCTGTCAGGGTGCGGAAGAAACCAAATCGCGCGAAGCCATGTCTACCATGGATGTCCGCGAAGAAGCGCCCATGGCCGAAATGGCGTCCGAGCCGATGACCGCCGATGCTGCCGCTGGCCCAAATGTCCGCGTCAGCGCAGCACCGGGGGTGGCGTTCAACTATCGCTATGCCTTCCGCGTGCCCGATGCAAAGATCGCCGCGGTGCAAGAGGAGCATGCCGCGGCGTGCGAAACGCTGGGCCTGTCGCGCTGCCGCATCACCGGCATGCGCTATTCATTGATCGACGAGGATGAGGTGAACGCCTCGCTCGCCTTCAAGCTCGACCCGTCAATCGCGCGCAAATTCGGCAAAGATGCCATCGCCTCGGTCGAAAAAGCCAAGGGGATATTGGTCGACAGCCAGATTCAGGGCGTCGATGTCGGCAGCGGTATTTCGGCATCCCAACGCCGCAGTTCAGATCTTCAGGCCGAACTCACCCGCATCGAAGCGCGGCTGAAGGCGGGCGGGATGGGCGACCGTGAGCGCACCGAATTACAGGAACAAGCGCGGCGTTTGCGCGAACAGCTGGATGGCGAACGCGACACGCGGCGCAGCGGCGAAGAGCAGCTTGCGACCACGCCGATGGAGTTCGTCTATTCCGGCGGCGAAGGTATCCCCGGCTTTGGCAGCGGCAATCCTTTTGCCGGAGCATGGGAAACCGCGATCGCCAGCTTTGTGACGATGGCGAGTTTCCTGCTGTTGCTGATCGGTGGCGGGCTGCCCTGGGTGCTGCTCGGCGCACTAGTCGTGTGGCTATTGCGGAGTCCTCTGGGTGCTGGCCTGCGCCGCTGGTGGGGCAAGAATACGCCACTGGCGGACGAACCGGTGAAGGAGTGAACAATGTCTCTCCCCTTCAGGGGAGAGATAACGAGACTTGGCAGCTTGCTGCCTAGTCGCAGCAGAGAGGGGTTCGACGGCTAGATCACACCCAGCCTTCCCCCTCTCCACTTCGCCTAAACGCTTTCAGCGCCAAGGCTACATACCTCTCCTCTGAAGGGGAGAGGATTAATTGCTTCAAAATACCGCCTTGGCTTCCTTTTCTTTCATCATCGCCGCGCGCACCATCGGGATCGGCGGGCCACCATAAGAGAGAAATTCGTCGTGGAACGCCTTCCACTTCTTGCGATCACCCTTGGTCCAATCGTCACGCAGTTTACGGATCATCAGCTTGCCCATCGTGTAGTTCAGATAGGCCGGATCATAAGTGCCCCGCGCCGCCTGCTGCTTACTGTTGCCGGCATCCTGATAGCATTCGGTTTTGAACAGCTGCTCCGACTGCGCAACCGTCATCCCGCGTGCGTGCAGGCCAATGGCGGATAGGTAGCGGCAGTTGCGCAGCAGTGCGTTCGATAGCTGGCCGATTTTCATTTCCGCCGCTTCCTCCGGCGAAGCAGTCGTATCGCCCAGCCCCGCATCCATCATCATTTCCTCGGTATAATGCGCCCAACCTTCGGCAAAGGCATAGCCGACAAACAGCTTCCCGAAGATCGATTTGGAACGGTTCGAATGGAGGAAGTTGAGGAAGTGGCCCGGCCATACTTCGTGCACAGATGTGCCGAGCAAGTCATATTTGCCGGGGACGAAGCCATCCTGCGTCGCCTTGTCCCAGGTCGGATCGGGCGGTGAGATATAATAGACCGACGGCAGGCCTTTTTCATAGGGCCCTGGGATGTCGATATAGGCGCTGTTCTGCCGGTTATAGGGCGGCGATTCTTCAACCTTGGCCTCTTCAGTACCAGGGATCGAAACGATATCCTTGTCGATCAGGAACTTCTTGAGCGGCGGCAACTGGCGACGCGCCTCCGCAACCGGGCCATCGGCGGCCTTATTCATGCCCATCTTGGTCATGCAATCCTGCATCGGCGCCCCCGGTGCATAGATGCCGCAAGCCTTGGCCAGCGCATTCTGATTGGCCTTCAGGTCAGCCCGGCCGATCGCCTCCAGCTCGTCGAGCGAGACATTTACGCCTTCGGTTTTCAGCACCATCTTGGCGAACTTGTCTGCACCCAGCGCATAGCCGCCATCGGTGCCGGGTTGCGACCCGATATAGCCTGCCAGATCCTTCATCGCCGCTGCCGCCTTGGTCGCCGCCTCGTCAAACTGCTTTTGCAGCTCGGCGTCCTTCACCTCGGTAAAGGCCTTTTTGGCATCGCCGGTATAATAATCGGCAAAGCCGCCAAAGCCGGCAGTGCCGATCTTCACATAAGTGGCGGGCATTGGTAGCTTCAGGTTTGCCTTGATTTGCTCCGCCGCCTTTGGAACATTATTGGCATAGGTGATAAACGCCTTCATCCGCGTTTCGGCATCGGCGTAAGGCCGCGCAATATAAACATTGGGGTCGAGCACGCCGACATAGGCTGATGGATTTTTGTGCAGCATATCGGCATCTTCGAGGAAGAAGAGTTCGCCTTCCATCGCGTGCACCAGATAGTCGCGTTCGAATTTTTGCGCGTCGCTCAGTTTCGAGGCGTCGATGGCCTTCGCGTCGGCAATAGCTTTCTTGCGATAGTCGATAGCTGCCTTGATGCCCTCGGGTGACCAGTCGGGAAGTTGGCCGTCAAATTCGTGCTTACCCTGATATACCGCAAAGGTCGGGTTGACCTTGAAATAGCCCTCAAGGAAAGTCTCAACAAAGCTGCCCCATTCGCTGCCATCATTGGCGGCGACGACGGCGTTGTCGCTATCGACCTTCTTGCAACCACCTGTGATGGCCAATGCGGCCAACGACACGGCCAAAGCCGCCTGTTTCAATCTCATGCTGTAACTCCCCGAATAGATTTGATGCAGCGATGCTGCACCCGTTTGCCATTGAGTTCCAGCGGGAATTCGATGAGCGACATGGAACACCGTGCGAAGCGCAACTTTAGCTTTGCAAGCACAGCGCAATTGCCAAGCTCAACCTGAGCCGATAGGCGACTAACGAACATGTCGTCCGCCCCGCACCCTTTCAGCATACCTGACTACCGCCGATATTGGCTGGCGCGTTTCATGGCGGTGATCGCGACCATGTCGATGGTCGTCGTCATTGCCTGGCAGGTCTATGATGTTGCGCGCACCGATTATGGCATGTCCCCCAAAGCAGCAGCGTTTCAGTTGGGGCTGCTCGGGCTGTTTCAGTTCATCCCACTAGCCTTGCTGACCCCCGTTGCAGGCTGGGCAGCGGACCGTTTTGAACGGCGGCGTGTCGCGATTTTTGCCAATATGGTCGACGCGGGGGTTGCGCTAGGACTTGGCGTTTTGACCTACAATGATGCGCTGACTTTGCCATTGCTGTTCGTGCTCGCCGCGTTCCACGGCGTAGCGCGTGTCTTTGTAGGTCCGTCTATGGCGGCCATCGCGCCCAATATTGTGCCACCGGAATCGCTTCCCCGCGCTATCGCGCTGGGTTCCATTGCCTGGCAAAGTGCATCGGTAATTGGCCCGGCAGTCGGCGGATTGATGTATGCGCAAAATGCGGCGGGATCTTACTGGATGACCGTGGCATTGCTTATACTGTCGAGCATTTCAATTGCCACGGTACGTCCCGTTTTCCCACCTCCGATGACCGAGAAAAAGCATCCGGTGCGGATGATGGTTGAGGGGATGAAATATACATTCTCCGAACGGTTCCTGTTGGGAGCAATCACGCTCGATCTGTTTGCGGTACTGTTGGCTGGCGCGACCGCGTTGCTGCCGGTCTATGCGCGTGACATATTGCATGTAGGCCCCGACGGTTTGGGCCAGCTTCGTGCAGCCCCGGCCTTTGGCGCTGCGATAGTCGCGATTTATCTGTCGTTCCGGCCATTGAAGCATAATGTCGGTGCCAAGATGCTGTGGGCTGTAGTGGTGTTTGGTATCGCCACCATCGGCTTTGGCTATTCGCATATCATCGGCCAGTATCTGTTCGGCGACGCCAAGATCGACTGGCTGAATATGGGCGCTTCCATGGCCGTCGCTCTGTCAATGCTCGCCATATTGGGCGCAGCGGACATGCTGTCGGTATATGTGCGCGGCTCTCTGGTGCAGCTCAACACCCCCGATGCAATGCGCGGCCGCGTCAGTTCGGTCTCCGGCCTTGCGATATCCGCCTCAAACGAACTGGGAGAGCTGCAGTCTGGTTTTGCCGCTGCACTACTCGGGCCAGTCGGCGCGGTTGTATTCGGCGGTGCAGGCGCTATCGTTATCACAGGCATCTGGGCAAGGCTGTTCCCGGAACTCAAAAACGCCCGGACGTTCGAGCCGCAATTTCGTCAGTCCGAAAAGACCCCCTGACCAACTCAATCAGATCAACGACAAGTTTGCGCGTTTCAACGCAAAGTTTATTGTCTACTTATTTGATTGAATATAAATCGGCCTCACCCGTTACCAACGGCCCATCTGAATTCTAACCGGAAGGAGCCGCCGCATGACATCCACCGATCCCAATATCCTCATCATCCCTGGCCTCAACAATAGTGGCCCGGATCATTGGCAAAGCCGATGGGAGCAGGAGCTTCCCAATACCGTTCGCGTAGAACTGGGTGCGTGGTCATCACCGCGCCGCACGAGTTGGACCACAAATCTGGGCATCGCCATCGCAGCGACATCGGGCCCGAAAGTTTTGGTAGCTCACAGCCTTGGCTGCCTTGCCGTAACGTGGTGGGCATCGCAGGAACCCCAAGCTGGAACGCATGACATAGTCGGCGCGCTGCTGGTTGCACCGCCCAGCGTAGATAATTGCCCGCTCGATTCCCGGCTTGCCAATTTTGCGCCTGCGCCTCGCGTGGTGCTGCCCTTTCCAACCATTCTCGTGGGCAGTGAAAATGATGCCTATTGCTCTTTGCGACATGCTGGCAAATTGGCGCGGCGATGGGGCGCACGCTTCGTCAATGCAGGACCGTTCGGCCATATCAACGCTGCATCGGGCATCGACGACTGGCCTTATGGACTCTATCTGTTGCGCAGCTTACTATCCGGCGCTGATAGCAAGCGAGAGGAAGCAAGAAAATCCGCCTTGATTGAGAGATTGCGGCAGAAGCAAGCTTATCAAACTGCACCAATGACTGAAGGAAAGCACCCCACATGAAGGCCAATTCCATTCTCGAAACCATCGGCAACAGCGCGCATATCCGCCTTCAGCGGATGTTTGGCGACGCCGAAGTCTGGGTAAAGTCGGAACGGTCGAACCCCGGCGGATCGATCAAGGACCGTATCGGCCTCGCGATGATCGAGGCAGCGGAGAAGGATGGCAGCCTGAAACCGGGCGGGACGATTATTGAACCGACCAGCGGCAATACTGGTGTCGGCCTTGCGATGGTGGCAGCGGTCAAGGGCTACAAGCTGGTGCTTGTCATGCCCGAAAGCATGTCGATCGAGCGCCGCCGACTGATGTTGGCCTATGGCGCGACCTTCGACCTGACACCCCGCGAAAAGGGCATGAAAGGCGCGATTGAACGCGCGATCGAACTGGTCGACAACACCCCGAATAGCTGGATGCCTCAGCAGTTTGAAAATCCGGCCAATGTCGATGTCCATGTGCGCACGACGGGGCCAGAAATACTCGCAGATTTCAAGGACAGCCCGATTGATGTATTGATCACGGGTGTCGGCACTGGTGGCCACATCACGGGTTGCACGAAGTTTCTGAAAGAAGCGTGGCCCAACCTGAAGGTTTATGCCGTCGAGCCGACGCTGTCGCCGGTAATTAGCGGTGGTCAGCCCGGGCCGCATCCGATCCAGGGTATAGGTGCAGGCTTTATCCCCGCTAACCTCCACACCCAGTTGATCGACGGAGTGATCCAGGTTGACCCGGAAGACGCCAAGGAAATGGCGCGCCGCGCCGCACGCGAGGAAGGCATGCTTGTGGGCATTTCGTCAGGTGCTACGCTGGCAGCGATCGCACAAAAGCTGAAAGAATTACCAGCGGGAACCCGTGTACTCGGTTTCAACTATGATACCGGCGAACGCTATCTGTCGGTTCCAGATTTCCTGCCGGTCGAGTAAAACGCGCCGGGGCGGATTACTCCGCCCCGACTCCGGCCCGAACCTTTGCGACCCGCGGGCCGAATAAGGTCAGCGATCTGCGTCGGGCTTGCCGTCGCCGTCATTGTCGAACAGGTCAGGCTTTGCATCGCCATTCGTATCCCAGGCATCGGCCTTGCTGTTGCCGTCGCGATCCCAGGCGTCCGGCTTACCATCACCATTGCTGTCAAGCGTTGGAGGTGGAATCGGAGCCTCGGCAGTGGCGGTTGGTTTAGCGGGTTTCGCAGGCTCGGTGGCATGCACCGTTCCAAAGGCAAAAGGCAGGATTAGCGCCAGTGCGGCGGCCCATGCGACCGGACTTTGCGACCATTTCCGGGTTATCGACATCGGTTGCTCCTCATATACACAACCCCCTGTCGAATGGGACTTTTCTATCTTTGAGTAGGTTTGACTAGCGGCAAGCGTCGACTGGTGTGTGCGAGAAGCCTAACCGTCCGTCGCACTCAACCGGTCGTGTGTCCGGCGCAGCCTAACGGCTGGTCGCTCTCCGCCGTGCCAGCCTCTTGGCGACGCGCGCCCGACCTTCGCGCCAACGCTTGCGCAATCCGCGCTGCTGCAACGGTTCGAGAAAGCCCTCTGAATGCTCAGGATCGAGCAGTTCATTCTCGGCGATCAGCTTGTCGAGTGGCCCCGGCTTTTCAAGGTCGAGCAGTTCGAGCGTCTTGCCCGCCCCACGCAGCGCCTCCACCGTGTCCACTAGCGATCCGGATAGCGCGAATGTTTCTGCGACGGACTTTTCCTCAGCGCCCAGATGCTCCGCAAGCAACCGCGTCCGCAGCGCTGCTATCGCCTTTTCCGAACCCTTGTTGGCAGGTAGCGCGCAATCGAGCACCATGTCGCATTCGCTATCCAGCCCTAGCGACCGGTTGTTGAGATTGGCCGAGCCAATCCGCAATAACCGGTCATCGACAATCATCAACTTGGCATGGACATAAATGTCCGTCCCGCCTTTGGTGACGGGCACATAGATGCGGAAGCGATCGCCCTTGTCGACCTTTCCAATGGCACGCGCCAGTTGCACCCGCGCTGCATCCATTGCCTTCTGTTCAAGCCAGCCTTCCGCCGAACGCGGCATGATGACGACGATATCGGGCGGATTGGCCTCCCGCATGCGCGTGGCAATAGCCGCCGCAATCTTGGCAGAGGTAAGATACTGGTTCTCGATATATATGAACTTCTGCGCTGCGGCGATCATGTCGAGATAGAGCGTTTCAATCTCGCGTACTTCTTCAACATTTCCATAGGGCGCTCGAGTTCGGGCGATGGCGAGATCAACATTTTCGAACAGCACCGGCACATCGTCCGGCCATTGCGGTTCGACGGTCTGGACCGGCGGCAAAGGCTTACCCCCTGCAATATCCCAGCGATCGCGCGCTAACTCACCCAGCGCAGCCGCAACGTCCCCGTCCATCAGCATTGTGATGTCATGCCAGGGCGCTTGCGGCTTGCCATTGGGCAATAGGCGTTTGGGATCATCGTCCAGATGCTCCGGCGTGTCCCAACGCCCCGATGCCAGGTCGATACCGCCACAGACGGCCAGGCAATCATCGACAATGACAATTTTCTGGTGATGGCTGCACCCTGCAGGGTGCGCGCCATCAAATTTGAACTCGATCGCCCGCGTTGCCGCCCATCGGGCGAGCGTCCATGCGCTGGTCGGGTTCAGGAATTGCTTGAGCGCCCCGAACCGCCATTTGAGGATCGCGATGCGGCGGCGTGGGTTGCGGCGCGCCAGCCGCAGGAAAAAGCCCGAAAGGCGTGCGCGCCTGCTCCGGTCACCCGGCTCTAGCGTGATACGCGAGTCAAAATCCCAGCCGATGAACAGCAGCAGATTCTGTGCTTCTTCACACAGTTCGCGGACATAGTGGAAATAGTCGGCGGCATCGACCACCACCGATACCCGGCCCGCGTGAGCAATCCGCCAGCAGTTGCGCCCTTCTTCGACGACGGGCTTCGCTGCGGCGGATGGCTGCACTGCCATGTCAGGCTACCGCAAACATCTCCGGCTCCAACGCCATGATCGCCTCACTGCCCGCCTCGATTTTGCGACGCAGCGCACCGCAATCGGGGATAAAGCGTTCAGCAAAATAGCGTGCAGTCACCAGCTTGGTTTCGTAAAATTTGGCGTTGCCTGAGCCTGCATCCAGTGCTGCCTGCGAAGCAGTTGCCATACGCAGCCATTGCAGACCCAGTGCGACGATACCCATGATGTGCATATAATGATGCGCACCGGCCCCGACATTGTTCGGGTTGGCCATGCCATTCTGCATGAACCACATGGTTGCAGCCTTCAATTCACCATTGGCTTTTTCAAGCCGGGTGGCGAAATCTTCGAGCTTGCTGCCCTTGGCGGCGGCGCATTCATCATCGACCAGTTTGAAAAAGGCCTGCACGGCACGCCCGCCATTTTGCGCGAGCTTGCGACCGACCAGATCCATCGCCTGCACGCCATTGGCGCCTTCGTAAATCATTGTGATGCGGGCATCGCGAACATATTGTTCCATGCCCCATTCGCCGACATAGCCGTGACCGCCATAAACCTGCTGTGCATTCGTTGCGACTTCATAGCCCTTATCGGTGCCATAGCCCTTGATGACGGGCGTGAGCAGCGAGAGCAGGTCGTCGGCTACCGTGCGTTCTTCTTCGGTCTGGCCATTGTGGATGATATCCGCAAGCAGCGCGCCGTTGAGGCACAAAGCGCGCATCCCTTCGGTGAACGCCTTTGAATCCATCAGCATCCGACGGATGTCCGGGTGAACGAACAACGTATCGGCCTTTTCGGCCAAATCCTGCGGACCGGTGAGCGCTCGGCCCTGTCGGCGATCATGCGCATATTGCACGGCGTTCTGATAAGCCACCTCGGCAACGCCAAGACCCTGCTGGCCGACGCCCAGTCGCGCGATGTTCATCATGATGAACATGGCAGCGAGGCCTTTATTCTCATCCCCCACCAGATAGCCGGTCGCGCCATCATAGTTCATCACGCAAGTCGCGTTGCCGTGAATGCCCATCTTATGTTCGAGCGAACCGCAGCCAAGCGGATTGCGCTCGCCCAGCGAGCCGTCTTCGTTGACAAGGAATTTGGGCACGATGAAAAGCGAAATCCCCTTCACATTGTCCGGCGCATCGGGTGTCTTCGCCAGCACCAGATGGATGATGTTTTCTGCTAGATCATGGTCGCCCGACGAGATGAATATCTTCGTGCCGGTGATTGCGTAGCTGCCATCACCATTGGGCACAGCCTTGGTCCGGATCAGGCCCAGATCGGTCCCGCAATGCGGCTCGGTCAGGTTCATCGTACCCGTCCATTTGCCGCTGATCATGTTGGGCGCGTAGATCGCCTTCAAATCATCGCTGCCTTTGACGAGGATTGCCGAAACTGCACCATGGGTCAGCCCGGGATACATGGCAAAGGCCATGTTCGAGCTTGCCATATATTCTTCGAATGCCATCGAAAGGATGTGCGGCATCCCCTGCCCGCCATATTCAACCGGCGCCGAAAGCGTTCCCCAACCGGCTTCGCAATAGGCCTTATAGGCTTCTTTGAAGCCTTCGGGTGTGGTCACCGAACCATCTGCATGACGGGTGCAACCCTGCTTGTCGCCAACCGCATTCAACGGGAATAATTCGTTTTCGACGAACTTCGCTCCCTCGGTCAGAATGGCCTCAACCATGTCGGCGCTGGCATTTTCAAAGCCCGGCAGATTGGCATATTTGTCGATGCCCAGAACTTCGTTGAGAATGAAAAGCGTGTCGCGCACCGGCGCTTTATATTGCGGCATGGATACCCTCTTGTGTAATTGTTGCGCCGCTCAGGCGGCTTTGGTTTCTTCTGCTTCGACCTTTTCGACCAGGACAACAAAGTCAGTCAATTCGGCAATAGCACTGTCCAGATCGTGGCGCTGCTTTTTCAACAGCTCAATACGGTCGAGACATTTCATGATTGTGACCTTGCGCTGGACATTACGGCCATCGTTCAAATCGTACAAATCGATCATTTCGCGAATTTCGGAAAGACTGAAGCCTACGCGCTTGGCACGCAATATCCATGCTAGCCTGGCCCGGTCGCGTTTGGAATAGATGCGCGAAAGACCCTGCCGTTCCGGTGCGATCAATCCCTGATCTTCATAAAAGCGCAGCGCCCGGGCAGTCACATCGAATTCTGCCGACAGATCGGAAATGGTGAAAGTTTCGCGGTTGAGCGCATCGGGCGTATCGATTGTCGCATCGGCACGTTTTGCTGCCGCCGCTTTCTGCTCTGCCATGTAAATTTCCTTCCCTTAGGTAAGCAAATTTACTTTACGTTCGCGTAAACGTCAACCCGAAACTCGGCGCACAATAGCCCAGTGACGCTACGACAAACGGCTCAGACGGGTGTAGGCGTAATGACCTGCTCGGGTTGGACCGGAGGCACCACCGTATCAATGGGCGGCTGCGGATCGACAACAGGCGGAATTGGCTGCGGCTTCGGCTTTGGCTTGGTCAAACTAGCCAGGATAACCACTTCCCCATCCATCTGCGTGGCATCGTACAAAGCTTGTGCGAACGGCTTGGGCAAACGAATACACCCATGTGATGCGGGGTATCCGGGATTATGGCCGGCGTGCAGCGCAATACCATCCCATGTCAGCCGCTGCATGAACGGCATCGGCGCATTGGCGTATATGTTGGATTCGTGATAAACTTTTTTCTGCAGGATTTTGAAAGCGCCAGTCGGCGTTTCTTTTCCCTTTTTCCCTGTCGAAATCGTCGCAAACCCAACCAGATCGTCGCCATCAAAAACATAAAGCCGTTGAATATCCAGCACGGCGACCAAACGCAGTGGATTGTTATAGCTTTCGCGCTTTTCCCAGACAAACTGCCCTGGCTTCAAGCCGTCGACAGGGCCCTTTTTCTTAGGCGGATCGGCGGGCGGCGTCACTACGGCTGGGGGCGTAACCGGCGCGGGCGTCACGACAGGCGTGGGAACTGTGTCGACAGGCTGAACAACTGGAGCATCAACCGGTGTCGGTGTTGCGACCGTGTCTGTGGGTGTCTGTTGGGCAAATGCGGGCGCTACGAACGCAAGCATCACCAACGGCATTCCACCAACCACACTCAAACAGCCCATTACTGCCCCCAAATTCCGAAAACAAAGTACAACTTTCGATGGATATTATGCTTGTATTTGCAGACCTAGGCAACACGCATTCGTAGGCACGCATGATATTTGCAAGCATTTGACGAGTACAATTTCGACTTCAAACCGCGCCTAGGCGGCAGGATTTTGCGCCGAACGGAGCCCAAAGCCGTTGGGTTAGTAACCTCTATGGCTTATCTAGGTCATATGTTGAAAATTGGTCGCAGGTCATTTGTGCAGTCCGCCATGGCATCAATTGCCGGTGTTAGTGCAGCGTCACTACCGATATCGGCGGTGCGTGCTCAGGAACTTCCCAAACCTGAATTGTCCCCCGAAATTTTGAAGCGCGCGCGTGCTGCCTTTGCGCGTCATGACAAACGCATTTGGCAGCGCGAAACAATGGCGATTGCAGACTTTTCGGCTCCATCGCGGATTCCGCGTTTTCACATGCTCAACATGATTAGTGGGGAAACAACGCCACTGCTGGTCGCTCATGGTAAAGGCTCAGACCCCGGCCATAGCGGCTGGGTGCAGCATTTTTCCAATGTCCCTGGATCCGAAGCAACCTCTGCGGGCAGCTACATTGCTGGCGAGAGTTATGTTGGCCAGCACGGACTGTCGCGCCGTTTGATCGGCCTCGATCCGGAAAATGACCAAGCCGAGAATCGCGCCATCGTTATTCACGCAGCATGGTATGTAGACCCTTCGCTCGCTGCAGAGCGCGGCAAAATCGGACGCAGCCAAGGCTGCTTTGCATTTTCAAAGGATGATATCGGTCAGGTTTTGTGGCGCCTCGGCCCCGGATCCTTGCTTTACGCCGACAAGGCGTAAACATCATTCGCGGTTGATTACGCCGCACACTATCCTCTTGCCGCTGTTACCGCTTGGGTCGGTGATATTGTCATCGGCACGTTCGTGGATCACCAGCGCCGCACCATCGGCATCAAGCATCCCCCCCTCGCCTTTCAGTCGCACATCGGGAAGGAAGAAATCGACAACAACATTGATGTCTGAATAGGCTTCAATGTTGGGTAAATCGCCCTTATGCGGTCCGGCCGGATTGTCCAGTCCATGCTTTTTGGTTTCGGGGTTCCAGTGCGGTCCTGCGCTTGAGAAATCAGGCCCTTCGCATTTCCCCACCGCATGCACATGCATCGCATAGTTACCCTTTCTAGGCACCTGAAGCCACAGCTTTCCACGAACGCCGCCCTTTTCCTGCAAGAATTTGGCGATGCCGGAGCCATCCGTATATCTCAACGACGCGGCAGCCATGTCCGCACGTGCGTCGGCCTTTGATTGCGGCTTTTCGAGCGACTTACAGGCGGCGAGTGGGGCGATGGCGAGGAGAAGGATCAATTTGCGGTTCATACCGGCGAACCTATTCGTACCACACGCCTTCATCAACCCATAACCCACTCGCTCCGTCGCACACCTTGCGCAAACAGCAACGCAGTCAAATCATTATGCCGGATCGCGAAATTAGCTTTTTCAGCGAGTACGGACTTAGCATGAAAGGCAGCGCCTATGCCGCCACCTTCAATTGCCGCCTCCAACATCAATATGTCGTTGGCACCATCACCCGCTGCGAGAACCAGTTCGGACGGAAGGCCCAGTTGCTGCCGTGCCTTGTGCAGTTGCCGTGCCTTTTCGTGCGCATCAACAATTTCGCCATCGACCGTGCCGTTGAGATATTCGCCCGAAATTCCGAGCCGGTTCGCCGCCATGCTGTCGAACCCGGCCATATCAACAACCGCCGCAACAAAATCGGTAAAGCCACCTGATACCAGCAGGCCATGCGCACCCCAGCCGCGCATCGTCTTCAGCAATATGTCGGCACCCGGCGTCAGGCGAACGCGTTCGTCAATGCATTGCTGAATCGAATCGCGGTGCAACCCTTTAAGGAGCGCGACACGGCCACGCAGCGCACCTTCAAAATCCAGCTCACCCTGCATCGCACGCTCGGTGATTTCGGCAATTTCGGCTTTGATGCCTGCATAATCGGCCAATTCGTCGATGCATTCAACGGTGATGATTGTGCTGTCCATATCCGACACCAGCAGCATCTTGCGGCGGTTGGTTGAAGGCTGGACGCAGACGTCCATGAGGTTTTCGACGCTTCGCAGGGCATCGCGCGCGGCTTCAATCTGTCCTTGGAATTGCAAGTCAGCGGCTATACCCAGTTCCAGCCAGTCATGCTCGCCCGGCTCCAACCCGGCGTCGCGCAAACGATCAGCCGCCTCGGATAGCATTCCCGCATCCAGATGATCTGCCGCTATCAGTGTGACGACATTTGTGGAAGAAGCTGACAACATGACGAATCCGCAAAAAAGGCCGAGAGGCAAAAGACTGGCGCTTATTGCCGGTCCAACGGCCAGCGGCAAGACCGCATTGGCGTTGCGGCTCGCGCACTCACGTCCGGTGACGATTATCAATGCGGATAGTGCGCAGGTCTATGCGCATCTTCCGATCCTAAGTGCGCAGCCGAGTGCTGAGGAAATGGCAAGCGCGCCGCACCGGTTGTTCGGCTATCTCGATGGGCGAGAGGCGTGCTCGGCGGCGCGCTGGGCGCAAGATGCCAAGCACGAAGTCGAAATAGCATGGAGCGAGGATCGGTTGCCGATACTCGTCGGCGGGACGGGCTTGTATCTCCGCACGCTACTTGATGGCATTGCGCCGATACCCGAGATCGACCCCCAAGTACGGAGTGCTGTGCGTGCCCTGCCCACAGCGGAGGCCTATCATGCGCTTGCTGACACAGACGCCAACAGCGCCGCTGTACTCTCCCCCAATGACGACAGCCGGATCAAACGCGCACTCGAGGTCATGCGTTCGACTGGTAAGAGCGTTGTCGAATGGCGTGCACTACGCGAGGGAGGAATAGGTGGCGACGTGGAATTGCACCCCCTGATCCTTCTTCCCCCGCGCGACTGGTTGCATGTACGGTGCGACTTGCGCTTTGCACAAATGCTCGAGCGCGGTGCGATTGACGAGGTAAAGGCGCTGCTGGCACTCAATCTGCCTGCCGATGCACCGGTTACGCGAGCAATCGGCGTTCCTGAAATCACAGCAATGCTGCGCGGGGAGATCGATCGCGGCGAAGCCCTCGCCCGCGGTCAAGCGGCCACCCGCCAATACGCCAAACGCCAATATACCTGGTTCCGTAACCAGCCTCCTACCAACTGGCCTCGTTATAGTGAGATTTATAGTGACTCTGAATTTAGTAAAATTGAAAGATTATTTCATTTTTAACTGTTGACATGCCATTTTCTAATCCGTAACGAGCCCGCTCTTGCCAACCTTGCTGCGTCGCAACATAGGTCAGGTCTCTCTGAATGAGGAATAAGAAATTGGCCGAAAAATCCGGCGCTGACATATTGATTGAAGCCCTGCTCGCTCAGGGTGTGGACACCGTTTTCGGCTATCCCGGCGGCGCTGTGCTGCCGATTTATGACGCACTTTTCCAGCACCCCAAGATCCGCCACGTCCTCGTCCGTCACGAAGCGGGCGCTGCCCACGCGGCAGAAGGCTATGCCCGCTCGACCGGTAAACCCGGTGTGGTTCTCGTCACTTCCGGCCCCGGCGCAACTAATGCGGTCACTGGGATTGCCGATGCTTTCATGGATTCGATCCCGATGGTGTGCATCACCGGGCAAGTTGCAACCAATTTGATCGGTTCGGATGCCTTTCAAGAAGCAGACACGATTGGAATCACCCGCCACTGCACCAAGCATAATTATCTGGTGAAGGATCCTGCCGAGCTGGGCGCAGTTGTCGCCGAAGCCTTCCATATCGCAACGCAGGGCCGTCCTGGCCCTGTTGTTATCGACATCCCCAAAAATGTGCAGGTCGCAACCGCCGAATATGAACGCCACGGTAACAATGCTGCAAAGCGTTATGTTCCCGCAGGAGAAGCTGACTTTGCGGCGATTACGCGGGCGGTTGAGCTGCTTGCCAAGGCCAAGGCACCGATCCTCTATACGGGTGGTGGCATCATCAACTCAGGCCCCGACGCCAGCGCAGCCCTGCGCGAACTCGCAGCTCTGTCCGGAGCACCTGTCACTTCAACCCTGATGGGCCTCGGCTCCTTCCCGGCCTCCGATCCCGCTTGGCTGGGCATGCTGGGCATGCACGGCACCTATGAAGCCAATATGGCGATGAACCAGTGCGACGTGATGCTGTGCCTTGGGGCGCGCTTCGACGACCGCGTTACCGGCCGTCTCGATGCCTTCTCGCCGAACAGTATCAAGGTTCATATCGATATAGACCGCAGTTCGATCAACAAGACTGTGCGCGTCGACCTGCCCATCGTCGCCGATGTCGGCAAGGCGATCCGCCAGATGATCACCATCTGGAATAGCCGCAAACTGCAGCCACAGAAGCTCGACGAATGGTGGGCGAGGATTAAGGGCTGGCGTTCGGTCGGCTCGCTCAACTATCCGGCAAGCCAATCAGAGATCATGCCGCAATATGCGATTGAGCGGCTTTATGAACTTACAAAGGACAAGGCGCCGATCATCACCACCGAAGTCGGCCAGCACCAGATGTGGGCGGCACAGCACTTCCACTTCGATGCACCCAATAAATGGCTGACCAGCGGCGGGCTTGGCACCATGGGCTATGGCCTACCCGCAGCCATCGGCGCGCAGATGGGTAATCCGGAAG
Organism: Sphingorhabdus pulchriflava; assembly: GCF_003367235.1. Lineage (GTDB taxonomy): Bacteria > Pseudomonadota > Alphaproteobacteria > Sphingomonadales > Sphingomonadaceae > Sphingorhabdus_B > Sphingorhabdus_B pulchriflava. Next base: position 1,373,622 of record NZ_QRGP01000001.1, read on the forward strand.
CGCTGGTCATCGACATTGCCGGTGAAGCCTCGATCCAGATGAACATCCAGGAAATGGGCACCGCCAGCCAGTATCGCCTGCCAGTCAAGGTGTTCATCCTAAACAACGAGTGGATGGGCATGGTGCGCCAGTGGCAGCAGCTAACCTATGAAAGCCGCTATTCGAACAGCTATTCAGACAGCCTGCCCGATTTCGTGGCACTTGCCGAAGCCTATGGCTGGAAGGGCATTCGCTGCGACGATCCGGCCAAGCTTGATGATGCCATTGCCGAAATGCTGGCATATAAAGGCCCGGTGATGTTCGATTGCCGTGTTGCGAAGGAAGCCAACTGCTTCCCGATGATCCCCAGTGGTGCAGCGCATACCGAAATGATCCTGCACTCCGACGAAGTTTCGGGCACGATGGATGACGAAGCGAAGGCGCTGGTGTAAAACATGCATATCAAGGAAGAATTCGCCGAGCGGCACGTGCTGACGCTCACCGTAGACAACGAAGCGGGAACGCTGGCACGCATCGCGGGCATGTTCACTGCGCGCGGCTACAACATCGACAGCCTGACCGTGGCCGACATTTCCGAAGACCATGCGATCAGCCGGATCACCATTGTCACCAAGGGGCCGCCCGAAGTGATCGACCAGATCATCGCGCAGTGCGAGCGACTGGTGCCGGTGCACAAGGTGACCGACCTGACTGACGCGGGCCCGCATGTCGAGCGCGAGTTGGCGCTGGTCAAGGTTTCGGGGGCTGGTGATAAACGGGTCGAGGCGATGCGCCTTGCCGATATTTACCGCGCCCGCGTTATTGATGCGACTGTTTCCAGCTTCATTTTTGAAATTACCGGTGGGCCGGACAAGATCGACACCTTCGTCGCGCTGATGCGCGAACTGGGGCTGGTCGAGGTTGGTCGCACCGGCATAGTCGGGCTGATGCGCGGCAGCGAAGCTAGCTAAATCAGGCCAAAGGCCAAACAATCCAAACAAGGAAAGCGAATATCATGAAGGTTTATTACGACGCAGACTGCGATCTGGGCCTGATCAAGGACAAGAAGGTCGCCATCGTTGGTTATGGTAGCCAGGGCCATGCGCACGCACAGAATCTGCGCGACAGCGGTGTGAAAGACGTCGCCATCGCGCTCCGCCCCGGCTCGGCAACTGCTTCCAAGGCTGAAGGCGCAGGCTTCAAGGTGCTCTCGAACGCCGAAGCGGCTGCTTGGGCCGATGTTGTTATGATCCTCGCCCCTGACGAGCATCAGGCAGCCATCTATGCGGACGACCTGCATGCGAACATGAAACAAGGCGCGGCCCTCGCCTTCGCGCACGGCCTGAACATCCATTTCGGCCTTATCGAGCCGCGCGCAGACCTCGACGTCATCATGATTGCACCTAAGGGCCCCGGCCACACCGTGCGTAGCGAATATCAAAAGGGTGGCGGCGTCCCCTGCCTGATCGCAGTCGACAAAGATGTATCGGGTAACGCGCACGACGTAGCGCTTGCTTATGCCAGCGCCGTCGGTGGCGGCCGTTCGGGCATCATCGAAACCAATTTCCGCGAGGAATGCGAAACCGACCTGTTCGGCGAGCAGGCCGTGCTTTGCGGCGGCATCACCCACCTGATCCAGGCCGGTTTCGAAACACTGGTCGAGGCAGGCTATGCCCCCGAAATGGCCTATTTCGAGTGCCTCCACGAAACAAAGCTGATCGTCGACCTGCTTTATGAAGGCGGCATCGCCAATATGCGCTATTCGATCTCGAACACCGCGGAATATGGCGACATCACCACCGGTCCGCGTATCATCACCGAAGAGACCAAATGGGAAATGAAGCGGGTGCTGGAAGACATTCAATCAGGCCGTTTCGTGAAGAACTTCGTGCTCGACAACCGTGCTGGCCAGCCCGAGCTGAAAGCAGCGCGCAAGGCGGCGGCAGCGCACCCCATCGAAGAAACAGGTGCTCGCCTGCGTGCGATGATGCCTTGGATTGCCAAGAACAAGCTGGTCGACAAAGCCAAGAACTAAGCGCTTTGCCGCTTTGCAGTTGACTTTCAGGGGGATGCGGCAACAACTGCCGTATCCCCTTTTCAGTTGGAGCCCAAGATGCGCAAGTTCCTTATTGCCCTCCCCCTCATTGTAGCCGCACCGCTTCTGGCCCAGCAGGACGCCGCCCCCCAGCTTCCGGGCGTCGCCGATGCTGCTCGGGTTGCTGCCGGTGCCTATGTTGTCGATAGCCGGCACACACAGGTGAACTGGCAGGTCAACCATTTCGGTTTCAACGATTATTTCGGCCTGTTCGGTGATGTGAAAGGTACGTTGCAGATCGATCCGGCCAATCCGGCTGCTTCAAAAGTGGATGTGACCATCCCCATCGCCTCGGTCGCCACATCAAGCCAGGGTTTGACGGACCATCTGAAAACTGCCGATTTCTTCGACGTCGCGAAATATGACAGCGCACGCTTTGTTTCAACCAGCGTTATTGTTGATGGGCAAAAGGCCATCATCAAGGGCGACTTGACGATGCTAGGCGTTACCAAGCCTGTCGAACTTGAAACGCGCTTCGAAGGCGCGGGCAACAATCCAATGAACAAGAAAGCCACCATCGGCTTTCACGCTGCCACTACGATCAAGCGCAGCGAATGGGGCATGACCAAATATGTCCCGATGGTCGGCGACGATGTTAAATTGCGGATCAGTGTTGCTTTCGAAAAGGAAGGCTGATCAGCCTCGATAAGTCATCGCAACATCGCAGCGGGCATATTGGTGCTGTGCTTCGGCCAGCAAGTCCGCATCATGTTCGAAGCCGCATTTTTCGTAGAGATGAATTGCGGCTTCGCATTTTTTGTTGGTCAATAAATAGAGCCGTTCGGGTGCCATTGAAACAGCCCTTTCAATGAGCGCATTGAGCAGAAACTCGCCCGCTTTCAATCCTCGCAAGTCGGAACGCACACCCATTTTGGTCAATTCGAGTTGGCCGGGGCCAGACCATTTGAGCGCTCCGGCACCAACAATGCCCCTGCCCTCAACCTCAACAAATAAAATGTCGCCATCCTTGTCGATGATCGTCGCACGGGGATTTTGGAGGACGTGGCGATCCACATCCTCCATCTCGAACATGCCGCTTATCCACTCTTCGTTGATGTCATGGAACAGCGGCGCAAGTTCGTCCCGAAATTCGACGATGCGCAGCATCACCAGCCTTTGCGATAGGCTCCATCGAGCCGCGCCTTGGCCGCACGATATTCGCGCTCCAGCCGGTCTACCATTTCACCAACCGACTGCACTGCCTTGACCGCACCAATGCCCTGACCCGAACCCCAGATATCCTTCCAGGCCTTGGCTTCGGTGTTGCCACCCGAACCGAAGTTCATCGTGCTGATATCGCCCTTGGGCAGGTTGTCCGGATCCATGCCAGCCTTGACGATCGACTGGCGCAGATAGTTGCCATGTACGCCGGTGAAGAGGTCGGAATAGACAATATCGCTGGCCTTCGCTTCGACGATGTTTTCCTTATAGCCTTCGACCGCATTGGCCTCTTTGGTCGCGATAAAGGCACTTCCGATATAGGCGAAATCGGCTCCCATCGCCTGTGCAGCAAGGATCGATTGGCCGTGCGCAATGGAACCGGAAAGCGCGACCGGTCCGTCAAACCATTCACGGATCTCCTGCATCAGAGCAAAGGGCGAAGTTGTGCCTGCATGGCCGCCAGCACCTGCTGCCACCGGAATGAGGCCATCTGCGCCCTTTTCGATGGCCTTGTGCGCGAAGCGATCATCAATCACGTCATGCAGCGTGATACCACCCCAAGCATGAACCGCCTGATTCAGATCCTCGCGCGCACCCAACGAAGTGATCGTAACCGGCACCTGCCATTTGGCGCAGATCGAAATATCCTCTTCCAACCGGTTATTTGAACGGTGCACGATCTGGTTGACGGCATAAGGCGCCGCCGGGCGATCCGGATTGTCGCGGTTATGCGCCGCCAATTCTTCGGTAATCTGATGCAACCACTCGTCGAGTTGGCTTGCCGGACGAGCGTTGAGTGCCGGGAAGCTGCCTACGACGCCCGCCTTGCACTGCGCAATCACCAGCTCGGGTCCGGACACGATAAAAAGCGGCGAACCGATCACCGGCAAGCGGAGATTATCAAAAATGGCAGGCAACGACATCGGCAACTCCTAAGGCTTAATCACTTGTTTAAGCCGTAAAGAGCGTAACGCCCTGCCCATGTCAAATGCCGTTTGCAGCACTTAGTAGCGCACGCACGGTTGCCGTAGCGACATCGGTATCGATACCTGCGCCAAAAAGACTGCGTCCATCGGCGGTGCGGCATTCGACATAGGCTGCGGCCTGCGCGCCGGCGCCGTGACCAATGGCATGTTCGCTATAGTCAACGATATCCATTTCCGGTCCGCCATGGTCGGCAAGCGCTGCAATCACGCTAGACATCAGGCCATTGCCGCGCCCGGAAAGGCTTCGGAACTCCCCGTCCACTTTCAATTTGCCGACAAAAATCCGATCCGTGCCCGAATGGTTTTCAGCATAATCGAACAGTTCGAAACGTCCCGATTTGGTAATGAAATAGCGGTCCTGAAAAGCACCCCAAATGTCAGCAGAGGTCAGCTCACGACCGGTCGTGTCCGAAAGCTCCTGCACGGTACGCGAGAAATCGGCTTGCATCTTCTTGGGAAGCTTCAGACCATAATCCTGCTCGAGTACCCAGGCGACGCCACCCTTGCCCGACTGCGAGTTGACGCGAATGACGGCTTCATAACTTCGTCCGAGGTCCGCAGGATCGATCGGAAGATAGGGTACTTCCCATATCTCGTCATTGCGCTTCGCCTGGTGTGCAAATCCCTTTTTGATCGCGTCCTGATGACTTCCCGAGAAAGCCGTGAACACCAATTCGCCGGCATAGGGATGGCGCGGATGCACAGGCAGTTGGTTGCAATATTCGACCGTTTGGATGACCTCATCAATATCCGAGAAGTCGAGCCCCGGATGCAGCCCCTGCGTATACATATTCAGCGCAACGGTAACCAGGTCGACATTGCCGGTTCGTTCGCCGTTGCCAAACAGACAGCCTTCGACGCGATCACCGCCTGCCAGCAGGCCCAATTCGGTCGCAGCAATGCCGGTACCGCGGTCATTATGGGTATGCAGGCTGATGACTACCGCATCGCGGTTCGGAATGTGACGTCCAAAATATTCAATCTGGTCAGCATAGATGTTGGGCATTGCCGCTTCGACCGTAGCCGGCAGATTGAAAATGATCGGCTTTTCAGCCGTCGGCTTCAGGATTTCCATCACCGCGGTGCAAACTTCGAGGCTGAAGTCGAGTTCGGCGGTCGAGAAGGTTTCGGGCGAATATTCAAAATGCCAATCGGTCTGCGGATATTTCGCTGCCTGTTCGGCCAGAATTTGCGCGCCTTCAATGGCAATGGCTTTCACACCCGGCTTGTCGAGATTGAATACGATATTGCGCCAAGCCGGCGAGACTGCGTTGTACAAGTGGACGATCGCTGTCTTGGTACCAGCCATAGCTTCGAACGTCTTTTCAATCAGATCGCGGCGGGACTGTGTCAGGCTCTGGATCGCCACATCATCCGGGATACGGCCACCATCGACCAGTGCACGGATGAAATCGAAATCGGTTGCCCCCGATGACGGGAAGCCAACCTCGATTTCCTTGATACCCACCTTAACCAGCAGATCAAAAAAGCGGTTCTTTTTCTCCGCGCCCATTGGGTCGATAAGTGCCTGGTTGCCGTCCCGAAGGTCGGTAGAAAGCCAACGCGGCGCCTTATCGATGGTTCGGCTGGGCCATTGGCGATCAGGCAAGTCTATTTGCGGAAAAGGTCGATACTTACGCGAAGGGTCATTGAGCATCATGGCGATGGGTGCTTCTAAAAGAGCAGGCGATTGGCCTGGTTATGAGATTCCGGGGTTCAAACAGCCCTTAGGCGGGTGGCAAAGCCTAAGGCCAAGCCCGTACGCGCGCCTAAGGGCGCGTAAGTCGTAGAAGCAGGGAAAGATTGAGCGCTGCGTTCATAATGAAGCGCCTTTTTCACACATTGTTTCCGACGTCCAGCAAAAAAGCGCCGAAAATTTCAACTTGGCTGGGTAAACCGAAACAGAAAGTCAGCGTCGCTATCAAGGCGACGCATGTCAACCGTTGGTTGAAATGGGTGTCGACGGTCAAATGCATCGACTTCCGGACAATTGCGTAATCCCTCACGCAAAGCTCTCAGAAACTGCATCAATTGCAGCCTAGACTCATATTCATCCAAAACGGATATCGCCGCCAACCGCTCCGCCACCATCTGATTATAGGCAGGGTGCGGCCCACGATGCAAAGGAAGCCCAAATGCGGCAGCCATACGTTCGCGACAAGGCAAGTGCATGCCATTCACTCCAAAATCATCGGGATCAAACCCATAGGCTTTTGATTTTTCGAAGAAAGGCCGAAGCGCGCCCATGTTACAGACTTTGACTGGAATCAGATGATGGCACTGGAAACCGTTGATCTGGCATCTTGCACGAACGTCCCTGAATGTCGGCATGGTCTATCCTTCGACATAGAAGATCGACCTGTGCGTAGTTTGCACTTCAAAAGCTTCCAGTCGAAGAAATATCCATTTCGGAGCCTATTCGGGCATGAACAACGCGCGCTTCATCTTTCAGAGTAAGTAAAACCTGCTGATGTCCATCCAAGTCTGCCACCGTTTCATCAGTTGTCAGTGGACCATTGGTGGCAATGTCATGAACAAGGCGAACAATGCGACGCAACCAGATTTGTTCACTCCCCTTGACCACGTCACAATGGACCTCCTGACCTGAAAACCATTCCAGTCCCTCGGTATGCAGCCCATCTTTTTCCGGCGACCAGATCAGTTGGATTGTCGCTAAAACGGGAAATGCCCCGCCCTCTGCATAATCATTCACAGCTTCCGCAAAGTATCCAGGATCAACCAGTAAATTTCCAGGCGTCCAGATCACCCTATCAGGCCCCAACTGTTTGACCAAAAGAGCCGCAAACTTAAGAAATGCTTGTGCAATTTCAGGAAGGCGGTTGCCACCTGTCACATGGTCAGCAAAATTCAGGGAAAAGACGTTGCTATTCGCTGTAGGCATTGACGAACATAGAATTGGCTGAGCATTAACCGCGAGTTCTGGCAGTTCCGCTAGGCACAAAGAAAACTGCAAGCCATTCCAAACCAGACTATGATCGGAGCGGGACATCGACGGCAACGCACTTGCCACTTTGCCAACAGAATCGCATACGAAATCGTCGATGCCAGCAATCACTTTAGCGACATCGCAGCTGAATATTAGATATAGCGGGCTTTGCCGTTCCACTATCTGCCCAATCACAACGGTTCTTTATTTGTTCTTATTGACAAACAGTAGTCGATGCAACCTTAGCCCCTTGGTGAAATTGCTCCGAAATGGACTATATTTCCACCTGACTGCCAAGCTCAACTACCCGGTTGGACGGAAGCTTGAAAAATTCCATCGCGTTCGCTGCATTGCGGAGCATCCAAGCAAAGACCTTTTCACGCCAGATCGCCATACCGGGAACTTTTGACGCAATCAGTGTTTGTCTCGACAGGAAGAAGCTGGTTTGCATCATATCAAAAGGTGGACCGCACAAGTCGACCTTCGCGAGCGCAGCGGGCACATCGGTCTCTTCCAAAAAGCCATAACGCAGGATGACCCGATAGAACCCCTCGCTCAGCGGTTTGCAGGTCACCCGCTTGCTTTCTTCGACATAGGGCATTTCCGCAATATCAACGGTCAAGATGATGACCCGTTCATGCAAAACGCGATTATGTTTGATGTTGTGGAGCAGTGCTGAGGGAACGCCAGCGCTGGTCGAGGCCATGAATATAGCAGTACCGGGAACACGCTGGGCGCTGCCGCTCGCAGATTTTATAAAAATCTCCATCGGCATGGTGCTTTCAGCCATGCGTTCGCGCATCAGCGCGCGCCCGCGCGACCAAGTCGTAAGCAAGGTGAAGATGACCAAACCGATGATAAGCGGAAAATATCCACCCTGTGGCACTTTCAGCAGATTGGCACCCAGATAGGCGATGTCGACGATGAAGAAGACGGCCAAAATAGGCAGTGCCTTCCATTTTGGCCATTTCCACAAGGTCAGAAGCACAACCGAAATGAGACAAGTGTCGATGAACATCGCCCCGGTTACCGCAATACCATAAGCCGCTGCAAGATTGCTCGAAGAGCGGAAAAACAGCACCAGCACCAGCACCATGATCATCAGGCCCCAGTTAATTGCCGGGATATATATCTGTCCGGCTTCGCTCTCGCTGGTGTGCAAAATCCGCAGACGCGGCATGAAGCCCAGCTGGATTGCCTGTTGGGTCAGCGAAAAGGCGCCCGATATTACAGCCTGGCTGGCAATGATGGTTGCTAAGATGACAAGGAAAACGATCGGCAGCCGCAGCGCATCGGGCAGCATCAGGAAGAATGGATCCTTGATTGCAGCCTGCGCCTCCGCTGGGCTCATCGACAGGATCATCGCCCCCTGCCCCATATAGTTGAGCATCAAGGCGGGGAGTACAAACCACAACCATGAAAATTTGATCGGACGACGCCCGAAGTGCCCCATATCGGCATAGAGCGCCTCTGCACCTGTCACAGCCAGAACGACCGCGCCCAGCGACACAAAGGCCCTGAAACCGTCAATGTAGAAGAAGTTTATCGCGTTCCACGGATTCAGCGTGTGCAGGACAATCTCCGGCATTTTCACCAGATACATCATGCCGAGCACGGACAGGGTCAGGAAATACAACACCATGATCGGGCCGAAAAGCGCGCCAACCTTGGCCGTCCCGCGGGCCTGTATCGCAAACAGCCCGACCAGAATTGCGAGAGCAATCGGCAACACCCAACTCTTGAAGCCGGGGTGCACATAGTTAAGCCCCTCTGTTGCCGAGAGCACCGACATGGCGGGGGTTATCATGGAATCACCATAAAACAGCGCGGTTGCGAACACGCCCAGCATGATAATCGGCGCGGTCCATTTTTCCCCCTGAGTCTTGCGGCTGATCAGCGCGAGCAAAGCGAGGCTTCCGCCTTCGCCTTTGTTATCCGCTTTCATGATCGTGAAGACATATTTGAACGTCACCACAAGCATCATCGACCAAAAGACGAGGCTCAGCACGCCCATGATGTGCATCGGATCGGGTTCGATCGGATGGTGCCCAGCAAAAGTTTCGCGAAACGCGTAAATCGGGCTGGTACCGATATCGCCAAAGACGACCCCCACGGCACCCACGCACATCGTTGCGAGCGACGCCTTGCGATGGCCATGCTCAGCCTGAATTTCATCTGCACTTGTTTGCTGTGATTCTGACATGCGCCCCCCGAAGGCGTGATACTGTCTGCCCGCTCCGAACCTATCCTGGATTGGCGGGGGCGCGTGCCGATAGCATGACGACTAGCAGCTTACAACGATTGAGACAGGTAAAATCTTTAAATCTATATAATTGATTTTATTTAATATTATCTAACTTCTGGGCGGCAACAGCCTGACCCAGCATCGATTCTAGACCCTTTACTTGCGACTCAAGCGGTGCCCGCCATTTCGCATTAGGTGTCGCGCGATCCAGCACAGCCCGCCATTTAACCAAAGTCTCCACCGGCTTGCGATCAAAAAGAGCGGCCAGCCCCTCGAAATAATCAGCGGCCGGTTGCTTTGGCGCCAGCGCTTTTGCCTTGCCAAAAGCAAGTTTGGCCGGCGGTGTAAGATCGCCGTCTGCCGCCAGCATCATTACCAAGCCAAGGGCGGACCAGAGATCGGCATTGTCTGGATGCTCCCTGATCCCGGCCTGTATATATCCCGCAGCCGCCTGATAATTGCCGTCACGCGCGAAACCATCCGCTGTCACCAACCACATTTTGGCAACGCCATAATTCTGGTCCATATCCGATCGCATCTGGATCAGCGCATCAGCAGCCCCTTTTTCCGCATCTATAGTCTTTGCGGGTGCTGCCATATAGCCGGGCATGCCCTGCCAACTATATCCGGCTAGCGCCAAGACGATAGCGGCAAGCACGGGCTGCCACAGTCGCTTTCGCGCAGGATTGAAGGCAAGAATTCCTCCGACACTCAATGCCGCAAGCAGCGCCATGATTGCCCAGCCGGTCATGACGTCGATCCTCCAAAACGCTTACGCGCCAATATCAATGCGAGACTCAGGAAGAGGAGCGGCATGCCCCATAGTAACAGACCAATACCTTTCGCTGGCGGCGAAAAGCTGATCCAGTCGCCATAGCGACCTTTCAACCATTGCTCGATTTCACTATTGCTCTGTCCGGCGGCAACCCGTTCGCGCACCTCGTGCCGCATCGCCGCTGCAATAGGTGCGTCGCTGTCGTGAATAGACTGACCTTGGCATTGGATGCAGCGCAGATTTTCCATGAGCGCGACCGCTCGTTCTTCTTGCACTTGGTCTTTCAACTGCACATTCGCCAAAGGCGGTGGAGGGCCTTCCTGTGCTGCCAGCGGTGCTGATGCGACCAACAACCCGATCAGAAAGGCTCTGCCTATCATTTGGCTTCTTTCAGCTTTTCGACCAGCGGAGCGACATGCTCGGCACGGATATCACCGATATGCTGGTGAATGATGTTACCCTTGCCATCGATCAGATAGGTTTCCGGCACCCCCGACGACCCAAGTTTCAGCTGGACGAGCATATCGGCATCCGCGCCAATACGCACGAAAGGATTGCCATGTTCCGCCAGAAAGGCAGCAACATCTTCAGGCTTGTCCCGAATGGCGATGGCGTGAATTTCGACACCCTGTTCTTTGATTTGCTCCAGAAACGGAGCTTCCGCTTTGCAAGGTAGACACCAGCTGGCAAAAACGTTCAGCATACGGGGTTTGCCGTCGGCAAAATCGGTGTTCGTAAGGCCCGGCACGCCCTCAACTGCCGCTGGTAATTCAAATGCAGGAAGTGGCTTTCCAATCAATCCCGAACGGACATAATCGTCCTTGGGTTGCACCAGACCATAGAGGAACAGCCCGCCGATAAAGGCGAATGCGGCGAGTGGAATCCAGATCAGCCAATTACGTTTCATGCCGATACCCATGGGTTCTCATTCTTCTTGCGGACGGGCAGCTTGATTCGACCCAACAGCGCGATCAGCCCACCCAAAGCAATCAGCCCGCCGCCAAACCAGATCAGAGTAACAAAGGGTTTCCACCAAAGCCGAACCTGCCAGCGACTAAGCTCGGTTTCGGATATAGGTGCGACCACGGCATAGAGTTGACCATCCCAGCGGGTGAGCAGGGCTGCTTCGCTGGTCTGCTGCTCGGGGTTTGAGAACTGCCGGGTTTGAGGCTTAAGCAGCGCGGTAAAATTCCCGCGCTTGGCCGACAAACGGCCTTCAATAGCCACCCAATTGTCACCGACTACTGGGGCTACATCCTCAAGCGTTACCGTCCAGTTTGCAACGGAAACCGTTTCACCGGGACGAAGGGCAGACAGCTTTTCCGTGGTCCACCCTGACTCGGCTGCCATCCCAGCGACAGAGACTGCCAAACCGAAATGCGCGATTACCATTCCCCAGATAGGAAGCGGCGTGCGCAACAAATTGCGCCCGAACAGTGGCAAAAAGGATGCTACGCCTAAACCTGCAGACAACACCAATGCCAGGATCGGCCAAAATCCAGCCTCAGGCGACGAAATTGCAAATAAAACGGCTGCCACAACAGCTGCGATTGCTGGCGCGAACAGTCGTTTCAACCGCGCCTTATCATCGCGACGCCAACGGAGCAGCGGGCCAACCATGAGAGCCAGCATCAACAGCAATGCAATTGGTACGGTTGCCTTGTTGAAATAAGGTGGGCCAACCGAAATCTTGTCGCCCATTGCTTCGGCCACCAGCGGAGCCATAGTTCCCATTAATACTATGGCGAGAATAACACTCAGGAAGATGTTGTTGGCTACGATCCCACCTTCGCGGCTGAGCAGGGTGAACTGTTTGCCTTCTTTCACACTACCGATCCGCAGCGCGAACAACGTCAGCGCGCTACCAACATAAAGCAGCAGCAATGTCAGAATGAAGGCACCCCGTTCAGGGTCGACGGCGAAGGCATGAACACTGGTCAATATGCCCGAACGGACGAGGAAGGTTCCCGCCATCGACATGGCAAAGGCGACCAGTGCCAACATGATTGTCCAAGCGCGCAGTGCATCTCGATTGGCGAGCACGGCAACCGAATGGAGCAGAGCTGTCGCGGCGAGCCACGGCATCAACGATGCGTTTTCAACCGGATCCCAAAACCACCAGCCGCCCCAGCCCAGCTCATAATAGGCCCAATAGCTGCCTGCAGCGATGCCAAGTGTCAGGAATATCCACGCCAATAAAACCCAAGGGCGCATGGCACGAGCAAATGCTGGACCAACTTTGCCGGTTAACAGTGCCGCCACGGCAAAGGAAAAGGCGACCGACAGACCAACATAGCCAATGTACAAAGTTGGTGGATGCAATGCGAGGCCGATGTCCTGCAGCAGCGGATTGAGCCCTGCACCACTTGGCGGAGCCGGGTTTAATCGTTCAAAGGGATTTGACGAAAACAGGAGAAAAGCAAAAAAACCGAGGGCAAGCAGCGACTGTGCGAACAGCGTCGCTCCTAATGTCTGCGCGTCCAAGCGTCGCTCGAACAGTGCGATGGCCGCACCCGCAAGCGTCAGGATCGTGACCCAGAGCAACATTGAACCTTCGTGGTTGCCCCACGCACCCGCGATCTTGAATATCATTGGTTTGTCGATGTGGCTGTTCGATGCAACGAGCAGCACGGAAAGGTCGGTGACCGCAAACATCCAAAGCAGACAGCCGAAGGCCAGCAAGCATAATGCGCCCTGAGCGACCGCAACTGGTCGTGTCAGCGAAGCGAGCGCAGGTGATGCTGATTTCCAGCTGCCCAGTCCAGCAAATGCCTGCAGAAGAGCCAATGCTGCTGACAGCCACAACGCGGCAAGTCCGGTTTCAGCAATCATTTGGCGAGTGTATCCTGGCTATGTTCTGCTGTCGTCATGTCGATGTCTTTAAGTTCGCGGGGAACATAATTTTCATCATGCTTGGCAAGCAAGCCATCAGCAACAAACAGACCATTTTTGTCCAAACGTCCATCTGCAACAACACCTGAACCTTCAACAAACAGGTCGGGCGTAATTCCCCTATATACCACCTGTTGGGTCGCATCGCGATCTTGCACGATAAAGCGCACCGTTACGCCATCGGCATCGCGTTTGATCGATCCATTCTGCACCATGCCACCTAGGCGGATGGCCTTCCCCGGTTCCACTTCAGCTTTGGCGAGCGTCGCCGGTGTATAAAAATAGCTCGCCTCTTCGCGCAACGCGGACGCCGCAAGCAAGCCCGCCCCGATCAGAGCCAGTAACGCAACCACAGCGAGCACAAGTCTTTGGTGCTTGGGCTTCACTTTCGGCTCCTCAGATCATCAGCCAAAGATTCCGAGCGGCGCATGGCGGCCCAGCTGGACACCGTTAGCCAGAGGCAACCCACCGCCGTGACAGCAAAAGCGGCAGTCACAAATGTCGCATGCGTCATTGTATCAATCCTCCGCCAATCGGCGCATCCGCGCCTCGATACGGATTTCGGCCAAGGCGGCTCGCATCCGCATCAGTACGATGGCACCGAACAGCAATGAAAAGCCAATCGCGCTTCCGAATAGCGGCCACAAATAACTGTCATCAATCGACGAACCACCCAGCGTAATACTGGCTTTCTGGTGCTGGCTTTCCCACCAAACGACCGAGCGGTTTATAATCGGAATGTTCACGGCTCCGATAATGCCAAATACCGCCGCCGTTCGGCTAAGGCTGCCCTTCTCGCTCGATGCATTCGCAAGCGCGATGAAACCCAGATACAGGAAAAACAGAATTAGCATCGACGTCAGTCGGCCATCCCACACCCACCAGGCACCCCAAGTCGGCTTGCCCCAAATTGAACCTGTAACCAAGCAGAGCGCAGCAAAAACAGCACCCGGAGCGGCGACAGCCCGCGCCGACACACCTGCCAGCGGATGTCGCCAGACCAGTTGTACGATGCTCGCAACGGCAATCCCAGTCCAGCCAGCCATGCCGAGCCAAGCTGCGGGTACGTGGACAAACATGATCTTGACGGTATCGCCCTGCAATCGCTCTGCAGGAACCTGGGTCAAACCCCACCAACAGGAAAATACAACCAATATTGCCCCCGACCATAGAAGGAAGGGAGTCAACGGTTTGGCTATACCGAGAAATCGCGCAGGGTTGGCAAAGCGGTGCATGTATGTGACTCGGGTCGAGCCTCTAGCACCGCTTGAATTTTTGGCCAATTGATTTGGGTCAACGCCCGATCAATTCGCGCGCCATCCGGTCGGCAACCTCTGCGGGCGTGTCACCCTCGGCTTCCGCGCGGTCCCATATGGCATTCAAGCGGGCTGGAATCTCGTCAATGCGGGCATTTACGGCTGCATCATCGGCATTTTCGATTACACGCATGACATTTATGATGCCGCCTGCATTGATCACATAGTCGGGTGCGTACAATATGCCCCTATCCGACAATATGCGGCCTTCCGGTCCAGTCGCCAGCTGGTTGTTAGCCCCGCCCGCTACAGCTTTGACCTTGAGTTCATTGGCGGTCTGAGTCGTGACAATAGCCCCCAATGCGCATGGGCTGAAAATGTCAGCATCTACCGACAAGATAGCGCTGCTATCGACCGCCAGTCCGCCCAGTTCGGCGGCAAGGGACTGCGCCTTAGCTAAGTCAACATCGGCAAGGGTGAGATGCGCACCTTCTGCAGCAAGATAACGGGCCAGCCCGCCACCGACGCTGCCGACGCCTTGAACTGCAACATGGACGCCTTTGACCGTGTCGACGCCTAATGCTCTTCGGGCGGCGGCCTTGACTCCTAGGAATACGCCGCGCGCTGTATAGGGCCCGGGATCGCCACCCTGCCCCGGCAGTCCTGCAACATGCTGCGTCGTTTTCGAAAGTGCTACCATGTCAGCCTCGCTGATGCCGACATCCTGTGCGGTGATGTAGCGACCGCCGAGCGAATCGACAGCGCGCGCGAAAGTATCGAGCAACGCGCTGGTCTTGGTCTTTTGGGCATCTGCCAGGATGACCGCCTTGCCACCACCTGCATTCAGGCCGGCCATGGCGTTCTTGTAGCTCATCCCGCGCGACAGCCGCAGCGCATCGGTTATCGCCGATTGCTGGTCCGCATAGTGCCAGAAACGCGTGCCACCCGCAGCCGGCCCAAGATGGGTTGAGTGCAACGAGATGACAGCGCGCAAACCTGTCTTTGGATCGTCAAACATATGCACTGATTCGTGGGCATCGAAGTCAGGCAGGTCCCAAAGCGCAGGCATTATGTAGATTCCCCAGATAAGGATAATAATTTCTATTCCGCGTAATAATATTACGCAGCCTATTTGTCAGCCTAAAAATACGAGGGGAAAAATGGGGCGACCGAGGGGTCTCGAACCCCCGACCTCTGGTACCACAAACCAGCGCTCTAACCAACTGAGCTACGGTCGCCATATGCGCCTGCGATAGGCTGGCGCGTCCTTAAAAGCAAAGAATGCCGGGCGTCAACCCGGCACCTTTGAAACCTCAAAAAAGCCGTTCAGCTTATTTCTTCAGCGTCAAACCACCGAAACGCTTGTTGAATTGGGCAACGCGGCCACCCGAATCAAGCATTGTGCCACGGCCACCGGTCCATGCCGGGTGCGACGTCGGATCGATGTCGAGTTGCAGCGTGTCGCCTTCCTTGCCCCAGGTGGAGCGGGTTTCAAACACGGTGCCATCGGTCATCTGCACCTTGATCATGTGGTAGTCGGGATGAATGTCTTTTTTCACGTTTCTGCTCCTTTGCGACCCCGGTTACCGACCCGGGTCAGGATTTGGGAAGCGCCGCCCTTAGCGATGCGTCGGGTTAAATGCAAGCGTTGTAGTTGGCACTGAGTTAAGCAGGCGGATCAGCAATCATCGCCATGAATTCCGCCTCGGCCGCAACCTGGTCGCCAATCAGGGCCTGCCCGGCGAATTTACAAACGCGCGGGCGCTTCTGTGTGAACTGGACGTTCAGATGAAGCAAACAACCCGGTTCAACCGGTGCGCGAAATTTCGCATTGTCGATGGCCATGAAATAAACGAGCTTGCCCGAGCCAGCGAGGCCAAAGCTCTCCATAGCCAGCACGCCTGCAGCTTGCGCCAGTGCTTCGACGATCATCACGCCGGGCATGATGGGACGGCCGGGAAAATGCCCCTGGAAAAAGCCTTCGTTGATCGTGACGGCTTTGACCGCCACGATACGTTCATCCTTCACCAGTTCCTCAACCCGATCGACCAAAAGCATGGGATAGCGATGCGGAAGCACTGCCATCACACGCCGGACATCGTAATTGGCGAAGTCGTCCATCGTAATTAGCGGCTTTCGGGCTGCGGCTGCTGCGGAGCGGGCGTCGCGGGAGCAGCCGGGTTGGCAGCCGGCTGCACTGCCTGTTGTGCCTGCGCATTGCGGATGGCCTGCACACGGGCCGCGGTCAGCAATCGCTGCTGGATTTGTTCATACAATCCACCAGTCGACTGCTTCGGCTGCCAATTTGCCGGTGGCGTGATACCGACTGACGGAACCGCCAGGTCGAGTGCTGCGGTCACTGCCTTGGTCACATCGACTGCTTCCGGTGCCCAGATGAAGGCATCCGGTGCCAAAATCATGTTGATTTTCTTTTGGGTGATGACCTGCTGCTGTGCAGCGGCGTAACGGTCAGCAATGCTTTCAACAGCGAAAGCCTGCGCAGTTACAATCGGCTGCTGCAATTGGGCAATTTCCCGTTCCTTGGCTTCGAGCTGGGTCAGCAACGGGTTTTTCGCCTTGATTGCCGCATCCAGTTCATCCTGGGTCAGGTTTTTGTCTTTGTTGGTATCCAACTGCGCATTGATATCGTTGATTTCCTTGCGCTTTGCCTGGATCATCTGCGAGTTGCTGGTGAAAGTGGTGCCGATCTGCTGATAGGCCTGTGCAAAGGCCTTGGTCTGCATGATCGCATCAGTCGTATCGAGCGTCGCAATGCCAGCCACCTGTGCAGTCGCCGGGAGGGCCGTCAAAGCAGCACCAGCGAGCAGAGCTGCTGAAAAAGTCTTGATTGCAAATTTCATCAGAATTGGGTTCCTACGTTGAATGTAAAGAGCTTGGTATCGTCGCCAGCTTCCTTGAGCAGCGCACGCGCTACGTCGATACGGAAGGGCCCGAAGGGCGAGTTCCAGTTCACGCCGATGCCTACAGAAACGCGTGGCTTCCAGCTGTCGCCAAAAAAGCGTTCTTCGAAGCGAAGCACTGGCACGCGAGCTGAGCCATCCGAGTTGGTTGCGACCGTGGTTGTTTCCAGCACCGGGGTCGTTCCGCTGGTATTGACGGTGTAGTAGAGCGGAAGACTGGGCGTCGTTGTTGTCGCAGTCGACCGCTCCTGAATCGTTTGCAAAAGCGGTGTCACAACGTTGAAAACAGCACCCGCATCTACGAATATCGACGGACGCAGGCCAAGTTCCTTGGCCCCGCTGCCCAGCGGAATTTCCAATTCGGCGCGACCCAAATAATAGGCACGACCGCCAATTGCGTCGTCCTGAATCTGCTTGCGATCCAGTCGCGGTACGTTGACGGCAACGCCATTCTGGATTTCGCCATCAAAGAAAATGCGCTGCACACGCGGGCCGACACCGCGAATATCGAAACCGCGGATTTGCGGTTCACCAAGATAGAAACGGTCGGTCAAGCGTACATCGTCGATACCTGCAGCCGACGAACCGCGATTTTCGAGCGGATGAATATAGCCACCCTCAGCCGACAGCGAAAAGACAAATCCGCTGTCCGTCAAACGCCAATATTTGTTCGCATTCAGGCGGCTGCGAATATATTTTACGTCCCCGCCCAGACCGGCAAAATCCTGGCTCAAGCTGACGCTATGTCCACGTGTCGGGCGCAGACGGCTGTCTCGCGTGTCGTACATCACCGTGTAACCCAGCGTCGATGTCAAACGCTTCCCGATTGCATCGCAAAGAAAGCGCCCGGCAAGCACAGGATCACAGGTGGAGGGCAGCGGCCCAGTTCCATCTGGGTCAGTGAAGAATAGCCCTCGATCGAGCGAAATGTCATCATAGCTGAGGCCATAACGCGCCTGGAAGTACAGAAATTCATTGACTGGAACGCCGGTACGAATCTGGAAACCAGTAGTCGCCTGTTCGTAGGTCGTATTTCTGTCGTTGTTGAAGAAGTTGAAGCTCGACAAGTCGCGGCGGAAAATGTCGCCCGACAGCGCAATCGAGCGATCGAACAAATAAGGTTCGGTAAAGCCGATTTCGGCCGATTTCGAATAACTCGAATAAGAGATATTCGTCCGCAGTTCTTGGCCCTTGCCGCGGAAGTTGCGCTGGGTAATCGAACCCTGGAAGATAAAATTCTCGATCGACGAGAAACCAGCCGACAAGGACAGTTCGCCCGTCGCCTTTTCTTCAACATTGGTCGTCAGGACGATACGGTCGTCGCTGCTGCCCTTTTCCTGTTCAACCTCAAGGTCTTCCTGGAAGTAGCCGAGCGATTTGATGCGGTCTGCCGTCCGCTTCACCTGAATGCTGTTAAAGGCATCGCCTTCGTTCAGGCGGAATTCGCGACGAATGACTTTGTCTTGGGTGATCGTGTTGCCGTTGATGTCAATCCGTTCGACAAAGACGCGCTCCGCCTCTGCGATGTCGAAGGTGATGTTCATCGTGAGCGTGTCTTTGTCGCGATTGAACTGCGGGCTGACATCGGCAAAGGCATAGCCAAAGAGGCCAGCGCTTTCGCTCAGTCCCTCGACAGTGTCTTCAACCATCTTGGCGTTGTACCAATCACCCTTTTTCATTCGCAGACTGGAAGTCAGTGCTTCCGATTTGAAATCGCGGATCTTGCTGTCGACCTTGACGTCACCAAATTTGTAGCGCTCGCCTTCTTCGACCACATAAGTGATGATGAAGTCTTTCTTGTCCGGCGTCAGCTCGGCAACCGCCGAAACAACGCGGAAATCGGCATAGCCTTCGGTCAGGTAGAATTGACGCAGCTTCTGCTGGTCGAAAGCCAGACGATCGGGGTCATAGCTGGTGCCCGAGCTGAAGATGCTGGTCAGGCGGGCTTGTTTGGTGACCATTTCGCCGCGCAACTGGCCGTCGGAGAATTTGTCATTGCCAATGATGTTGATCTGGCGGACCTTCGATTTCGGCCCCTCAGTGATTTCGAAAACTATGTCGACGCGGTTTTGGTCAAGCTGCACCAGCTTGGGTTCGACCTGCGCGGCGAATCGCCCCTGCCGCTTATAAAGCTCAACAATACGCGCAACGTCTGCGCGCACTTTGGAACGCGAATAGATCTGGCGGGGCGCAAGTTTGATTTCTGGTTCAATCTTGTCATTTTTGATGCGCTTGTTGCCTTCAAGAATGATACGGTTGATAACCGGATTTTCGCGAACTTCGATGGTCACATCACCCGCGACATTGCGAATACTGACATCCGCGAACAACTCGGTTGCATACAGATCTTTAAGTGCCTGATCGGCACCAGCCTGTGTCCATGCCTGTCCCGCACGCAGGCGGATATAGGAACGCACTGTATCGGCCTCGAGACGCTGTGTCCCTACAACACTAATTGACCGGATTGGCGCATCTGCCACAGCAGGTGCCGGTGCGTCCGCTGCCTGTGCCATCACGGGCGCGGAAGACAGCGCAACGGATACAGCAAATGCCGATGCGCCCAGCAGGGTCCTGCTTACCGAAGTTTTGAACATATGTATTCGACCTTCCCTCTGGCCCCGCTGTCGATAGGTTTGCGCCCCTTGCCCCAAGCGCAGGCTGCTTTCAAGCTTAGTTCGATTCTATCCACGCCTCATTTGCCGAATAGACCGAAGGATGCCAGGTCATTGAATGTGACCATGAGCATGAAACTGGCAAGTACGGCAAAGCCCGCACGGAATGCCCATTCCTGGACCGCTGGCGTTGCCGGACGGCGGCGGATCGCCTCAATTGTATAAAGGAGCAGGTGACCGCCATCGAGCATGGGAATTGGCAGGAGATTGATGAACCCCAAGTTAATCGAGATCAGTGCGGCCAGTGACACAAAGGCCAGCCAGCCCACCGTCATCGCCTCACCCGAAACCTTGGCAATTTTCAACGGCCCGCCAAGTTCGGAAATTGGTCGACGACCCGTGATAATTTGGCCCAATCCCTTAATCTGCTGTCGTAGCACGGCCGCTGTTTGGGCAACTGCCGCTGATGGCGCTTCCAGCAAACCGACTTCCTGAAGCGTGGGGCGCGGCGAACCGACGCCCAATTGCCCCAGCTTATATTCGTTCCCAAAACGGTCGATTTCTTTGCGCTCGGCCAAACGGACCGGGATGATGATCTGCTTACCGTCGCGTTCGACAAGCATTTCCGCCGGTTCATTGGGCACCATGATGACTTCGTTCACCAATTCGTCGAACGTGTCGATCCGATGCCCGTTAAACGAGACAATGCGGTCACCCAATTGGATGCCGGATTTTTCTGCGGGGCTTCCCGCTACAATACTCTCTACCTTGGCGGGGGTGACACTTTGCCCAAAGGACATCAGGAAACCCATAAAGATTGCGATAGCCAGCAGGAAGTTGACTGCTGGGCCGGCAAAAACAATCAGCGCCCGCTGCCACAATGCCTTGGACTGGAAAGTCTGGTTTCGCTCTTTTTCAGGAAGCGCTTCCCATGCCGCATCGGGCTGGCTCGCAGGATTCATATCGCCCGCAAATTGCACATAGCCGCCTAGCGGCAGCGCACCTATCCGCCACAATGTGCCCCGCTTGTCTACCCGGCCCCAGATTTGTGGACCAAAGCCGATCGAAAATTTATCCGCCTTCACACCGAACCAGCGCCCAACCCAATAATGACCAAGCTCATGGACGACCACCAGCGTTCCTAGCAATGTCAGGAAAGCGACAATCGTGATCAGGATGTGAGGAGATTCAAGCTGCATGGGGCAATTTATCCATTTGACCGCTGGCATAGGCCCGTGCGGCTGCATCTATGCTGAACAGATCGGTCAGGCTGTGGGGTGCATTGGGGCGATAACCGGTTAAGGTTTCCTCTACGACGCTGACAATGTCGAGGAACGCTATGCGACCGGCAAGGAACGCGGCTACAGCTACTTCATTGGCGGCATTGAGGATAGCGGGTGTTGCTCCACCCTGCTCTGCCGCCGCCCTCGCTAGGCGAAGTGCTGGAAAGCGGATCAAATCCGGCGCTTCGAATTCTAGCTTTGAAATTCGAGCCAGATCGAGCGGAGCGCTGTTCGTCTCCAGCCTTTCAGGCCAGGCCAAGGCGCTTGCAATCGGAATCCGCATATCGGGAGAACCCAATTGCGCCAGCGTCGACCGATCGACATATTCGACCATCGAATGGATCACCGATTGCGGGTGAACAACAATATCGAGCTTGTCGAGGCCAACCGGGAACAGATGATGTGCCTCGATCAGTTCAAGGCCCTTGTTCATCATCGTCGCGCTGTCGACGCTGATCTTCGCGCCCATATCCCAATTGGGGTGCGCAACGGCTTGGGCGGGCGTAACAGCCCGCATCTGGTCGAGCGAATAGGTGCGGAAGGGGCCGCCGCTAGCGGTCAGCGTGATCTTGCGCACCTGATCGATGCGGCCACCCGCGAGACACTGGAAGATCGCATTATGCTCGCTGTCGACAGGCAGCAATGTCGCGCCCGACTGCTCGACCGCCGCCATCATCAGATCGCCCGCTGAAACCAGCGCTTCCTTGTTGGCGAGAGCGACCGTCTTGCCCGCCTCTATCGCCGCCATGGTAGGTGGCAGGCCTGCACAGCCGACTATCGCCGCCATAGTCCAGTCGGCATCCATTTGTGCGGCTTCAACAAGGGCAGCGGGACCGGCAGCGGCCTTGGTCGCGGTGCCAGCCAGCGTATCCTTCAGTGCTGGATAGGCTGCTTCGTCAGCGACCACGGCGATTTCGGGTTCAAACTCTTTGGCCAACTTGGCCAGTTCAACGGCATTGCCATTGGCTGTGAGCGCAATGACGCGATATTTCTCGCGATGCTGGCGAACTAGATCGAGCGTGGATAGGCCCACAGAACCAGTTGCGCCAAAGATGGAAAGGGTGCGCCGCTCGCTCATGACGCAAGCTTGCCCATCATTATTGCGCCGCCAAGGAAAAAGAGAACTGCAAGATGCCCGTCAACGCGGTCGAGTAAGCCACCATGGCCAGGTATGGCATTTCCGGAGTCCTTGACGCCCGCCTTGCGCTTCATCCAGCTTTCAAAAAAATCACCGGTTTGCGCGACCACTGCGACAATAGCACCGATACTGAGGCTGCCCAGCCAATCGATCTGCCATTCGCCGCCAAACATGCGCTCGCGCTCGGCGATATGAATATAGTCTAGCAACGCCATCATGCAACCCGCTGCCAGAGCACCACCAACAAGGCCCGACCATGTTTTGGAAGGGCTGATGTGAGGAGCAATTTTGGGGCCACCGATTGAGCGCCCCGCAAAATAGGCTCCGATGTCGGTGGCGATCACGCCAAATATGACCAAGGCTGCTGTCGTTTCCAGAAAGCCAAAGCCAGGCGCCGATCCATAGGCATATTCATCGGCCAACATCGGCAACAGATAAGCAGCATTTCCGATATATGCGAACCCACCAAACATCCACACCGCTCGGCCGGCGATGCTGGAGGTCAGTTTGGCAACGATACCCCACCATTCGACCATAAGCCAAAGGGCTGCGGCCAATACGAACAGGCGCAACACCAATCCACCCTGCCAGAACACAATCGCGGCGACGGCAACCATAACGACCGCAGACAATGTCCGAACGCCTAGATCAGACTTCTTCACTGCAGCCCCACTCATCGCCCGCCATAGCGCCTTTCGCGCGTGCCGAATTCGGCCAGAGCCGCATCGAATTCCACTGTTGTGAAGTCAGGCCATAGCGTTTCGGTGAACCACAGTTCGGCATAGGCAGCCTGCCAGAGCATGAAATTGGAAAGCCGCTGCTCGCCGGATGTGCGGATAAGCAAATCCAAAGGCGGCATGTCGGCAGTGTCGAGATGGCGTTCGATCGCTTCTGCCGTAATCGTCCCCTCACCCGAAGCTGCTTGCGCCGCGCGGACCAGTTCGTCCTGAGAACCATAGTTCAACGCCACCGCCAGTGTCGTGCGCTTGTTGTCCGCGGTGCGGGCCAGTGCATCGTCGATCATGTCGACAATATCTGGGGCCAATGCTTTGTAATTGCCGATAATCTTGAGCCGAACATCATTGGCTGCAAACTCATCGATATCGGATTTTATAAAGCCGCGCAGCAGCCCCATAAGGTCGTTGACCTCATCCTCAGGGCGTTTCCAATTCTCGCTAGAGAAAGCATAGAGCGACAGGGCTTCAAGCCCCGTGGTTGCTGCATGTCGTACGATCTCACGTACAACCTCAACGCCCTTCTTGTGGCCGAGCGCGCGCGGCAGGTGCTTTTTCTTCGCCCAGCGACCATTGCCATCCATGATGATGGCCACATGGCGCGCGCCATGGGAGCCGCTCCCGCCATTTTCGGGATCAGCCTGTTTATGCGCCCTCGCCTTTGAGGACCGCAGGCCAATCACTGGCTCATGATTTCCTTTTCTTTGTGCACCGCGGCTTCGTCGATCGCTTTGATCGTGTCATCGGTCATCTTCTGCACTTCAGTTTCGAGGCGCTTGCGGTCGTCTTCGCTGATTTCCTTCTTATTTTCATCGGTCTTCAGCGCATCATTG
Source organism: Sphingorhabdus pulchriflava (assembly GCF_003367235.1). GTDB lineage: Bacteria > Pseudomonadota > Alphaproteobacteria > Sphingomonadales > Sphingomonadaceae > Sphingorhabdus_B > Sphingorhabdus_B pulchriflava. Next base: position 1,397,479 of record NZ_QRGP01000001.1, read on the forward strand.
GCATCGCGGCGGACATTGCGGACGGCTATCTTGGCCTTTTCGGCATATTGTCCGGCGAGCTTGGCCAGTTCCTTGCGACGCTCTTCGGTCAAATCGGGAATTGGCAGACGCAATGTCTGGCCATCAGTGATCGGATTGAGGCCCAGCCCTGCCGAACGGATCGCCTTTTCCACCGGCGTCACGTTCGAACGGTCCCATACCTGCACCGAAAGCATGCGCGGTTCGGGAGCACTGACTGTTGCAACCTGGTTGAGCGGCATATTTGATCCATAAACCTCAACCACAATCGGATCGAGCAGCGTCACATTGGCACGTCCGGTGCGCAGACCCGACAAATCACCTTTGAGCGATTCTACGGCGCCTTTCATGCGGCGCTCGACATCGGCCTTGTCATATTGCGGCATGGTTCAATCCTTTTCTTGAGTAACAACGGTAAAGGTGCCGCTTCCATCGAGCACCTTGAGGATATTGCCCTGTTCGCGGATCGAAAAGACCACGATCGGGATGGAGTTATCGCGGCATAGCGCCACGGCGCTTGCGTCCATAACTTTCAGATTGTCTGAAAGGACACGATCATAACTCAATGTTTCATAACGCTTTGCGGTTGGCACCTTTTTTGGGTCGGCATCGTAGACGCCGTCAACAGATGTGCCTTTGAGCAAAGCGTCGCATTTCATTTCCGCGGCACGCAGTGCAGCGCCTGAGTCAGTAGTAAAATAGGGAGCGCCAACGCCAGCAGCAAAGATCACGATGCGGCCTTTTTCCAAATGCCGTTCGGCGCGACGGCGAATGACGGGCTCGCAAACCTTGTCCATCTCGATTGCTGATTGCACCCGCGTCTGCACGCCCAGCTGCTCGAGCGCATTCTGCATCGCCAGCGCATTCATAACGGTTGCCAGCATGCCCATATAGTCGGCCTGTGCCCGGTCCATACCCTTGGCTGCACCAGCCATTCCGCGGAAGATATTGCCTCCGCCGATAACGAGGCACAATTCCAAGCCGGTATCCTTGGCAGCCTTCACTTCCGCTGCAACGCGGGCGACCGTATCCGGGTCAATCCCGAACGCCTGATCGCCCATCAGCACTTCGCCGGATAGTTTCAAAAGCACACGGCGATAACGGCCATTGGCCATAAAATCCTCTTTCCCCAACTGCGGATGCAATAATGGCGCCCTGCTATAAGAGCGGAGCGCCATATCGCCAAGGCCTTATCCCCCGCCCTGCAGAGGATAGCCCGATTTTTACGCGCCGACGGCAGCAGCTACTTCAGCGGCGAAGTCAGACACTTCCTTTTCGATACCTTCGCCGAGCTGATAACGGACATAGTCGACCAGCTTGATTTCCTTGCCAGCGGCCTTGCCAGCCTGGGCAACGACTTCCGAAATCGGTGTCTTGTTGTCGATGACGAACAGCTGTGAAAGAAGCGCGTTTTCTTTCGCAAACTTCTTCATCGCGCCTTCGACCATCTTTTCGACGATTTCGGCCGGCTTGCCGCTTTCAGCTGCCTTTTCGCGGGCGATCGCCGCTTCGCGGTCCATTGTTTCCTGGTCGAGGCCGGTTTCGTCGAGCGCCAACGGGAAAGCTGCTGCGATATGCATCGCCAACTGCTTGCCAAGGCCGTCGAGCGTTGCCGCATCAGCTTCGCTTTCAAGCGCGACGAGAACGCCGATACCGCCCATGCCAGCGGTTGCAGCATTGTGGACGTAAGAAACGACGCGACCGTTGCTCACCGAAATCGTGCGGGCGCGGCGGATAACCTGGTTTTCACCGATGGTCGCGATGTTGTTGGTCAGCACTTCCTGCACCGATCCACCATCGGGATAGGCCGCAGCAAGGATGGTTTCGGCATCATTGGCGCCAACGCCAAGCGCAACGCCCGTTACCTTGCGGACGAAATCCTGGAACTGTTCGTTCTTGGCAACAAAGTCAGTCTGGCTGTTGACTTCGACTGCGGTACCCTTGGTGCCATCAACAGCAACGCCAACCAGGCCTTCAGCAGCTGTGCGGCTCGATTTCTTCGCGGCAGTGGCCAGGCCCTTGGCGCGCAGCAGATCGACGGCGGCTTCCATATCGCCATTAGTTTCTTCCAGCGCCTTTTTGGCATCCATCATGCCAGCGCCCGAACGTTCGCGCAGTTCCTTCACGGCAGCAGCGGTAATAGCAGACATTATCGTGTCCTTTCGACTTTGGTTTGGCAGGACCAGTAAGGTCCAGAAACATGTCATCCCCGAAATCATCGGGGATCCATGGCCTAAAGCCTCGGTTTGAACCGGAATGTCAGGCCGTGGATTCCCGCTTTCGCGGGAATGACACTATTTTTGTTACGCTTCCGGGGCAGCTTCTTCTCTGGCTTCGGCAGCAGGGGCTTCTTCAGCCGCAACTTCGACGACGGCAGCTTCAACCGGCGGCTCTACCATCGCGCCAAGATCTTCACCGCGTGCTACAGCAGCACCAGTGTTGCCCTTGCTCGATGCGGTAGCAATAGCGTCGCAATAGAGGCGGATCGCGCGGGCCGCGTCGTCATTCGCCGGAACCGGGAATGCAATGCCATCGGGCGATACGTTCGAATCGAGGATTGCTATGACGGGAATGCCAAGAACATTGGCTTCTTTGATGGCGAGTTCTTCCTTGTTGGCATCGATTACGAACATCACGTCCGGAATGCCACCCATGTCGCGGATGCCGCCAAGCGAAAGCTCAAGCTTGTCACGTTCGCGGGTCATCTGAAGGATTTCCTTCTTCGTGAAGCCCGAAGTTTCACCCGACAACTGTTCTTCCAGCGTCTTCAGCTTCTTGATCGAGTTCGAAACCGTTTTCCAGTTGGTGAGCATGCCGCCCAGCCAACGGTGGTTGACGAAATGCTGACCCGAAGCGCGAGCTGCGTCAGCAATCGGCCCCTGCGCCTGGCGCTTGGTACCGACGAACAGGACCTTGCCACCTGCCTGTACGGTGGACGAAACAAAGTCGAGCGCCCGCGCAAAAAGCGGAACGGTCTGCGACAGATCAAGGATGTGAACGCCATTGCGTGCGCCGAAAATATACGGCTTCATGCGCGGGTTCCAACGGTGGGTCTGGTGGCCGAAATGTGCTCCGGCCTCAAGCAATTGGTGCATGGTGACGACAGGTGCCGCCATAGTCTTTCTCCTTCCGGTTTAACCTCTGGAAAGCAAGAACCAAGGCCGCAAAGTGGTTACGGCAAAGGCACCGGTGATGTGCGCTTTCCATGTGGAATGGGCGGGCCGTTAGCTTGCACCGGAAGATTCGTCAAGAGGTTGGAAGCTATTGGCTAGCGGCACAACCGTCAACGAGTGGTGATTCAGCGGAAAAAAGTGGCAATCCACTAGAACATTATGGTGCCTTTGACGCACCGAAATCATGGACAAAAAGACCAGATTTGCGGCTGTCAAACTGCGCCTGCAATGTGCACGACTTCGCCTTAAATTTTTTGCAGCCGGCTTGGGCCGCTTCCTTCGCACGCTTAGACGAATTTTCGGTGGTTGCGTTGTGATTTCCGTCGAAGCGATACGCTTGGACAAACCCATTTCCGGTCAACGTGTTAACTTCACAGGGACGCGAAGTTGCGTCGACGCAGGCCTTGATCGCCGCTGCCGTCGCTTCATCGGCACTGCGGTAACCGCTCGCGACATAAAGCTTGTCGTTATATCCGAAATTACCTTTAACCCACGCAGAGGCAGCGAAATATTTGCGCACGGACGCCCCCGGTGAACGGTTGCCGGTGCTAGACTTGATCTTTGCGAACACTTCACATTGCAGCAACTGCTTGGCAGAACATTCATCCAGCAACTTTTTACTTCCCTCACGCTCCCATGCATTGGTGAAATATCCCTCATGGTCTCGGATGATCGTTATTGATGAATTCCACCACTTGTCACCTCTTGTACAGCCTCCGCCCATCACCTTGTTGCAAGCATTGAGAGCAACATTTTCTCCGACATTGTCCTTGTAGACATAATTGCCAGCCACCCAGACATCTGAAGCATTAGGATGCCAGACCAGCACCGCATGTGATTCGTTCGGCGTTGTATCCGCAGCAGGAGAGTCGGCGTTTTCACGTCCATCAGAAGCACAGATGGGTATGTCAGCAACACCGTGCGAACCGCCCGTTATCCCGACCTGCACTTCGCCCGGACCGGGACCGTTCGGACACACAAAAGTTTGTGCTGAGACTGCCATAGGCCAGAACAAAAACGAGGTGAGAAGGCCAAATAAGACGAACCGAAACACTACTGCATATCTACTCCCACTTCCAATATGAGCAATCCAGAACATAGGTAGCAGCTCCTCCTAACGCGTCTCCGAAGGCGCTCACCTCGTCCATTTGCGCCACGGCGCTGTTGGCAACATACCGAATCCAAGAAGCTCCGGCATGAATCTTTATCTCACATGTGATGAAGAAGTTTAAAGGACTAAGATGTATTAGTAGCATAAAACACTATACCACTATCGCGGGCAGCATATGAATCGTCTTGGCATGCGCGACTTGCAAAGCCGTGAAGGAAATATACTGTCCGGAAAAAACCACATTAACTGGTTAGAGGAGAGGGATAATGATCTGGCATTTCGCCGATGTGTTTGACACGATCGCATCGCTGGCTCCCGATCAAATTGCATTGATAAATGGCGATACCCACCGCAGCTGGCGCGATTATGAGGATCGGTCTGCGCGGCTTGCCAATGCGCTTTTGGCGGCGGGACTGAAACCTGACGCCAAGACAGCAATTTATGCACATAATTCGAACGCCTATCTCGAAGCGCAATATGCATCTTTCAAGGCGCGCACCGTGCCGATCAATGTCAATTATCGCTATGTTGAACATGAGCTGACCTATTTGTTCGACAATGGAGACGTCGAAGCCGTATTTTTCGATGCCAAGTTCGCACCGAGGCTGGCAGCAATCCGTGACCACTTGCCAAAGCTGAAACTGTTTGTGCAGATCGACGACGGGTCGGGCGAAACCCTTGCCGGTGCGCAAGACTTTGAGGCGCTTATTGCAACCAATGCGCCCCTGCCCCGGCTCGATTATGGCGAAGACGATATTTACATGATCTACACCGGTGGCACGACCGGTATGCCGAAGGGCGTGATGTACCGGCATGGTGACCTTAGCGCAGGTATTGCGTCAGCGTTGCTGGGTCCGGAAGTGGTTGAGCCGTCGCCCGAAATGTTGGTCGCCGTGGTTCAGGCACTGAAAGAAGCCGGAGCCGCCCCCATCTCGCTGCCGGCCTGCCCGTTGATGCACGGCACCGGTATGTGGATCGGAGCCTTTTTTGCGCATTTTGCCGGCGGCGCAGTGGCGACCATCAGCGACGAAAAATTCGATCCCGACGCAATTTGGGCCTTCATTGAACGTAAGCGCGTGAACGCCGTGGCGATTGTAGGCGACGCCTTTGCCAAGCCGATGCTTGCTGCGTTGCGCGAAGCGGAGGCGCGCGGCCAGCATTATGACCTGACTTCGCTAAAGGTAATCGGTTCATCAGGCGTTATGTTCTCCAGCGAGGTGAAGCGCGGATTGCTCGAATATATCGATGTTGAAATCCGTGATTCGATTGGATCGACAGAAGGCGCAATGGGCGGATCGGTCGTGTCGCGTTCGCTACCCCCGGTCGACACCGCAAAATTTGCGTTTAATCCGACCACCAAGGTCTTCAACGACCGGGATGAGGAAGTGCAACCGGGATCAGATGAAATCGGCATGATCGCCAATGGCGGCGTCGTACCTGTCGGTTATTTCAAAGACCCGGAAAAAAGCGCCAAGACGTTCCGTTCGATTGCGGGGGTGCGCTATTCCTTCCCGGGCGATTTTGCACAAGTGACCGCCGATGGTACACTCGTCCTGCTGGGGCGCGGTTCCGTTTGTATCAACACCGGGGGCGAGAAAGTCTTTCCGGAAGAGGTCGAGGAAGCGCTGAAAGCGCATGGCGACATTTGGGACGCGCTGGTCGTCGGGGTTCCGGACGAACGATTTGGCGAACGTGTCGTTGCTGTCTTGTCGGCCAAAGAAGGCGCATCGGTCAATGAAGCGGCACTTCTGGATTTTGCCCGCACCCGGCTCGCAGGCTATAAAATGCCCCGCCAGCTTGTCTTTGTCGAAACAGTGCAGCGCGCCGCCAATGGCAAGGCTGACTATAAATGGGCGAAAGAGGTTGCGCTGGGAAGCGGTGCCTAACTGGCTGACACACAGCTTTTGATACAATTGGATAAACTGTATCAACACCCTGTTCGCGAGAGTTAATCTCGCGTTCAGGGCGGAAAGCAGAATTCGGCAGTGCGACCACATCCAATCGGTTCGCCAGAAAGTTCCTGTGATCCGGAAAACATACACCCTGCCGATCCTGTTGCCCCTGCTGGTTCTGGGTTGGTCAGCCAAAGCTGACGATTTACCGCAGGGAAGCGCATCTGCATTGCCCGAGAAGATTTCCTTTCTGGTCACTTTCGGCGAAGAAATATGCCCCGACGCCTCCGACCCCGATGAGATCGTCGTTTGCGCAACAGCGCCGGAAGGCGACCGTTATCGTATTCCAAAGGAACTGCGCAAAGGTGAGGAAGAAGCGACCGCCAGCCAGTCGTGGACATCAGCGGTCGAAAGTTTGGACGATTCCGCGCGCGTCATGCGGCCGAACAGTTGCTCGGTGGTCGGCACAGGCGGCTTTACGGGCTGCACACAGGCTATGCTGCGCGAATGGTTCGCCGCCCGACGCGGAACGATTGACGCGAACTAAGCCGGTTTATTTGTCTGCATATATCTGCACCAGCCGGTGCAGATAATCGCGACCGTCATAAACCGATTTGACCCGCAACCGTTCATTCAATCCGTGCACGCCACCGCCATCAGCTTCGTAGAAGATACCCGGAATGCCATAGGTTGGAATGCCGATCAGCGCGGTCATTGTCGCATCGGTCGCCCCGGTAGACATTGTGGGGACGAGCGGGACACCTGGAAAAACCTCCCCCGCCAATTTGATTGCCGGATCAAGAATGCGCTTGTCGAGCGGCGGTGGTACCGCCATCGGCCGATGCGGCTTGCGCAGACTGACTTCAACGCGCGGATTGGCAATGGCCTTTTCAATAGCGCTCTGCGTATCTTCGGTGCTCATACCGGGCACGATACGGCAATTGACGACACCCTTCGCCCGCTGTGGCAACGCGTTGGGCGCGTGGCCGGCATCCAGCATCGTGGCCACACATGTGGTGCGCAAAGTAGAATTCAGTACAGGGTCGGCTGAAAGGATAGCGGCAGCCTGCTCATTGCTTTCATCAGCCAGCAGGTCTGCAATCGCCTTTTGTCCGGCAGCGGGTGCTGTTGGCGCCATCTGCGTCAGAAATGCCCGCGTCGTGTCGTTCAACTGCACCGGAAATCCGAGCCGCTTTACCGCCACAATGGCTTCGGCCAGATCATAGATCGCATTGTCGGGGCGCGGGACAGAGCTGTGTCCACCGGGGTTTGTTGCTTCCAGATCGAATATCCGGTTCGCCTTTTCGCCGACTTGGATTGCCAGAAATTGCGGTTTGCCATTCTTATCGAGCCGACCGCCCCCGCCTTCATTCAATGCGAATTCGGCGGATAGCGTTTCAGGCATGTTGCGCGCGAGCCATTCGGCACCATTAAGTGCCTTGCTCGAACTTTCCTCTCCGCAAGTTGCGGCCAGCTTGATTGTACGTTTGGACTTAAAGCTTGCCTTTTTGAAACGGATCAGGCTGTCGACCCAAATCGCGGCCTGCACCTTGTCATCAGCGACCCCGCGCGCATAGAAAAATCCATCCTCCTCCACCAGCGTGAACGGATCCCTCGTCCAGTCTTCGCGCTTGGCTTCGACAACGTCTATGTGGGCCAACAGCAGCATTGGCTTTAACATCTTGGACGTTCCCTTATACTCAGCAACCAGATTGCCCTCACGTTCATAACCCGGGACAACGATCACCTTGGCCTCGTCCTTGGTGAACCCGGCATCGTGCATGCGTTTGGCCAGTTGATTGGCTGCGATAGTGCAACTGCCGTTTGAATAGGCGGTGTTCGTGTTGACTAGTTCGGCATAGAGCTCGCGAAACGCCGTTTGATCGGGGCGGAGTTGTTGCGCCGATACCGCCACGGTAGCCATGGTCGCCAAACCCGCAGCCAGCATCCATTTTGAAGTGCCCATTTACCCCTCCCCATTCCAGTGTTGCGGCACAGGCTATCTGCCAAGACCGCATAGTTCAACCGGTGAAACTTCTCCCACCCAGTCAGGCATTCCAAGTCAGCAAAAATTTCCAGTTGACACAATGGAACATATATAGAACATTAGCCAAATACCAAGTGATTCGGAGGATCAAATGTCATTCATCGCTGCAACCCTATTCGCTGTCGCCTTCCTGTTGTCGGCCTATGCCATCCTCCTGACGCTGGCACAAAAATGGGATCGTATCGAACAGGTAGTGGCTATGCAGGGTTCCCCCGTCGAACGCGTCATTCATTTGGGCACGGTGCGCTACACAGGTCAGCGTCTGCGCCTCGTTGTTGTCAACGAACTGGAGCCGCATCCCGAGCAACAGGCCTTCGCCTTTGGTCGCCTGCGCGCGGCTTAACCCCTCCCATCTTCCCCAAGCAAAAGGCCCTGCTGCAATCCAAATGCAGCAGGGCCTTTTTGTTTGGGCGCCAATGTCGGGCAACAAAAAAGGCGGAACCCAGGGTTCCGCCTTAATTGTTTCGCGAATGCGTATGAAACTTAGTTCACGGCATCCTTGAGTGCCTTGCCAGCCTTGAACTTGGGCTGGTTCGAAGCAGGGATCTTCATCTCTTCACCGGTGCGCGGGTTGCGACCGGTCGAAGCCTTGCGCTTGGCAACAGCGAAGGTGCCGAAGCCAACGAGGCGAACTTCGCCACCCTTTTTGAGCGCCTTTGTGATGGCGTCAAAGGTAGCTTCCACTGCCTTGCCTGCATCGGTTTTGCTGAGGCCGCTTGCATCTGCAACGGCTGCGACGAGATCATTCTTGTTCATAGTATCGGGATCCCCCTCTCAAGTGAATATTCTAGACCAATTCCGGATATGGAATCGCGGCTGGGCCGGAGCGGGAATAAGGAGCAGAAAGCGCCTACTGTCAAAGGAAAAATCGGCCAGAAACCGCGCTTTTCGGCGAATTGATGGATAATCTGTCGATAACTGCGCCAAATCGAATGTAACTGACGGTAAGCGAAACAAAAACACCGCCAAAAATGGCGCAGGACGCGACGTCAAATGACGCCGCGCCCTGCACTGTTCCACCAATTTGGCAGATGTGCTTTTCAGTGTGTGACCGTAGCCCCTGTTGCAGATGCAGGTGCGGGTGGTTGCAAGGCAGCCAGCTCGTCCGCTTCGGTCCACTCAACCGGCACAAGTGGCGCAACAAGCGCACGCGCCAAAACCTGGTCGACATGTGTTACCGGGATGATCTCCAGCCCTTCTTTGATATTGGCAGGTATTTCGGCCAAATCCTTTTCATTGTCCTGCGGAATAAGCACCGTTTTGATCCCGCCTCGCAGCGCAGCCAATAGTTTCTCCTTGAGACCACCAATCGGCAGCACACGTCCGCGCAGCGTGACCTCTCCGGTCATCGCGACGTCACGGTGCACGGCAATTCCGGTCAATGTCGAAACAATTGCTGTCACCATGCCAATGCCAGCCGATGGTCCATCCTTGGGCACTGCCCCTTCAGGCAAGTGAATATGGACATCCTTGCGGTTGAAGATCGAAGGTTTGATACCATAGCTGGGCGCGCGCGCCTTTACATAGGATAGAGCTGCCTGAATCGACTCGCTCATCACTTCGCCTAGCTTTCCGGTTGTCTTGATCTGGCCTTTGCCACCTACCGTGACGGCTTCGATGGTCAACAGTTCACCGCCAACCTCGGTCCAGGCAAGACCGGTTACGGCTCCGATCTGATTTTCATCTTCACCAATGCCGTGGCGATATTTGCGCACGCCAGAGAACTCGGCAAGATTTTCGGGAGTCACCGAAACGCTCTTGGTCTTGCCTTCCAGAATACGGCGCAGCGCCTTGCGGGCCAGTTTCGCGATCTCGCGTTCCAATGTCCGAACGCCTGCCTCACGCGTGTAAAACCGGATAAGGTCGCGCAGAGCATCATCGCTGACGTCAAACTCGCCCTTCTTCAGGCCATGTGCGCTGACCTGTTTTTCAACCAGATGGCGTTTGGCAATTTCCAGCTTCTCGTCTTCGGTATAACCTTCGAGCCGGATAATCTCCATACGGTCGAGCAAAGGCTGCGGCAGGTTCATGCTGTTCGCCGTGGTCACGAACATCACGTCGGACAGATCGAGGTCGATTTCCAGATAGTGATCGTTGAACTTGTTGTTCTGTTCAGGATCAAGCACTTCAAGCAGCGCCGACGCCGGATCACCCCGGAAATCCTGACCAAGCTTGTCAATCTCGTCGAGCAGGAACAGCGGGTTCATCGTCCCGGCCTTTTTCAGGTTAGACGCAATCTTGCCAGGCATCGAACCGATATAGGTGCGGCGGTGCCCGCGGATTTCGGCTTCGTCACGAACCCCGCCCAGCGACTGACGGATGAATTCGCGCCCGGTTGCCTTGGCAATCGACTTGCCAAGCGAGGTCTTGCCCACGCCGGGAGGGCCGACGAGGCACAGGATCGGCCCCTTCAACTTGTTGGTACGCGCCTGTACGGCCAAATATTCTATAATCCGGTCCTTGACCTTTTCGAGAGCGAAATGGTCAGCATCAAGAATATCCTGCGCCTTGGCGATATCGCGCTTCAGTTTGGAACGCTTGCCCCATGGCACGCCAAGCAATGCGTCGAGATAATTGCGCACAACGGTCGCTTCGGCCGACATAGGCGCCATACTGCGCAGCTTCTTCATTTCGGCCTGCGCCTTGGCCTTGGCTTCCTTCGAAAGCTTCAGCGTATCAATCTTGGTCTGCAGTTCGGCGAGCTCGTCGCCGCCCTCTTCATCCCCATTACCCAACTCACGCTGGATCGCTTTCAGCTGCTCGTTGAGATAATATTCGCGCTGCGATTTCTCCATCTGGCGCTTCACGCGGCCGCGAATTTTCTTTTCGACCTGCAGCACGCCCAGTTCGCCTTCCATGAAGGCAAAGGCCATTTCGAGACGCTTGAGCGGATCAGCTTCAACCAGCAACGACTGCTTGTCCGCAACCTTCAGGTTGATATTGGCTGCAACGGCATCCGCCAATTGCGCCGCATCGCTGATTTCGGCCAATTGTATTGCGGTTTCCGCAGGCATTTTCTTGTTGAGCTTCGAATATTGCTCGAACTGTTCGATCACCGAACGCATCAAGGCAGTGGTTTCAGGACCGTCGCTGGCCGCGTCGGTCATGGCCTCTACTTCGGCTTCGACATAGTCGGCGGCACGGTTGTGCAAACGCAACAGGCTCGCGCGCTGTTTTCCTTCGACAAGTACCCGGACAGTGCCGTCGGGCAATTTCAGCAACTGCATTATCGTCGCAGTTACGCCGACCGTATAGAGATCGTCATAATCTGGATCGTCTTCAGCGGGATCGAGCTGGGCGACGAGGAAAATCTCCTTGTCCGCCGCCATCGCTTTTTCAAGCGCAACGACCGATTTGTCGCGACCGACAAATAGCGGCACGACCATTCCGGGGAAAACAACAATGTCGCGCAACGGCAACAGGGGCAAAGATATAGTCATAGACACTCCGACCGCACCGAAAGGCGGCGCGGTAACTTGCTCTCAATATGAGCCGGATTTCGCGTCTTTCAACAGCGCCACGCGCAATTGCCCGAATTTCCTGTGCAAAAGGCAGGGTTAGAACGGTAGTTTGAAGCCGGGAGGCAGCGGCAAGCCGCTCGTCATCTTGCCCATTTCGGCATTGCTCGCGCTGTCTGCCTTTTCTCGCGCGTCATTGAAGGCGGCCACGATCAAATCTTCCAGCATCTGTTTATCCGATGGGACGATCAGGCTATCATCAATGGACAGCCCGATAATCCGGCCCTTTGCGGATGCCCGAACCTTTACCAGACCACCGCCCGAAACACCTTCGACTTCGATAGTGTCCAGCTTACCTTGCGCTTCTTCCATCTGCTTCTGGATGGTTTGTGCGGCCTCTTGTGCGGCCTTCATCATATCTTCAATGCTTTTCATGCTCTTAAGCTCCGAACCTCAGCCTGCCTGTCGGGAGAGATCAAGCGGCCTTCTACACTAACTTCCGCATCGGGAAAGGCGTCGAGCGCGGCTTTCACCAGCGGGGATTCGAGTATCTCACGATTGGCTTGCGCCTCTTGCAGCCGCTCCAATTCCAGCAATGTCGGTTGCGCATCACCTTCCGCCTCTTCGACATCCCAACGCTCGCCAGTGGCGCGGAACAATGCTTCGCGCAACTCGGTCAGAAAGCCCTGATGAACCGGCCCGGCAAGCTGATATCGCAGCGCCGGCGGCGCATGAGCAACCACCCGCATTACGTCGTGCATCGTCGCGGCGAGATTCACAAAGCCGCTCTTGTCCAGATGCGCCACCAATGCGGCAAAACTCGCAGGCAATGCGGACGTGCTTACAGTTGAAGCGGAGGACTCACCTGAAATCTGCGGCGCCGTTGCAACCGGCGTGGGCACGGGTCCATTTTGCAAGAGGCGCGCAAGCTCACCCGGGTCGGGCATGCTGGCGCCGTGCAGCACGCGCAAAAGCGCCATATCGCAACTTTCGAGTGGAAGGCTGGCACGCGCAACTTCATCATGGCCTTTCAGCAGCAACTGCCAAAGCCGGTGGAGCACCGGAAAGGACAGCTTGTCGGCCCAGCCATCAATCTGTTCGCGCGCATCTTCGGGCAGGGTCGCATCGTGAGGGCTGCCAATTTTCGCCAGTGTTACCAGATGCACTTCGCGCAGCAGCCCAGCCAAAGTAGCGGCGGGCTCAACGCCTAGACGATATTGGCGCTTGGCTTCCTCCAATACTGCTTGCGCTTCGCCGGCCAGCAGCAATCCAAACAACCGCCGGACGGCTGAGCGGTCAGACAGCCCGAGCATTGAGCGCACCTGCGCCGCGCTGACCACGCCGTCGCCGTCAAGATCAGCATGGGCTATCGCCTGGTCAAGAATTGAGAGCCCGTCGCGTACCGAGCCTTCGGCAGCCTGCGCGACAAGCGCCAATGCTTCACCATCCGCCATCACACCTTCTTTGCCGCAAACTTCGGCAAAATGTGTGGTCAGCTTTTCGACAGAAATTCGTTTCAGATCAAACCGCTGGCACCGCGATAGCACCGTTATCGGAACCTTGTTCACCTCGGTCGTGGCGAACAGGAATTTGACATGCGCGGGGGGTTCTTCAAGCGTCTTCAGCAATGCATTGAACGCGTTTTTCGATAGCATGTGCACTTCGTCGATGATGTAAATCTTATACCGCGCCGAAACCGCAGCATAGCGCACTGCTTCAATGATTTCGCGGACATCGTCGACACCGGTATGGCTGGCGGCATCCATTTCGATGACATCGATATGGCGCCCCTCAGCAATTGCCGTGCACGGCTCACATTTTCCGCAGGGATCGATTGTCGGCCCGCCCTGGCCGTCCGGACCGATGCAGTTCAACGCTTTGGCAATCAAGCGCGCAGTCGAGGTTTTCCCAACCCCGCGTACACCCGTCATCAAAAAGGCGTGTGCCAACCGGTCGCGCTTTATTGCGTTACCCAGTGTCTGGACCATCGCATCCTGGCCGATTAGCTCGGCAAAATTCTGCGGACGATATTTGCGCGCGAGCACGCGGTATGGCGTTGCCGTCGCGATAGGTGGTGCAACCGGAGCAAGACCGAGCCCGAGCGCATCGTCGGGCATGTCCGGATCGCGCTCCGGGGCAGTCTCGATCAGTGAATCGTCCATAGCCATCGAATAGGACGGCGCGGCGCTTTTGTCGAAGGGCTAATTGCTGCGCAAATCAATTGCCGGCGAGACGTCGCGCAAAATGCGACTGCACTGCCGACGAAACCGAACGCGCAATCTTTGCCTGTCCTTCGCGGGATGCCAGAAACTCCGCATCTTCCCGATTGCTGATATATCCTGTTTCAAACAGGATTGATGGCGTATCGGGGGCCTTCAACACTATGAACGAAGCAAATTTGTGGGAATTTCCACGTAACACCATATTGGGCTTGGCTTCCCGCAGCAGCAATTTGGCAAAGCTGGCAGAAACGTTCATCGTTTCGCGCTGGGTCAGATCAATCAGAATAGAGGACACTTCTGTGTCCTGCCCTCCCAGATTGACGCCATTGATAATATCAGCCTTGTTCTCGCGGGCAGCTAGCCTTTGCGCCTCGCGGTCAGAAGCGACCTCGGACAGCGTATACACAGTTCCGCCACGCGCATCCTCGTTTTCAGCGGCATCAGCATGAATGGAAATGAACAAATCGGCCTTTAACCGTCGCGCAATTCCATAGCGGTCCTGCAGCACCAGAAAGCCGTCTCCGTCTCGGGTCAGCGCAACCCGGACGCGTCCCGTCGCCACCAATTGATCGCGGATTGCGAGGGCGATGTCCAGGGTCACATCTTTTTCGCGTTTTCCACTATGGGGACTAATCGCGCCAGGATCATGCCCCCCATGCCCGGCGTCGAGCACGACCAGCGGTAACCGGGAGTCCGCAGGACCGTGGATTTTGGGAAGCCCTTTGCCAGAACCCTTGCCAATCGGAGCCGTAACTTCATACCGCCTTTTGGGTGGTTCCGAACGGAAGTGGCTCGATTGCAGGATTTCGTTGCGCGTGCGCATATTTGCGGTCGGCTCGAACAATTGCTTGTCAGCTACCATGACGGGTTGAACGGCGAATGCCGAGAACAAAGCGATGGCAGCAAACATCATTGCCCCGATATGCAGTTTTTGCGTCGCTTCCGTCCAGCCGAATTTGTCGAACACTCGCAAAAAGCACGTTTTTCAAAATTGAAACGATGCCGGGCATCGAAAGGCAGAGAGGATTTGGCGATCAGGTGATGATGCTGTGATGCATCATTGTCGCGAACGCTTGCCGATGTCGGCAAGCGGTGCTAGCAGTCTATACCACTGGCCAATGCCGTATCCGGCAAAGCCAGAAGAGCACCGGAAATCAATTGTTTCCGGTTATTTAACAGGTTGATGCTGCATGATGCATGAAATTTCCCCTTCCGCCGCGCCCATTGGGTTCGGTGTGTTGGCGGCAAATTACGCCCGCGCAAATAGCGCCCGCGGTGCCCATACAGCAGACGCAGTCGTATCCGGTTACCGTTCTGAGGCTGATGGAGCTTATCTTCACTCCCCGATGGTCGCCTTCAATCATACAAGAAAATTGAACCGCAATCATGCGCCCCATCGGCGCGATGTAGCGGTCTGGAGTTATAACAATGAAAACGCGCATGCTTATCGACGCGCGGCATCGGGAGGAGACCCGCGTTGCCGTCGTCACTGGGAACACGATCGAGGAGTTTGATTTTGAATCTGCCGAGCACAAACAGCTCAAAGGCAATATCTATCTAGCCAAGGTCACCCGCGTCGAACCATCGCTGCAGGCAGCCTTTGTCGACTATGGTGGCAACCGCCATGGGTTCTTGGCTTTCAGCGAAATCCACCCCGACTATTATCAGATCCCGAAAGAGGATCGTGAACGCCTGTTGGCTGAAGAAGCTGCGGCGGCTGCCGAAGAAGCCGCCCTGCGCGAGCAGGAAGAGGACGAAGAAGACGAACCCGGCAACATCATTCGCTCCGCTGCACATGACAGCGAAGACAGCGATTTCATCGAAGTCGAGAGCGATGACCGTATCGACACAATCGACATCTCTGAAGGTGAAGAACCCGATCTCGACGTCAATGGCGAAGAAATTGACGAGACATCCGAAGAGTCCGGCGATGGAGACGAGGATGGCGAAAGTCAGCAGCGTGGACGCAACAACCGCCGTCGTCGTGGACGTGGTGGACGCAGCAGCAGCTTAGCCAAAGCCAGTGACGAGGTACGCGCCAAGCGTATGAACCTGCGTCGCCGTTACAAGATTCAGGACGTCATCCATCGGCGTCAGGTATTGCTGGTTCAGGTCGTGAAGGAAGAGCGTGGCAATAAAGGCGCCGCGTTGACCACCTATCTCAGCCTCGCTGGCCGCTATTGCGTGCTTATGCCGAATACCAGCCATGGCGGTGGTATTAGTCGCAAGATCAACAGCGCAACCGACCGGAAGCGGCTCAAGTCGATCATGTCCGACCTGAAGCTGCCCGCAACCATGGGCTGCATCATCCGCACCGCCGGTCTTGCGCGCACCAAGCCCGAGATAAAGCGCGACTTTGATTATCTCGCACGGCTTTGGGACGAGATCCGCGAACGCACGCTAAAAGGTGCGGCACCAATGCTCATCCACACCGACAGCGACCTGATCAAACGTGCCATCCGCGATATCTACAACAAGGATATCGACGAGGTCATGGTCGAAGGTGCCGACGGGTACAAAGCAGCAAAAGATTTTATGAAACTGCTGATGCCGAGCCATGCAAAGCGCGTGCAGCATTATTCCGACCCGGTGTCGCTGTTCCAGCGCCACGGCGTGGAAGACCAGCTCAATGCCATGTACCAACCGGTCGTGCAGTTGAAGTCCGGCGGCTATATCGTCATCAACCCGACCGAAGCATTGGTTTCGATTGACATCAACTCTGGCCGTTCAACCAAAGAGCACGGCATCGAGCAGACCGCGCTTGCAACCAATTTGGAAGCTGCGCGCGAAATCGCCCGGCAGTTGCGCCTTCGGGATATGGCGGGCCTGATTGTCATCGACTTTATCGACATGGACCACCATTCGAACGCCCGAAAAGTCGAGCGTGCGATGAAAGAAGCACTAAAGAATGATCGCGCCCGCATTCAGGTTGGACGCATCTCGAGCTTTGGGCTGATGGAAATGAGCCGACAGCGTCTGCGCACCGGCGTGCTCGAAGCCTCCACTCGCGAATGTCCGCATTGCGAAGGCACAGGCTTGGTACGTACGGCATCATCCTCGGCCCTTTCGGCGCTTCGCCTCATCGAAGAAGAGGCCGCCCGCGGCCATGGCAGCCAGATCACGCTGCAGGCCAGCCAGGAAGCGACAATCTACATCCTCAACAACAAGCGTAGCGAGCTTGCCGAAATCGAGGATCGTTACCATGTTCGCGTCGAAGTTTTACCGAATGGTGAAGTTGAAGGCGCGAAGATGACCGTCACGGCATCGGGCCCGCGGCCCGAACGCCCAGCCATTCCGGCTCCAATCATCGACGCCGACGAAGACGAATATGAAGAAGATATTGTCGACGAAGAAATCGAAGAGGAATATGTGGAAACCCCGGCCCGGCGCGACGACAGCGAAGAGCGCAACAGCCGCAGGAAGCGTCGTCGGCGCGGACGGCGTGGCGGTCGCAATCGCGACCGTGAAACCGAGGGTGAAGAAACGGACGAATCTGAAGTTCGCACCGAAGGCGATGAACCTGTAGCGCAGGAAATAGTCGATAACGGCGAAGTATCCGAGAAGCCAAAACGCAGCCGTCGCGGCGGGCGTGGTGGCAAGGCCAGAGCCGAAACGTCAACCGATGATGGTGCAGTAGCAACCGAATCCGAAGCCGTGCAAGTCGATGCGCCGGCAGAAGAAGCACCTGCAAAGCCCAAAAGGCGGACGCGGGCTAAGGCGGAGCCAGTTGAGACTGCCGAGCTAGCGCCTGAAGCTGAAGTGCAAGCCAAAGCAGAAGCAGAAGCGCCGAAAAAGGCAGCGGCAAAACCGCGCAGCCGCAAAAAAGCAGCTGCAGCAACGCCAGAAACTGCGGTCGAAGCAGAAGCAGAAGCGGCAAGCGAAGCTCCGAAACCGAAATCGCGTGCCCGTAAATCAGCGGCAAAGACTGCTGAACCTGAAGGTGATTCGGTCTCAGCCGACGCAGGCCAGAATGAGGATGGTTCGCCGCGCAAGGGTTGGTGGCAACGCACCTTTGGTTGATGTGACAAACCCGGAGAACAGTTCGCCGATCCACCCGAAACGGGTGAGCCATTGGTGGCGTTCTCCGGGAGTCTTCAGCAGCGGTTCATCCCGCAAGCCCCAACGGGCGTCTATGGGCGCACTCAGTCGTTTCAAACATGTTGGACGTGCCTTCATTGGCGCATTGTTGGCGATCTCGCTGGTCGCGCAACCTGCCAATGCGCAATCGATATTGCGCGACGCAGAAACCGAAGCCTTTTTCGATGAAATCTCCGCTCCGCTGATTAGGGGCGCAGGGCTCGATCCAGCCAACGTCGATGTCGTCCTAATCAACGACCGATCAATCAATGCCTTCGTCGCTGGCGGTCAAACCGTTTATCTGCACAGCGGCCTCATCCAGGCAGCAAAAACCGCCAACGAAGTCCAAGGCGTAATCGCCCACGAATTGGGCCATATCGAGGGCGGGCACGTCATCCGCTACAGCGAAGGCTTTGAAAAGGCGGGGACGATATCAATCGCGAGCCTGATCTTGGCGGCAGCGGCCATCGCCGCTGGTGCCGGGGAAGCAGGCATGGGTATCATGGCCGCAGGTCAGCAGGCCGCTCTCGGCAAATTCCTCGCCTTTAGCCGTGTACAGGAAAGCGTCGCCGACGCTTCGGGCGCGCGCTATCTTTCAGCAGCCGGAATATCCGGACGTGGGTCGATCAACTTCTTCAAGACCCTGCAGAATTATGAATTCCGCCTCGGTATTGCGCAGACCGATAGTTATGATCGCACGCACCCTTTGTCGGGCGAGCGTATTTCGGTGTTGGAAGATACGTACAAGGCCGACCCGGCCTGGAACGCCCCGCTAAACCCAAAATGGGAAGCTGATTTCAAGCGCGTCAGGGCCAAGTTGCTTGGTTACATCGAAGATCCCAATTCGACGCTGCGTGACTATCCGGAAAGCGATTCAAGCATCGCAGGCCATTATGCACGGGCCTATGCGTGGCATAAAGCCGCATATCCGGACAAGGCACTTAAGGAGGCTAATACACTGGTCGCCAAAAATCCGAATGACCCCTATTTTCTTGAACTGCACGGCCAGATCCTGCTCGAATCAGGAAAGCCCGCAGAGGCGCTCTCGTCCCTGCGCAAGGCCGTCGATCTGACAGGAAACCAGCCTTTGATTGCCGCTGTTTTTGGCCATGCGCTGCTCGCGACCGAAGACCGTTCCAACTTGCAGGAAGCCGAAAAGGTACTGAAGGCGGCTGTATCCAAGGATAATAACAACCCCTTTGCCTGGTACCAATTGGGCGTTGTCTATCAGGCGCTGGGTGATGAGCCTCGGGCAGCCCTCGCCAGCGCAGAGCGCTATCTGATGGAAGGCGTGCCACAACTGGCCCTGCCCAATGCGGCGACAGCCATGGCCGGTCTGCCGGAATATTCGCACGACTGGATCAGGGCGCAGGACATTAAATTGGTGGCGGAAGCGCAAGTGCAGAAACTGGACAAACGCAGACGCTGATCCGCTACCAAATGGGATAGCCTGCAAGACGCAAAGTCGCTACGCCATCAACATGAACGATCAACAGACCAGCAACCGCCTTCCCCTGATTCTCGTCCTCGTTGGTGCCGCGATATTGGCCGCGGCAGGCTATTACTTCTTTGCAAACAACGAACCTGCGATACGCGGTGACAAGGCCATATACGCAGCGCAAGACGCTGAAAGGGCGATTTCAGCCGCAGGGGTCAGCGACAAGGAACGCGCCGCCACCGAAGCCATTGTGCGCGCCTATATCCTTGAAAACCCTGAGATCATTACCGAAGCAGTCGAAATCCTGCAAAAACGCGAGATGGCAAAGCGCATGGATGCGGCTGGCAGCACGGTTACAAAGGCGTTCCTGGGGGCAGTCGGCGGCAATCCCGAAGGCGCGATAACTGTGGTTGAATTTACCGACTATAATTGCGGTTTCTGCCGATCAAGCGTTGCGGATTTGAATCGCCTGGTCGGTAGCGAAAAGGATGTCCGGATCGTCTATCGCGAACTGCCCATACTTTCCCCGACAAGTCGCGACGCCGCGCGCTGGGCGCTGGCCGCCGCGAAACAGGGAAAGCATAAAGCGTTTCACGATGCCATGTTTGCCTCAGGCCCTGCCAACGAACAAACCATCACAGCTGCGGCACGCAAAGCAGGCTTAAACATGGATCAGGCCGCAAAGGATGCTGCCTCGCAGGAAGTGAACGCCGAAATCGAGCGTAATCTCGCCATGATGCAGCAGATCGGCTTCAACGGCACGCCGACTTTCATCATCGGAGACCAGATGCTCGAAGGAGCGTTGGGTTATGATGCGTTGAAAGCTGCTGTTGAAAAAGCCCGTAAAAAAGGCTGATCAACCCTTTTTCCCCTGCGCTACCACATACCATTCGACCGATCCTTTACGGCTTGCGGGTGGCTTGGCATGTTTGACTGTGGCGAAGTTGGCTTTCAAGATAGCAAGCAACTCCGGATCGGTGCCACCGGCAAAGACTTTGGCAACAAAATCGCCGCCTGGTTTTAGCACCTCGACTGCAAAATGCGCTGCAGCTTCGACCAGCCCCATGGTTCGCAAATGGTCGGTCTGTTTGTGCCCGACGGTATTGGCCGCCATGTCGGAAATCACAAGGTCGGGCACTTGCCCAAGTGCCTCGACCAATAAATCCGGAGCCCGGTCATCCATGAAATCCATTTCAAACAGAGTCACGCCTTCGATCGGATCGACCGGTAAAAGGTCAATGCCGGAAACTTTTGCAGAAGGCAGCCTACGCCGCACCACCTGCGCCCATCCACCCGGCGCAATGCCCAGATCGACA
Organism: Sphingorhabdus pulchriflava; assembly: GCF_003367235.1. Classification (GTDB taxonomy): domain Bacteria; phylum Pseudomonadota; class Alphaproteobacteria; order Sphingomonadales; family Sphingomonadaceae; genus Sphingorhabdus_B; species Sphingorhabdus_B pulchriflava. The sequence goes on from NZ_QRGP01000001.1 coordinate 1,418,231, forward strand.
ACCGCTTTCTTACCTTTAAGAAAATGGAATTTCTCGTCCAGTTCGATCAGCTTATAGGCTGCACGACTGCGAAAGCCCTCTGCTTGCGCACGTTTGACATAGGGATCGTTCAGTTGGCGCTCCAACCATCGCGCGGATTGCGGGCTACGCCGTTTCGAGGTTTTGACGCGTTCCTTACCCACGGCGCTACGCCCCGAACTGTTGCCGCCAAAGGTGAATTTCGCCATCGGTTACCGCCGTTTCCGGCGGCCGGCATCGCTCGCCATTAGCGCGCGCAATATACCTTCGCGAATACCGCGATCGGCAACGCCCAACCGTTCCCCAGGCCAGATGTCAAATATCGTTTCCAAGATAGCGCACCCAGCCACCACGAGATCGGCGCGTTCGTGACCGATGGTCGGAAATTCAGCGCGCCCTTTCGGCGTCCGGCTGGCTAGTGTCTGGCTGATTTCGCGCATGGCAGAAGTTGGCAGGTGCAGCCCGTCAATCTGCCGCCGGTCATAGCTGGGCAGGTTGAGGTAAACGCTCGCAAGCGTCGTTACCGTGCCGGATGTCCCCATCAGCCGATGGTCGCCCTGCCCCACGGGCAAGCGTGCGGCAAATTCGGCGAAGCTATCCCGAACTTTGTCGCGCATAGCAGCGTAGGTTTCCTGCAACGACTGCTCGTCATCGCCACGGTGCGCCTCACTTTCGGTCAGCGACACAACGCCCCAGGGGACGCTGGCCCAGTCCAAGATTTCAGGAACCACCCCGTCGGTCGATACCAGCACGAGTTCGGTCGAACCGCCACCAATGTCGAAAATCATCGCGGGCCCCTCCCCCTCCTCGAGCAGCGCATGGCATCCCATGACCGCGAGGCGGGCCTCTTCCTTGGGGCTGATGACATCCAACACGATGCCCGTTTCACGCTTCACGCGTTCGATAAATTCAACGCCGTTCAGCGCCTGACGGCACGCTTCGGTTGCGACCGAGCGGGCTAGGACGACATTGCGACGCTTGAGCTTGTCGGCGCAGACAGACAGCGCCTCAATCGCGCGGTCCATCGCCGCTTCGCTCATCTTGCCAGTGGAGTTGAGCCCTTCACCTAGCCGCACAACGCGCGAAAAGGCATCAACCACGGTAAAGCCGTCATTTGCGGCTCGCGCGATCAACAGGCGGCAGTTGTTGGTGCCCAGATCGAGTGCAGCATAAGCCGTCTTGCCCAGCCAGGGGCTGCGCGTATCGGACTTGGGCTGGGCGCTGGAGGTTTCGGGCTGTGGATCTAATGTTGCGGCATGTGCGCGTGCGTCATTCCCCTTGCGGGATGCGTCTTGCGTCTTTGCAGTCGGAGCGGTTTTGGATTTTTTCCGGCCCCTTTTCGCGGCCGTTTTTCCCCGTCCATCCAACTGCGACGATGGTGCGAATTCTTCGCCCATGGCCGTGCTCACTTCTTATTTTCTATCCGCAAACGGATGCTACCGCGCAGTACTTGACGAAGGAGATAACGGAGATTGCCCAAATATTCAAGTTTTTAGACGAAACCGACACAGCAGGGGTCAGTCTGCGATTGACAGGCCAAGGAACGCTGCCTAATTGCCCGCTCCACATTCCCCGGTCGTCTAACGGTAAGACTACGGACTCTGACTCCGTCTATTGAGGTTCGAATCCTTACCGGGGAACCATTTTTCCATATCGTTGCCTGTCGGAAAGCTGCTCGAAACTGAGGCGGCTGGGCCTTAGCGCTCTGAGAACCAAATCCCGAAATATCCCATGGGTGTGCTAGTACCCCCGCAGCTTTGGTCATAAGAAATCAATAGCCTAATGTGTCGAGGACAATGAAGCGATTGATGGAGTTATGGCTATGGTGGGTGGACGCTTTCTGATCGTTGCGATGGCAACTGCTACATATTTTGGCGCACCTTACGCGCCAGCACAGGCTGCGACAAAGAATGTCAAGGTATGCGGCCTCTATTCGACCGTCGAACTTGAATCCGGTGAAATCGCAGAAGCGACCGGTGCCGGGGCCAACAGCGTCAGCATGACGATTACCGGTCCCAAAGGCACATGGTGGTTCTATGAATCAAAAGGCACTGCAAAGATCGAACCAGCCGACACGCAGGTTTATGCCGACAAGACAAAAAAGATCTATCGGCGCGGCCACAATGCGTTGATTTACATGGTCGTGCCGACAAATGCGAGCACCCCAATAATCGCCTCTGCTTTCGGGCAAGATTTTGCCGGCAATCTACCTGAGAAACGCGCGATTTTAGGAACCGCTCAGGACGTGCAAGTCGCGCGCCGGATCATCCCCGGAGTGATGAAAAAATGCGACAAGCGATGGATGCCTGGCCAAGGGCTGAAATAGGCGAGCGCGTCTAGGCGCCAGTTTCCTCCCCTGCCCCATCATAGCGGATTTCCAGAAAACGACCGCGCGTTGCCAGCTTGTCGAGTTCGCCGCGGGCGATCTGACCGGTCATTGTTTCGATTTCGCGGTCGATCAGTTTCAACCCGTCGACAAGTTGCTGCTCGGGCGTCTTGCCGCCATTGTCCTGCCGCCTCAATGGTTCGGGGATGCGCTTATAGCCATTGATCAGTTCGGGCAGATGTTCGCCCACCAGCTTGCGCACTTCGCGCGAGGCAGGATCGGTTTCGGCCAGCGTTTGCAATTGAGGCGCCAGCGCATCGAGCCGCAAGCCGATATTTTGCACCAACGGGATGGCGGGTGCGGGGAGAGCCGGGCGTTGCACCTCCAGCCAGATTTCTGTCTTGCCCGCGAGCGTGCCCAGATCGGTTTGGCGCAGAGACTCTGTGGTTGGCATCGGCATTTCGGGATAGCGCATCAGCGCATAAACCGCTGCAGCGCCCAGCACGCCGGTAATCATCACCCCCCAAAAGCCTATGCCATCCAGGATTGCGCCGATGATACCGGCCCCAATCAGCAACACCCCGACCGCTACGCCCGTTCGCGCTAATTTGCCGAAGAAATGCGCCCTGCGCAGCGCCCGCGACTTTGTCCCGATGGGCGGCCCCATGCGGACCCGTTTCAACGAACGGCGCGCGCTTTCGAGTATTTCATCCGACTGGGTAGCAGGGCTTACCAAGTTTTACGCCTCCAGCGAGCTCAACAGGTTGGTTTCGGTCGCGCCCAATTTGGCCTGCGCTGCACCTTCTGCACGCGCGATATAACCCTTCGATTTTTCGACTTCCTTTTCAAGTGCTTCGGACGTCTGCTTCATGCTTTCCAGCGCCTTGACCTTGAAGGTATCGATCGCGTCCATCGTGTCGTAGATATTTTGGAACGCGCGGCTCAGCGTTTCGAGCGGAATGGTCGAAGCCGCTGCCTGTTCGTGGATGGCTGCCGTATTTTCGCGCAGCAGCTTGCCAGTGCTGTCGATGATATTGGCGGTCGTGGTGTTGAGGGCAGTAATCTGGCCGAGCACCAGACGCTGGTTGGTCATCGCCTGCGCAACCGTCACTGCCGTGCGCAAAGCACCGACAGTGGTGGTCGACGCCCGATCGACGCCCTTTACCAGTTCGACATTGTTCTTCTTGACCAGGTCCATCGCCAGATAGCCCTGCACCGTCACAGCCATTTGCGTCAGCAAATCCTGATGGCGCTGGCGGACGTAGAAGAGTGCGGTTTCTCGGATCGCCTTCGCCTTGGCTGGATCAGAAAGCTCCAGTTCAGCGGCCTTCTCCTCCAGCCGCCCGTCGAGCTGCTTCGATATCAGGATCATCTGCTCGAGCTTGCCCATCGCCTTCCACAGATTCTGCCGCTCAACGTCGATTGCAGCATTATCCATCAGTAACTCATCCTTGCCATTTGCAAGGCGGCCGAGGATCGAGCTGATATGGCCCTGCGCGCTCTGATAGCTGTCGAAATAGTTGCGCAGCTTGTTGCCCCAGGGGATGATGCCAAACAGCTTCTGCTTGGTCGTCAGGTTGCCGCGTTTAGACGGATCCAGATCTTCAACGGTACGACGCAGTTCGGCAAGGTCAGCACCGACGCCGGACGTTTCGTCCATCTGGCGGATCGGTCGATCGAGAAAGCGGTTCGATTGGCCGGCCGCCTCCATGATTTCCTTACGCCCCATATTGGTAAGCTGGTCAACGCGCTTGCCAAATTCCGGGCTGTTCACATCCTGCGCTAGCAGGTCGGCGATATAGCCTTCGACCTTTTCGGCGAGCTTTCCCTTTACCTCATCCTCAACCGGAACCAGCCCAACCGCCTTTTCGGCAGCGATCGGCGGCACCGGATCAGGCGGGGTGAGCTTCAGCTCGGTTTCGGTGGCAGTCAGGGTTTCATTGGTCGACATGGGGGTCGATCCTCCTCAGGCAATGATATCAGGGGATAAATGGAACGCAGTTATTGCGATTTCAAGCAAATCCGGTCTTTGGTGTGTTATTTTTTTAATACACCTGTTGAATCAGGGCTGGAGCGCCTTTTCGACAAGAGGCGCAAGGCCGTCGACGACCTTCGCCACACCTTGCGCGTTGGGGTGAATATTATCGGGCAACATCAGCTTGGGATCGGCAACCACACCGTCGAGGAAAAAGGGATAAAGCGGCGCGCCATATTGCTTCGCCAGCTTGGGAAAGATCGGGTTGAAAGCGTTCGCATAATCGGGCCCCAAATTGGGGGCTGCGAGCATCCCCGTAAGCACCACATCGATGTCGCGTTTCTTGAGTTCGTCGAGCATGGCCTTTAGGTTCGCCTCAGTTTCCTTGGGCTGAATACCGCGCAACATGTCGTTTCCGCCCAGCCCTAACACTACCAGATCAGGCTTCTTTTCCAGATTATCGAGCACAAAGGTCAGGCGTTGCTTGCCCGCTGCAGTGGTGTCTCCCGACACCCCAGCATTGTGCACGCGCGCTTTTATGCCGGCCTTTTCGAGCGCGACTTGAAGCTGCGGTGCGAGCCCTTCCGTCGGACCGAGACGATACCCCGCATACAGGCTGTCCCCAAAGGCAACGATAAGCTTGTCATATTGTATAGCTTCCGCCTTGGCAGGTGCATTTTGTGCTGTTTCTTCCTTGGGCACGGTTACGGGTGAAGACCCGCATGCAGCAAGGGCTTGGACAAGCAGTAAGGCCACACCATATAGGGCAAAATTCGTCTTCATAAGGAACTCTCCTTGTCCGCATCAAAATCTGACGCGCCCGATATGGCGATACGGGCGTCGAATGTCACCCTCACGCTTGGCGCCAGCGATGCGCCGGTTTCGATTTTGCGCGGAGTGGACCTTGAGGTGCCCTATGGCGTCAGCGTTGCACTGCTTGGGCCTTCGGGTTCTGGTAAGAGCTCCCTGATGGCGGTGTTGGCGGGGCTGGAGAGGGCCAGTGGTGGTTCAGTTGTGGTCGATGGCCTTAATTTTACTGAACTGGACGAGGATGAACTGGCGCGGGCACGACGCGGACGCATCGGCATTGTGTTGCAGGCTTTTCACCTGCTGCCCACAATGACTGCGCTGGAAAATGTCGCCGTGCCAATGGAGCTTGCCGGCATAGACGATCCTTTCGGACGTGCGGCCAAGGAATTGGAAGCGGTCGGCCTCGGTCACCGCCTCGCCCATTATCCCTCGCAGCTATCAGGCGGTGAACAGCAGCGCGTGGCGATCGCGCGGGCGATGGCCGCAGCTCCCAAGATCATCTTCGCCGATGAACCTACCGGCAATCTCGATGGCTCAACGGGCTCATCGATAATCGACCTGTTGTTTGAACGGCGGGCCGCGCTCGGAGCGACACTGCTGATCATCACCCATGATCCAGCCTTGGCCGCACGTTGTGATCGCGTAATCGCCATGCAGGATGGCCATGTGGTGGAGAGCGCCGCTTGAGCCTCTCGCTGGCCAGCCTATGGCGCATAGCCCGCCGCGACCTTTCAGCCCGCATCCGCGGATTACGTTTGCTAGCGGTTTGCCTTTTCCTCGGCGTTGCCACGCTGGCAGCCATTGGCAGCCTGACATCAAGCATCACCGAGGAGTTGTCACGCCGCGGCCAGACCATCCTTGGCGGCGATATCGAAATCGGCATCGCCCAGCGCGAAGCGAGTGAGGCTGAGTTGAAGGCCTTTGCGGCGGTCGGGACAGTCTCGGAAACGGTCCGCCTGCGCGCCATGGCGATCGGCCCGGAAGGCAGCGACAGCGTGCTTGCCGAGTTGAAATCCGTAGACAATGCCTATCCGCTTTATGGCAAGTTTCTGTTGCAAGGCGGTAAAGTCGCATCCGCACCGGCACGCGGTGAAATCTATATTGGCGAAGCCCTGGCCGATCGCTTCAACTTAGCGAATGGCGGCGCTGTCCGATTTGGCGAAGCCAGTTTCAAGGTAAGCGGGATCATCGCGGAGGAACCTGATCGACTTGGCGAGGGCTTCACATTGGGGCCTGTGGCAATCGTCGCGCCGGATTCGCTTGACGATACAAAGCTCATCCAGCCCGGCAGCATGTTCGAAAGCAAGTACCGCATCAAATTGCTGGCAAGCGCGGACCCGGAAGCGGTCGCCAAATCGCTCGAAAAGCAATTTCCATCTGCCGCTTGGGACATCACCGACCGTTCGAACGGTGCACCTGGCACACGTCGTTTCATCGAACGCATGGGGCAGTTTCTGACTCTCGTCGGCCTTGCTGCATTGGTGATTGCGGGCATCGGTGTGGGTAACGGCGTGGGCAGCTATCTGGAAAGCAAACGCCCGGGCATCGCCACGCTGAAGGTCACCGGCGCGGATAGCGGCATTATTTTCCGCATCTATATGCTTCAGATTTTCGCAGTGGCGATTGCGGCCATCGTTGTCGGGCTTGCGGTAGGCAGTGTCATGCCGATGGCGATAGGCTGGGTAGCAGGCGATATCCTGCCGGTTGCGCCCGGTTTCACCCTGCACCCCCTGCCTCTCATCATTAGCGCGATTTACGGTCTGCTGATTGCCTTCGCCTTCGCTCTCCCTCCCCTCGCCCGTGCCCGCACCGTGCCCGCCGCCGGATTGTACCGTTCGGTCGTCGAAGGCGCCAAACGCATCGACCGCCGTACAGCCATCTGGGTAACAGCTTGCATTGTAGCGATAGTGGCACTGGCGGTCGGAACCGCCCGCGAACCGATTTTCTCGTTGGGCTTCATTGGCGCGGCTTTCGCCTTACTGCTGCTGCTTGGGGCGATTGCCTGGGTAATGCGGGCGGTCGCGTTGCGCATACCCCGCCCCAAGGCCCCATTGCCGCGTTTGGCTCTTACCAACCTGCATCGCCCAGGATCGCACACACAGGCGCTGGTGATCGCGCTGGGGCTTGGCCTCACCCTGTTCGTTACGCTGGCGGCGATCCAGACCAGCATCAACAACGAAATCCAGAACAGCGTCCCCGAACGCGCCCCGAGCTTTTTCGCGCTCGATATCCCGCGCGAGCGGACGGAAGAATTCTCGGCGATGGTCCGCAAGGAAGCGCCTGATGCCGAAATCAACCTCATCCCCTCCTTGCGCGGTACCATCGTCGAATTCGGCGAGCAGCGTGTCGATCAACTTGAAGAACTTCCCGAAGGCGCTTGGGTGCTCAACGGCGACCGGGGCCTGACTTACAGTCCCATTGTTCCAGAAGGCAGCGAGGTTATCGCGGGCGAATGGTGGCCAGCTGACTATAAAGGTCCAGCTTTGGTGTCGCTCGACGTGCGCGTGGCGGAGTCACTCAACGTCGGCGTTGGCGACAGCTTAACCGTCAGCGTCCTCGGCGTCGAAATCCCCACCAAAATCGCATCGTTACGCGAAGTGAAGTGGGAGAATTTCGGGCTCAACTATGCGCTGGTTTTCTCACCCGGCACCTTCGATGCCGCGCCGCATAGCATGGTCGCGACACTGACGGTTCCGGCCAAGGCCGAACGCGCACTGGCCAAATCGATACCACCCGCCTTCCCGTCTTCCTCGTTGATCGAGGTCGGAGAAGTTGTGAGCCAGGTAACGGTCTTATTGCAGCAAATGGCGCAGGCGATCGCGGCCGCAGCTTCCATCGCCATTCTTGCCGGCATTGCCGTGCTCGTCGGCGCAATTGCTGCAGCCCGGCAGAGCCGCGTTTACGACAGCGTCATCATGAAGCTGCTCGGTGCGACGCGGCGGCAGATATTGGGTGCGCAGGCGCTGGAATATGCGATTCTCGCTGTCGTGCTCGGTCTTGTCGCGCTGGCGCTTGGGCTGGGTGCGGGCTGGTATGTGATTGTGCAAATCTTCGATTTCACCTTCGCCCCGGACCCTGCGACGCTGGCGTGGACGCTGATCGGCGGCGCCGGACTTACCTTTGCGCTGGGTATGCTAGGCTCCTTGCCAATATTGGCCGCACGTCCCGCCGAAGCGCTCAGGAACCTCTAGCCAAGCGCGCCGCCAGCGGTGCAGACAGCAGCAATTGCGCCATATGATAGATGATGGCGGGCAGCACGATCAGCCCAGCTGAAGCACCAAACAGGATCGCGGCCATCGGCGCCCCGGTCGCAATGCTCTTTTGCGCACCGGCGAAAACAAGGCTGACACGATCCGCGCGATCCAGCCCTAACACGCCTCCGAAAAACCACGCCCCTGCAAAGGCAAAAGCCAGCAGCACGCCAAGCAATGCGCATAGCGCGGCCATTGTCCCCAAATCGAGCGCAGACAGGCTGCCCGAATTCACAGCCCCGGCGAAGGCAACATAGACCGCGATCAGGATCACCAGTCTGTCAAAGAACGACAGCATCGCCTTTTGTCGATGTGCCCAACCGCCGAGCCAGCCCTGCGCTATCTGGCCAAGGGCAAAGGGCAATAGCAACATGGTTGCGATGCGGATGATCGTATCGCTTCCAATTGTCACGCCGGATGCTGCTCCCAGCACCAGAGCGACCAGCGCCGGTGTCAAAATAATACCCGAAAGGTTAGATAGCGCCGCGCCTACCACCGACGCTGCCACATTGCCGCCACCCATAGAGCTGTAACTGATCGCCGACTGCACCGTTGATGGCAGCATCGCACAATACACCAATCCCGTCGCCAAAGCAGCAGGCAGCATCCACCCTGCTCCCTTCGCGAGCGCCAACCCGGCCAGCGGCAGGACAACAAAACTGAAGGACAGCATCGCCCCCTGTACTTTCCAGCTACGGGCCGCCTTGACCACTTCGTGACGCGGCAGCCGCAATCCGTGAAGGAAAAACAGCGCGAATATACTGACGAAACTAACATCTTGCGCAATCGCCAACCCCCGCCCCGACACTGGCAGCAGCCAGCCAAGCAGCACCGCGGCCAGAAGCAGGAGCACAAAGCGGTCGGGGATCAGGCGTGAAATCATGGCGATGCGCATAGCAATCCTTGCCGCAGTGCACAAACTAAGCTAAGGGCCCGCGCAATTGACGGTGCCTGTGCACCGCACTCCCAAAAGGCTAGATAAATGTCCCTGCGTAATATCGCCATCATCGCGCACGTCGATCATGGCAAAACCACCCTCGTTGACCAGCTTTTCCGCCAGTCGGGCACCTTTCGCGACAACCAGCGCGTCGAAGAGCGGGCGATGGATTCGAACGATCTGGAAAAGGAACGCGGGATCACGATTCTGGCGAAATGCACCAGCGTCGAATGGGAAGGCACGCGGATCAATATTGTTGATACGCCGGGCCACGCCGACTTTGGTGGCGAAGTAGAGCGTATCCTGAGCATGGTCGACGGTGTCATCCTGCTGGTCGATTCGTCCGAAGGCGCGATGCCGCAGACCAAGTTCGTCACCGGCAAAGCGCTCGCATTGGGCCTGCGCCCGATCGTCGTGGTCAACAAGGTCGATCGCCCTGATGAACGTATCCAGGAAGTGCTCGACGAAGTGTTCGACCTGTTCGTGTCGCTCGATGCAACTGACGAGCAGCTCGACTTCCCCGTGCTCTATGCCTCGGGCCGCAACGGTTATGCGTCGGAAGACCCAGCCCGCCGCGAAGGCACGCTGACGCCGATGTTCGAAACGATCGTCCGCCATGTTCCTGAACCCAAGGCTGATGCCGATGGCGAGTTTAAAATGCTCGTCACTCTGCTCGATCGTGACAATTTCCTCGGCCGTATCCTGACCGGCTTGGTGCTGTCGGGCACCGTCAAGGTGAACCAGCAGATCCACGCACTGTCTCCTGACGGCAAGGTCGTTGAAACCGGGCGCGCTTCTAAAATCATGTCGTTCCGCGGGCTCGAACGCGTTCCTGTTGATGAAGCCAAGGCAGGCGACATCATCTCGATCGCCGGTCTGACCACCGCGACCGTGGCCGATACGATTGCCGAACCCAGCGTGACCGAACCGCTGCATGCGCAGCCGATCGATCCGCCGACGCTTTCGATGCGCTTTTCAGTGAATGACAGCCCCATGGCGGGCCGTGAAGGCACCAAGGTGACGAGCCGCATGATCCGCGACCGCCTGTTGCGCGAAGCCGAGAGCAACGTCGCTATTCGCGTCACCGAATCCGAAGACCGCGACAGCTTTGAAGTTGCCGGTCGTGGCGAATTGCAGCTCGGCGTTCTTATTGAAACAATGCGCCGCGAAGGTTTCGAACTCGGCATCAGCCGGCCGCGCGTGCTTTATCGCGAAGACGAGGCCGGCAACCGCACCGAACCTTATGAAACCGTCGTCATCGACGTTGACGATGAACATTCGGGCACCGTTGTCGAGAAAATGGCCGTCCGCAAAGGCGAAATGACAGACATGCGCCCCTCGGGCGGTGGCAAGACGCGTATCACCTTCAGCGCCCCCTCTCGGGGTCTGATTGGTTATCATGGTGAATTCCTGTCCGACACGCGCGGCACTGGCATCATGAACCGCCTGTTCGAAAAATATGGCCCCTATCGCGGCCCGATCGAAGGCCGCAAAAATGGCGTTCTGATTTCGAACGGCAATGGCGAGGCCGTCGCTTACGCCCTCGGCCCCTTGGAAGAGCGCGGCATCCTGTTCGTCTCGCCCGGTGAGGCGCTGTATGAAGGCATGATCATCGGTGAAAATGCGAAGCCCGATGACCTTGAAGTCAACCCGATGAAGTCGAAGCAGCTGACCAACTTCCGTTCGACCGGCAAAGACGATGCCATCCGCCTGACCCCGCCCAAGGTGATGACGCTGGAACAGGCCATCGCCTATATCGACGATGACGAAATGGTCGAGGTAACGCCGAAGAATATCCGCATCCGCAAGGCCCTGCTCGACCCGCATGAGCGCAAGAAGGCAAGCCGGAAGAAAGAGGCGGCCTGACGGCCAATAGATTGACAAATAACATATCCGCGACGGCCCCTAGGACCGCCGCGGATTTTTCTTGATAGCTAATGGGCTTGCCAAAGAGGTTTGGGCCCCAAGCTCTGGCCGTTCAGCGGAATTGTCGACGAGACAAATCAATCACCATCAGGACCAACAGGCACGCGCCGCCGCTGCCACCCAAAACCGCCACCGGGAGTGGATCGGGCAACAGCATGGCGCGCTGCGGTAATACCCAAGGGAACCAGTTGGCTTCCTCGGTTCGAGTCATAGCTACGGCCAAAGTAACCAGCGTACCAGCGATCCCGACGCTCAATGGCACAACAAAACTCCCGAATCGAAGTGCGACCCATGTTTGAATCACCACCAGCATAGTGGAACTTGCCAGCAACCAGCCCACCCGTTCTGATATGCTGGCCCACGGAAACGGCCCGACAGGCGCATAACCGCCTAACGCACCGCCCATCGCCGCACCGGCCCAAGCGTAGACCAATACAAGAATAGTCATCGCCAAATTGGCAGCTAGAATAACAACCGTCTTTGCCGTGAATATTCGCCAACGCGGGACTGGCAGTGCGAGGATGTGATCCCAGCCGCGCGTGCGATATTCGATCTGGCCGACCAAAGTCGTGAATGCCGCGATGACCATAGGCAGCAGAAACAACGCCCAAAGCGGCAGAACAAATTCCCCAAGAACAGACGCCCATCTCGGCGAACTTTTTGCGTTCAGCAACGACAGGAACGCCAAAAACCCCGGCAAGGCTGGCGCAAGCAGAGCCAGTGCCAACGCAAGCGAGCCCTTCAGTTTTTGCAGTTCAACAAAAATCATGCGAATCATGCCGCTTGCCTTTCACCGGCTGGATGTCGGGCAATGGCATTGCGATAGACGTCTTCGAGCGTTCGTTCTTCAGGCGCAATCGCCGCAACTTGAAGTCCCGCTTCGATCAAAGCGCGGTTGGCAGCCGATGCCTGCTGACTAGGTGAACAACTGTCCGAACAATATAGACGCAGGATCGAGTTAGCGTCCTGCTCGACAGTCATGCCTTTTGCCTCCAGCACGGCTTTGGCAAGAACAGCGTCGTCAACGGTTATTGCTACAATCTGGTCAGTCCCAAGCAGCGACCGTACATCATTCTGAATGATGAGTCGGCCATTGAGCATCAATCCGGCATGATGCGCGATCTGTTGAACCTCGGCGAGCATATGGCTCGACACAAATACCGTCCCGCCAATCTGTCCAGGCAGCTGTCGAATTAACTCCCGCATTGCGACGATTCCGTCAGGATCGAGTCCGTTGGTGGGCTCGTCAAGCAACAACAGACGCGGGCTTCCGAGCAATGCGCGGGCCAGCGCCAGCCTTTGCTTCATCCCCAACGAAAAGGTGCCAACACGGGCCTTTGCATCGGCGCGCAATTCGACAATTTCCAAAACGCGATCGACATCAGCCAAGGGAATTTCAAGAAGATGGCAGGTAATCTGAAGATTGGAACGGGCATCCAGATGCTCGTAAAGCGAGGTGCTTTCAACAAATGCGCCAACGTGCGCTAGCGCCATCCTGCTGTGCCGTCTCAAATCATGGCCATTTAGGTGAATGGTGCCGCCATCTGGCTTCAGCAAACCTAGCAACAGCCGCATAGTGGTGGTTTTCCCTGACCCGTTGGGACCTAGAAACCCGTACACACAACCCTGCGGGACGTTCAGCGATACATCTTCCACAACCATGCAGGCACCGTAGCGCTTGCATAAGGCGCGGGTTTCGATTGCCAACATGCGAAAAACCCTTTCATATTATTTAACTCTAAGTTAAAGTATCTGGGCTCTAAAAATTTAAGTCAAGGTTAAATTATGGCGCGCTCAGGTACACCGATTGCGAGGTGGAGCTTATGGCTTCGGCCACTCATAAGTTCCGTTCTCCTCCTGCTCATCAGCGTGATCGGACTGGACCTGTATTTGGCATTACAGGCATCCTCATCCCGACAAGCGCTAGGCTTTGTCTTGCTGGTTCGCTTGCCAATTGTCTTTTATCTGGCTGCGATATGGTCGATGCGCTTGGCGACTTCGCAACTTGCACAAGGCGTGACATTCGACCGACTCTTACCAAAGATGCTCACACGTGTGGGTTGGGCACTAGCCTTAGGGGCAGTATCCTCTGTCTTGATCAGCCCGTTGCTGCAACGGGCAATGCTTGGAAACCACTTCGGTGGACTGGCAGCTTTTGATCCCGCAGCCATCGCAGTCGGACTGGTCGGCCTCTTGCTTGCCATTTTGGCTCGCTTGCTCGAACAAGCCGCAGATATGCGTTCTGAACTGGATGAGATTCTCTAATGCCAATCCAGATCACATTGGATGCAGTGCTGACTAGCCGGGGAATAACGGGAAAGCAGTTGGCAAAAGAGGTAGGTCTTAGCGAAACCCAGCTGTCGTTATTCCGTTCGGGTAAGGTACGGGGAATTCGATTTTCGACACTGGCGAGGCTCTGTGCAATTCTCAACTGCCGCCCGGGTGATTTGATCGATTATGACTATGATCCTGCCGACATCGAAGCATCAGAAGATAGCTAGCGCAATCGATTAATTATCGTGACCCAAAACTTGATGCGTTTTTTAGCAACTACACCGACTTCCCCGCCCAAGGCATTCTGTTGCCGCTACACCGCCAAGGCAGCAGCGGTCCCACTCGCCCAGGCCCATTGGAAGTTATAGCCGCCCAGCCAGCCGGTGACATCGACAGCTTCGCCGATGAAGTGCAGGCCGGGGACGGTTTTGGCCTCCAGCGTCTTTTGCGAGAGGCCATCGGTGGCAATGCCGCCGCGGGTGACTTCGGCCTTGGCATAGCCCTCGCTGCCATTGGGGTGGAAGATCCAGTTATCCAGCCGCGCGCCCGCTTCGGCCAGTTTGCGGTCGGATTGGTCGGCAAGGTTGCCATTCAGCGCCAACTGCCCTGCCAGCGCCTCTGCCAATCGCCCGGGCAAATGCCGTTCGAGCGTCGAACGCACCGTCGCGCGCGGGTTGGCGCGTTTGGCCTCAGCCAACAACCCACCCGTATCGGCTTCTGGAAGGAAATCGATCTGTATCGGCTCACCATTGGACCAATAGCTGCTGGCCTGCAGGATGGCGGGGCCTGACAGCCCCCGATGCGTGAATAAAGCGGCTTCGCGGAAAGCGGCCTTGCCGGCTGTCGCAATCACCTCGGCGGACACGCCCGACAATTCGCGGAACAGTACGTCGTCGCCGCCCAGCGTCAGCGGCACTAGCGCCGGGCGCGGTTCGACAATTTTCAACCCGAACTGGCGGGCGAGATCATAAGCAAATCCGGTCGCGCCCATTTTGGGAATGCTGGGTCCTCCCGTCGCGACAATCAGGCGCGGCGCATTTGCAGACAGATTGCCATAGGCAACGCGGAAACTGCTGCCGTCATGCGACACATCTCGTACATCCAGACCAAAGGCAAAATCGACGCGGCCGCCAAACACAACAGCCTTGTCACATTCGTCCATCAGCATCGAAACGATTTGCCGAGCGCTGCCATCGCAAAACAACTGACCCAGCGTCTTTTCGTGAAAGGCGATGCCGTGCGATGCCACCAGATCAATAAAATCCTGCGGCTCATAACGCCCCAGCGCCGATTTGGCGAAATGCGGGTTAGCAGAAATATAGCGTTCTTGCGCATTCTGGCTGGTCGCATTCACATTGGTGAAATTGCAGCGCCCGCCGCCGGAAATCAGGATTTTCTTGCCGGGACCTGAGGCATGATCAATCACCAGCACCCGCCGCCCGCGCTGCCCCGCAGTCAAGGCACACATCAGCCCTGCGCCGCCAGCGCCTAGGATGATCGCATCATAATTTCCGGCTTTCATCCAAACGCCTTGGCATGGCATAGAGAATAGATGAAGAAATTTATCGCTTTGCTCGCTCTGGGTGCGGCCGCCGCCCCGTCCTTTGCCAATGATAGTAGCGCCGCCATCGGGCTTGGCGGGCTAGAACTGACCCACAATGACGCTATCAGCATGGACAGCGAAGACCTGTTTCTCTCGCGACAGCTGGTGACGGTGAAGTACCGTTTCACCAACACATCTGCCAAGGATGTCGAAACGCTGGTAAGCTTTCCTCTGCCGCCTTTGCCGAATGGAATTGAAGGCTATATCGACGCGCCGTCCTTCTCCGACTGGCGCGAGCAACTGGAATTCAAAACGTTGGTTGACGGGAAGCCGGCAGAGCTCGGCTATCACGAGGTGCTAACTCTAGCGGGCAAACCCGATGCGAAAGGCGTGGAGGCGCGCCTGACGACGCTGGGATGGCCAGTCAAGCATTGGGATGATTATGAATTCAGTGAGAAATATGTCGACAAGCTGACCCAGGCCGAAAAGGATTCACTGGTTGCCGAGGGGCTGCTGCGCAAGGAGGCGGACAGTGATTATTATTCACCGAACTGGCAGATTCAGGCGCATGTAACGCGCAAACAGGCCTTCCCTGCAGGCAAGACGATCACGGTCGAACATAGCTATAAGCCGATCGCGGGTGGCAGTGTCGGTGGTATGCTAACCCCCGAATATCGCAAGGAAAGCGAGTATTTTAAGGAGTATCAGGCCGCCTACTGTATCGACAGCGCATTCCTCAAAGGCTTTGACAAGCGCATATATGCGGAGCGCGCCAAAGTCAAGGCGCGCGGCGATGAATATGGAGTCGCTTATGTCGAACACTGGCTGGACTATGTGTTGAAATCAGGGGCCAACTGGAAAGGCCCGATCAAGGACTTCCGCCTTGTGGTCGACAAGGAAAAGCCCGGCAATCTGCTCAGCTTCTGCATGGATGGGGTGAAAAAGATCAGCCCGACGCGCTTTGAGGTTCGCAAGTCCAACTTCGAGCCTACGCGCGACATCCAGATTCTAATTGCGGAGTTTTACGACCCCAATGCCCAATGATGCGAATGTTTCGCATCTGCTGCCTAGCTGTGCTATGAGTCTCGATACGGGGGGCTTTCCGGAAAGGAAATTTGCCCATGCAACGTTTCGAAGATCATGACGAACTGACGGAAACCGAAGCCAGCGGCGGTGTAAAGGAACATGGTGTGCGCTATGTTCTCGGCATATCGCTGTTTCTGGCAATTGTTCTGCTGTCGATAATGTGGATCATCCCGGCGGCGAATAGCAGCGGCTAAACCATTGCCATCGGCGCGGCTTTGCGGCAAAGGCGCTGCCCATGACTGACAGCAATAATCTTCCGCCCGACCGCCTTTCGATTCACCCCTTCAGCGAATATTTCGATCAGGACGCGCTGTCGCGCGGCATCGGGATCCGCTTCAAGGGCGAGCAGAAGACGACGGTTGAGGAATATTGCATTTCCGAAGGCTGGATAAAGGTTTCCGCTGGCAAAAGCCGCGACCGTCACGGCCGCCCGATGCAACTGACCCTGAAGGGACCGGTTGAGGCTTGGTACGAAGATTTGGGCGACCACGCCCCGGTCGCCAAAGCCTAGCTTTTCGGGAAAATCGCAATCAATTTTGCGATCTGGTCGTTGATCGGATCAAGTTGATCGTCTTGCGTCTTACCGAGACGAACAATTGTCAGACGGTGTTGTGGCGAAACCACCACGAACTGGCCCAGATGGCCGAGGGCCGCAAAAACGTCAGATGGAGCCTTTCCCGGGAACAGAACCTGATCCCTGCCCTCTGGCCGCCTTTTGTTGAGCCACAGATGCCCCCCATAGGCCGGATCGTTGGCGCTCGACATCTTCATGAACCGCGTCCAGCTGGTTGGTAGCAGTTGCGCCGAGCGCACCGAGCCATTGTTGCGCAGAAATTCGCCGAACTTTGCCCAATCCCGGGCGGTAGCGTGAATCATACTGCCACCCAGCATTGTACCGCTACGATCAAACTCCGGCACCGCGCTGGTCATACCCAATGGTTCAAACAAACGACCACGGGCATATTCGAGCATCGCATTGCGTCGAACGACCGGATCGCTGCTGTCAGTCAATGTCCGCGTCATGATGTCGGCCAATATGTGGCTGGTCGCGGTGGAATACTCAAAATGGCGTCCCGGTTCGGCCTCCAGGTTGCGCTTCTCCGCATAGCGCGCGACATTTTCACGACCATCAAGGAACAGCAGGCGGGTGGTATCAGCTTCGTATATGGCTTTGTCGCCCTCCGCCATTTCGGTGTGATCGAGACCCGATGACATGTGCAACAATTGGCGCAATGTAATCTTGGCACGCGGATCGCCCGGACTGGACCATTCGGGAACCGGAGCGGGATCATCGAGTACCAGCAAACCATCCGCCACCATCATGCCGATAAGCGTGGCCGTTACACTTTTTGCCATCGACCAACTGATCAGGCGGCTATCTGGTCCGTAACCGGGCGCATAGCGTTCTGCGACCACCCTGCCGCCATGCATAATGACGATGGCGCGGGTTTCCTCCAACGCTGGATCCTCGAAAAAGGGTGCGATGGTCGACGCAAGACGTGTCTTCCCGGGGGCAGCATCATCGGCAATATTTTCAATCGCCGGTAAAGTGTCCGCAGGCTTGGGTTCGGCTTCACCGCCGCAACTTGCGAGCAGCAATGAAATGGCGGTTGCGCCAAGAGGCAATTTGTATCTAGGCATGGCGCGGATGAATGCACCAGGAAGGCAAGCCATGGCAACCGCAACTTCAAAGCCGTCTGCAAAAGCCGTCTGGCCGCTAGCTAAGAAAATCAAATTTGGCGCGGCGGCCATTGGCGCGTTGCTTGTCCTCTGGCTCGTCTTTAACTTTACCGATATCAAGGCGCAGGCGAAACTCGGCGCCTCCTATGGAGCCCATATCGCCTGTTCATGCCGCTATATCGAGGGTCGGTCGTTGGCGTCTTGCAAAAAGGATTTCGAACCGGGAATGGAACTGGTCTCGGTCAGCGACGATCCGGAAAACAAGCGCGTAAACGCTTCAGTTCCTTTGCTTGCCGAGGCTGTTGCCGAACGACGCGGCGAATTTGGTTGTGTTCAATTGAACGAGAAAGAAATTGCGGAACTCGATTAAGCGGCAGCTTTAGGCTTGGTTGACCACAATATGGCTGCCGCGATAAGTTCAATCGCGCCTCCAGCAATAGCGATCAGACCTCCCGAAGGAAGCGCCAGCCAAATCCCGGCAAATCCGATTGCCAGCAAGACGAAGCCCAGAACAATATAGTGGCTAAGACCATATATGGTCTTGAAAGTCAGATAGCGCGCTCCAACGGCCATCAAAGCAATAGCAAAAAACCAGGCTGGCTTATCTCCGCTGACAAGATAGCCGGCAAAGAGTCCCAAAAGGATTATAGGCACGGTCAATAGCCCAATCATTTCAAGACTGTTTTCAGCGCTGACCGCCGGTCGTTTCAAAATCTGCCGAACGATTAGTGTGGATAGTGGGTGGATCGCCATCCCACCAAAAAACAGCACAGCCATGGCAAGACGTGGATCCAGACCGAGAGCCGCAATCCCGGAAGCCAGCCAAACCATGCCAGATACTGCCACGCCAATCGCGCCATTCGCATAGGATGAACACAGCTCTTCCTGAGCAGCTTTAATATTCATGGATACTCCCCCATGTGAATCACTATCAATAGGCTTAAACTAAGCAGGCTTCGGCACCTGCCGTTTCTTCAATCCAACCACCGCCCAATACCCTGTCGCCTTCATAGAGCACTGCAGCCTGCCCCGGCGCGACTCCATATTCGTCTGACGCAAAGCGCAGCCATTCGCCGTCCATCGTAGCGGGAACAGGCTTGGCAAGCGAACGCACCTTGGCCATCACCTGACGTCCTTGGACATCCGAAAGCCAGTTGGGTTCGACGATACGGGCCGCACTGACAGCCAAGGCCCGCTTTGGCCCGACGACGACCGCCTGCGTTTGTGGATCGAGGCGGACTACATAGAGTGGCTCAGAAAGTCCGCCGATTTCGAGCCCGCGTCTTTGCCCCACCGTATAATGAATCAACCCTTTGTGCCGTCCGAGTTCGCGTCCTTCCATATCGACGATGGGACCATCACTGTCCGCTTCAGGCCGAATTTTACGGACTACCGCAGCATAGTCCCCCTCAGGTACAAAGCAGATATCCTGGCTGTCAGGCTTGTTGGCGACGACCAAACCCATGTCCTGAGCGATTTCACGCACCGCAGTTTTGGGCATACCGCCCAACGGGAAACGCAGAAAATCCAGTTGTTCCCCGGTTGTTGCAAAGAGGAAATAGCTCTGGTCACGGGCCGGATCGAGCGCGCGATGCAGCTCCGGTCCTGACCCGCCTTCGATACGCCGGACATAATGTCCGGTCGCCAGGCAATCGGCGCCCAATTCCTTGGCAAGGCGAAACAAGTCGGTGAATTTCACACCCATATTACAACGCACGCACGGAATAGGGGTGCGGCCACGCATATATTCATCGGCAAAATGGTCGATCACTGAATCCCGGAACCGGCTTTCATGATCAAAAACATAATGCATGATGCCCAGCCGGTCGGCGACAGCGCGTGCGTCGCGTATATCCTGCCCGGCGCAACAGCTGCCGGCGCGTTTTACGGCACTGCCATGATCATAGAGCTGGAGTGTGACACCGATGGTCTCCGCACCAGATCTCGCAGCGAGTGCCGCAACCACGGACGAATCGACGCCGCCCGACATCGCGACCACGATTCGCTTTCCCGACAGATTCGGGCCCAGTTGGAAATCCGCAGAGGAAGTTAATGCATTCATGATGTGCGCATATGATGCGGTTTGCCCAAATTATCCAGAAGCCGCGTGCAATTTCTCGTTTCGAAACAGATTTGGCAGCTAAAAGATAACCGCTGTTAACCTCACCTAATGCGAAGTGAATGTGACTTTTACCAGACGTTATGCGTCACAGTGTAAAAGCACGTCATGGATTTGAGTTTCAGCAACCAATTTGGAAAAGCCGCAGCGTCTCCGCCTGTGAACATAAAGTTCACACGGATAATTGCCACGGCTGTCGCTCGCCAGCTGAGCGGCAAAAGTTGCACCTATAACTTTGGTTCGACGCAAAATTATACCGGCACACCGGATCCGCTGCAGGACCGTATCGATTATTTTTCGAGTCGTCGAAATGCTGCAACTCGTTGTAGAAATGGGGCTTTTCTGCCCGATGCGGGCGACGAAAGCAAATCGATGAATAAAGATGAAGTTGGCATTTACCCTGCTGCTTCAGCGATTGGCAAACCATGTTCAGACATAAATGGTTTGCCGGATTTACCGGAATATCTGCGGGGCATGGAAAATCGAGGACGTAATGATTGAAAACCAGAAAATCCGACCTGCGCAAGTGGTAGGCCCGCTTGGGGAACCGCTGACCGTTGATTCGTTGCCGCCGCCGGAAACGACCCGCTGGGTCGTGCGCCGCAAGGCAGAGGTTGTAGCAGCCGTTAACGGTGGGCTGCTGACCATCAGCGAAGTGTGCGAACGCTATGGCCTCACTTTGGAGGAATTTGCTTCGTGGCAGCGCGCCATCGATCGTTCAGGAATGCCGGGGCTGCGAGTAACGCGAATTCAGCACTATCGCGACCTATACGAACGCCAGCAAAAATACTGATTTTCGCAAATGCGAACAGGGAAGCCCGGTTTAGCCGGGCTTTTTTGTTGTCCGGTGTAAACTGTTTTAGTCAGCTAAATCAGTATTTGCCTTCCAGCGCACAGCGATTATGATTCCCGAAGGCAATTGAGATGCCTTAAATGAGCAGGAGGACATTCTATGGGTTGGATAATTGCAATCATCGTGGGCGGCATAGCCGGTTGGTTGGCCAGTAAAGTGATGAACCGTGATGCTTCCATGGGCGTAATCTGGAACGTAGTTGCCGGTTGCGTCGGGTCTGTCGTAGGCAACCTCATCGCCAACCAGTTCGGCATCGTTGGCAGCGTAAAAGAATTTTCGATCACGGGTCTGGTCGTCGCCTTTGTTGGCGCGGTGATTGTACTAGGCATCCTCAATATGGTGCAGCGCGGCAAAGTCCGCTAATTTTCGATCCGAAAATTGTTACAAGGCCGGGGCAGATTCTGCTCCGGCCTTTTTATTTGTCCTAGTCCGTTTCAATGTCGTTTGTCGAAAATCGTCGCAACGGCAATTTTTGGGCTGTTTTCCTTGGCGACTGGCCGTATTTGTCTAGCTGTACCGGCAGAATCCCGGCTTGCACCCGGTGATTTATTGCAATAATACACCGACAAACGATACTCACCCCAATCTCCCACACGCGGCGACCCGGATGGACAGAATAATGAACTACGAAACGAGCATAGCTAGTGACACCGACTTGTTGGATCCGGAAGGCGCGGCAAGCAGTCGGCGCAAGCGCAATCTTATCATCGCGATTGTATTGCTCACGGCCGCAGCAATGGCTGCCGCCTATTTCTTTTTTGGCGGAACAAGTACCGAAGAAGAAGCGGCTGCAGCCGCGGATAAACTGGGTCAGGCGCAGACAGTATCGGTTGTAGCTCCGGGACGTGAAACCGTTGCGCGCGCAATTTCAGCGACAGGCACTTTGGCTGCCCGCCGCGAAATTCCAGTTGGCGTTGTTGGTGAAGGCGGCCAAGTGTCGCAGGTATTTGTCGATGCCGGCGATTGGGTCCAGCAAGGACAGGTTTTGGCCAGCATAGAGCGCTCGGTCCAGTCGCAGCAGATTATTGGTCAGGAAGCGCAAATCAACGCCGCCCGCGCGGACCTGCAATTGGCACAAAACGAGCTCGACCGTGCAATGCAGCTTGTCAGCAGGGGTTTCATCTCAAAAGCTGATGTCGACCGGAAAACGGCGACCCGTGACAGTGCGCGGGCCCGCGTCAGCATAGCGGATGCCCAATTGCGCGAGCTCCGCGCCCGCACCGCGAGACTCGATATTCGTGCGCCTGTTGGCGGTTATGTACTCGAACGCAGCGTTGAACCCGGCCAAACGGTGAGCCAGGGCAGCGGGGTATTGTTCCGTATGGCCAAAGGCGGTGAACTGGAACTGCAAGCTCAACTGGGCGAAACCGAATTGGCGATGATCTCCGTAGGCGTACCGGCAACGGTTACGCCCGTCGGCAGCGATCGTCAGTTTAACGGCACGATCTGGCAGATTGCACCCACCATCAATCAACAATCACGTCAAGGCATTGCCCGCATCGCCCTGCCCTTTGACCGTGCTCTAAAGCCGGGGGGGTTCGCTGCTGTTGAAATCAAGGCGGGCGCTGTCACCGCCGCAGTGCTGCCTGAATCCGCAATTCAGAATGACCGCGACGGAAGTTTTGTCTATATTGTGAATAAGCAAAACAAGGTTCAGCGTCGGGCAGTCAAAACCGGCATCATTACCCAGCAAGGTATTGCGATTAACGAAGGCCTCGACGGAACCGAACGCGTCGTTCTCTATGCAGGCGGCTTCCTTAACCCGGATGAAACAGTCAAGCCAAAGCTGGTCAAAACCGCTGCGCAGAGTGCTGCACGATGAACTTCCGGAACATTTCTGCATGGTCGATCCGGAACCCGGTCGTTCCCATCGTCTTGTTCATTGCGCTGACAATTGCTGGCGTGATGGCGTTCAACAATATGGACGTCCAGAACGACCCCGACATTGAATTTCCGGTTGTCGTCGTTGCGATATCGCAGCCGGGTGCCTCGCCGGTAGAAATCACCACGCAAATCACCCAGAAAGTGGAGTCTGCGATCCGCAGCGTGCAAGGCGTGCGCAACATCGATGCGTCGGCCTCCGAAGGCAATACCTCGGTCAGTGCCGAGTTTGAAATTGGCGACGATATCAACGCAGCTGTCAGTGAAGTCAAAAACGCCGTTGACCAAATCCGAGGCGACCTGCCCGATGGCATCCTGGAGCCCCAGGTTTTCAAGGTTGCCACATCAAGCGACCCGATTGCCTATTTTGCAGTCGAAGCGTCGGATATGACACTGGAACAGCTGAGTTGGTTCGTCGACGATACTGTTTCGCGGCGCCTACTTGCGGTCGAAGGCATGGCCTCAGTCAGCCGTAATGGCGGGGTTAACCGTGAGATTCGTGTCATCCTTGATCCGGGCAAGATGCAATCGCTTGGGGTAACCGCAAGCCAGATCAACTCGGTTTTGCGTCAGCAGAATCTGAATGCAGCTGGCGGTCAGTCGGAAATAGCCGGTTCGCGCCAATCGGTTCGCATCCTTGGAAATGCTGCCAATGCCTATGAATTGGGTCAGCGCAATGTAAGTATCGGCGGCGGTCGCTCGGTCAAACTGTCCGATGTTGCCGAGGTCACCGACGGCTATAGCGAGCAACGATCTATGGCCTTTGAAGGTGGCCGTCAGGTTGTCACATTCGGCATGTCGCGTGCCAAGGGTGCCTCTGACGTGACCGTGTTCGACAATGCCACAGCTGAAATGGAAAAAATCGCCAAGGAAAATCCGGGTATCAAGTTCACCCCGTTGTTCAACAGCGTCGCTTACACCAAGGCCCAATATAAAAGCTCGATGGCGGCGATGATCGAGGGCGCATTGCTCGCGATCGTCGTGGTATTCCTGTTCCTACGCGATTGGCGGGCAACCATCATTTCGGCAATTGCCATTCCGTTGAGCGCCATTCCCACATTCTGGTTCCTTGACCTGATGGGGTTCACCTTGAACACCATGTCGCTATTGGCTCTGGGCCTCGTCGCGGGCGTGTTGGTCGACGATGCTATTGTGGAAATAGAAAATATCGTTCGACACATGCGAATGGGAAAATCCGCCTATCAGGCATCCATTGACGCCGCCGACGAAATCGGCCTTGCGGTTGTTGCCACGACCTTCTCAATCGTTGCCGTGTTCCTTCCTGTGGGCTTGATGCCGGGCGTAGCAGGACAGTTTTTCAAGAATTTCGGCCTGACGGTTGTTGCGTCGGTGCTCATGAGCCTTGCCGTCGCGCGTATGATCACCCCGATGATCGCCGCCTATTTCCTGAAATCTGGCGGGATTGCTGAGCATGGTGAAGGTCCTCTGATGGACCGTTATATGAAAATCCTGCGCTGGTCGCTGGGCCATCGTCGCTGGATGATGGGCATCGGAGTCCTTGCGTTAGCACTCACCATTGTTCTGATGATTGTCCTACCCAAGCAATTTTTTCCCGATGGAAATCAGGATTTCACCCGCATACGCATTGAAATGGTGCCCGGTACTACGCTGGAACGGACCAAAGAGGTTTCGGATGAAGTTGTTGCCATCATAAACAAGGAGCCTGAGGTAAAAACCGCATTGCAGCGCGTGGGTGAAGGCAGCGGAAATATCTTCATTACACTCCACGAAGAACGAGATCGCACAAGCCAGGAATTCGAAGAAGCGCTCACTCCGGTCTTATCGAAAATTGCTGACGCACGCGTGTCCTTCCTGACATTCGGCCCTGGCGGCGGTGGCTCCGGACGCGATGTTTCGGTCATGCTGTCGGGTTCAGACCCGGTGCAGCTCGACAAGACAGCTCAACGTCTTGTCGAAGAGATGAAGTCGCTCAAGGAACTGCGTGCGCCGCGCATCGCCGCCGATCTACAGCGTCCCGAGTTGATTATCACGCCACGGCTCGACCTTGCGTCGCAATTGGGTGTCACTACCGTCGCGCTCAGCCAGGCCATACGCATCGCGACTTTGGGCGATATCGATCAGAACAGCGCCAAATTCTCGCTGTCTGATCGTCAAATCCCCATTCGCGTCATGCTGGCCAAAGAATCGCGTCAGAATATGGCAAACATCCGCAACTTGCCGGTTCCAACTGCAAATGGCGGTTCGGTTCCGTTGGAACGCGTCGCGGAAATCACCTTTGGTGCAGGCCCTACCACCATTCAACGTCGGAACCAGAATTTCCGAATCTTTGTCGGCGCCGATTTTGCGCCGGGAATTGTCTCATCCGATGCAGACGCCAAGATCAACAACCTTCCTGTGATGAAGAACCTGCCCACGGGCGTGTCACGCGCGCCCTTTGGCAGCCAGGAATGGGAGCAGGAAATGCAGCGCGACTTTGGTATTGCGCTGATTTCAGGGACACTGCTGGTGTTTGCAGTGCTTGTACTGCTCTATCGGCGCTTCATGTCGCCGTTGGTCAATATGGGCTCGCTTCTTCTGGCGCCGCTTGGCGGGATGCTTGCGCTCGCCATCGTCGGTCAGCCGATCTCTATGCCTGTGTTCATTGGCGTACTCATGCTTTTTGGTATTGTTGCCAAAAACTCGATTCTGCTCATCGACTTTGCCATCGAAGAAATGGAACGTGGTGTACCAAAGTTCCAGGCCATCATGGAAGCTGGCCACAAGCGTGCACAGCCAATCGTGATGACGACCGTTGCCATGACGGCAGGTATGATCCCGACAGCCTTATCACTCGGCGGTGACGGGCAATGGCGCGCGCCGATGGGAACCGTGGTGATTGGCGGCCTGATCGTTTCGACATTGTTGACGCTGCTTATCGTCCCGGCTGGGTTCAGTCTTGCTGACGGATTGGAGAAGCGTGCCGGGCCTTGGCTGCGCGATCGTCTGCTGACGTTCAAGCCCGGCGACGATGCCGACGATCCAGAAAGTCGTTCGAAATCAGGTGGGCCATCGACAGGCATCGCAACGGGATTGCAGCCTGCGGAGTGACTTTACTTTCATGGCGCGCTAAGCGGTTGCTTGAATGGTAAAATCGGTCAGCCAGCTCAATCAGGCAGAACGCGAGCGCTATACGTGGCGCGATGACGAACTGCGCAAGATGCGTCGTATCGCCACGGCGTTGCTGATCCTGATGGCGCTGCTGTTTGTCGCTGGCATCCATCTCGAGCGCAATGTGCATCCACACTGGGGCTTTTTAACTGCCTTTGCCGAAGCTGGCATGGTGGGTGGTCTGGCGGACTGGTTCGCGGTTACGGCCCTGTTTCGTCATCCGCTCGGCATTCCCATCCCGCACACGGCGATCATCCCGAACAACAAGGAACGCCTCGGCAGAACGTTGGCGGGTTTCCTGCGCACCAACTTTCTACGCACCGGCATAGTTGCACGCAAAGTACAGACGATGGATGTCGCAGGCGCGATGGGGCGATTCCTGACAACGCCGGGGTCCGGCGAAGGCCGGATGCGGATGGGGGCCTCTCGGCTGCTCGGCGACATTGTCGAATCGCTCGATGACGAACGGCTGGGCGGCATCGCCAAGGGTGCGGTGCGCACCCAGCTCGAAAAGCTGGATATTGCGCCGCTGCTTGGACAGTTGCTGGCAGCGATGATCAAGGAGCGGCGACATTTACCCGTGCTTGATGGTATCATCGCCTGGGCCGCCAAGACGTTGGAAGCCAATGAGCATATCATCCGCGCCATGGTTGAAGAACGCGCAGGCACTATCATGCGCTGGACCGGGCTTGATGACCGTCTGGCCAATGCCATCGTCACCGGCCTTGAAAAGCTGCTCGGCGACATGGCCGAAGACCCGGACCATCCCTTGCGTGAAAAGGGTGAAGAAGGGCTGGAAAAGCTGGCGTACAATCTGCGCCATGACAAGGAATTGCAGGCGAAGGTCAATCACTGGAAGCAAGAACTGCTCAAGAACCCGGCTTTCGCAAAATGGATTGACGGGTTGTGGGGGCAAGGTCGCGATGCTTTGCTGAAGGCCGCGCGCAATCCCGATGCAGCACTGGCAGGAAGCTTTGGTGAAGCCTTGACAAAATTGGGCGCCACTCTGCAGGATGATGAAAGGCTGAAACGTCAGATCAACCGCTTCGCCCGCCGCGCCATCGTCGGCACGACCGAAAATTATGGCGACCAGATTGTAAGTCTGGTTTCAGATACAATTGGCGGGTGGAATGCCAGCACAATCACCGACCGTGTTGAAAATGCCGTTGGTAGCGATCTTCAATTCATACGCATCAACGGCACGTTGGTTGGCGGGCTGGCCGGGATCATCATCCACACCGTTTCGCTGCTGCTCTGACGTTCAATTCGCCGCTTTGATCATATCCTCGATGCGAACGAACTTCTCGCGCGGAGCCCCTTCTCTGGCGCGGGCAATTTCGGCTTCCTCAATCTTCTTCCAGTCGGAAAATTTGACGATTTGAACGCCGCGTTGTTCGAGTAGCGCATCGAGTGCAGCACGCCCCTGCTTGCTTGCTCCATCTCCAATATCTTCGGCAACAGCCTCGATGATCATATAGCCATCGGGGCGATTGGTACCGATCGTCCCAGAAGGCCCGCGCCTTGCCCAACCAACGCAGTATAGCCCCTGCAATATGCGGCCTTCGACATTAGCAAAGCGACCGCGGCCATGCTCATAGGGCACGCCTTCGATTGAGGGCGTCTGATAGCCAATACAAGCGACGACCATCGAGCAGTCGATCGCATAAGTTTCGCCGGTTCCCCGGCTGCGCAGTTCGCTGTCGAGTTCGGTGCGCTCGACGATGATCCTCTCGACTTTGCCATCGCCCTCAATGGCAACAGGTGCTGCAAAGAAATCGAACTCGATCGATATCGGCTTGGTCGCCCTATAGCTCTCAGGGATCGCCGCAAATTCGCGCAGGCAGGTCACCGATTTGCGCATGCCAGGTTCAAGCAGCATGTCTTCGCCCGCATCGGGCAGATCAGCGCGGTCAACATAAGGGCAGGCACGTTCCAAATGCCCCAATTCGCCCAGTTCCTTGGGCGTCATCGCGATCTGGTGCGGCCCGCGACGGCCGAGGATGGTTACCTCTTCGGTATTTGCTGTTTCGAGCATATCGAGCGCGTGGCTTACGATATCGGAACCGCCAAGTTCGACTCGGGTTTTGGAAAGGATACGTGCGACATCAAGCGCAACATTGCCATTGCCGACAATCGCAACATGCTTGCCGTCCAATGGAGGCTCAAGATCTGCGAAATCTGGGTGGCCATTATACCATCCGACAAATGCCGCACTTCCAAAGACGCCGGGCAAATCTGACCCGGGGATGCCCAGATCACGGTCATTCGGCGCTCCGGTCGCCAGTATGACTGCATCGTACATACCCAGAAGCTCGTCTATCGATATATCCTCACCTACCATGACATTGCCGACGAAGCGCACGTTGTCGGATAGCGCCACACCTTCATAACGCCGCGATACCGCTTTGATCGATTGGTGATCCGGCGCAACGCCGAAACGGATAAGGCCATAAGGCACCGGCAGTCGATCGATTACATCGACGCGGACATCATCGCCAAATTGTTTTTGCGCGGCCTCGGCGGTGTAATAGCCTGCGGGGCCTGACCCGATGATTGCAATGTGACGCAAGCGCTCCCTCCTTCACTTGCCCGCCAACCTTAAGGTCAGCCTCTTCTTCGGATTCGGAGCATAAGCAGCGAAAATGTAAATGCAATCAGGCTCATCCAGCCGAAAGCGCTTTTCCCCCGCTTCTTATCCGCCTAATGCTGCCGATATGAGTATAAAACTTTCAATCCTGTTGGCAGCAACCGCGCTGTTGCTTGCCACAACGGCTTGCAAGCAGGTTGCAAAACAGGATGACCGCCCGGAAACTTCACAGGAATTTCCCCGTGCTGATCGGGCGGTTTCACAAACGGGTGACACAGAATTTTCGACGGAAGCGGCGCGCGACGAGGCGGGTGAAGCCACCAAATTAATGAACTGGGCGGCAATCGAACCGGGAATGACGGTTGCCGATATCGGCGCTGGTGAAGGCTATTATACGGTGCGGTTGGCAGAACGTGTAGGCGTAAAAGGTCGTGTTCTGGCGCAAGACATCAACCGCGGCGCGCTTGATCGGCTGGGCGAACGGATCTCGCGCGAACGCTTGGATAATGTTGCGATCAAGGAAGGTGGCATTGACGATCCACGCCTGCCCGCGAATAGTTTCGACCGCATCTTCATGGTGCATATGTATCATGAGGTGACCGAGCCTTATGCCTTCATCTGGCGACTGCGCAGCGCGCTGAACGCGGGTGGGCAGGTTATCGTCGTTGATCGCGATCGTGCGACCAAGCGGCACGGCATTCCGCCAAAGCTGCTGTTTTGCGAATTTGACGCCGTCGGCTACCGCTTGGTCGAATTTGCCGAACGGCCCGAAGTCGGCGCTTATTTCGCCCGTTTTGAACGCAAAGGCAAAGCCCCTGCCCCGGCTGCAATCAAGACCTGCAAAGAAACTGCGAAACGCAGTTAGGCTGCCTTCTTTTTCGCTTCCTTGGGCCGATCGAGGAATTCGCGCATCGCGGTGATACTTTCCTCAACATGGCTGAGCATGAACAGGTGCCCGCCATCGTCGATGATGAACAACTCGCTGTTCGGGATCAGCATTTTCAGGAAATGGCCATTGGCGACCGGCACGATTTGATCATCGCCACCCATCATGATCAGCGTATCATGCTTCATGAAAGGCAGGAAAGGTGCACTGGTCCAACCCAGCATCGCCAGCAACTGATAGAAATAGCCGGTCTTTGACGGCGGCTTAATACGGCCAATATGGCCTTCAGAGCCATCATCTGTTCCGCCGTACAAGGTGTTGAAATGCTTACGCATGAAGTCCGGGTCGATATAGCGGCGTGGGTCAGCCATCTTGATCAGTGCTTTGGGGTTTCCTGGCACCATCAGCATCCCAGCCGTGGTCGCCGCTAGGATCAGGCGGTTGACGCGCGGGCCGTTCTGCAAAGTGAATTGCTGCGCCATGGCCCCGCCCCAGCTGACGCCCATGACATCGACCTGCGCCATGTCGTAGCGGTCGAGCAGTTGCTCCGAAATCCGGCCCATCATCCACGCGTTATAGGGTACCATCGGCTCTGGCGAGCCGCCAACACCCGGCATGTCAAAAGTCAGGAAATCGCGATCGGGCAGCATATGCGCCAGTGGTGCCATCGCCTCGATATTCGCGCCAATGCCGTTGAAGAACAGCAGTGGCAGCTTGTCGGTTTTGCTTTCAGCCTTCCAGTGCGCAACGCGCAGATTGCGCCCGTCCACCTGCTCCATGCTGAAACGCGGCTCGCGTGTTTTGGTCATGTTTGTTCCCCTGCTGCCCGGGCCGCTGCGGGCGTTTTTTGTTGCGTCGCAGCATAGCCTGCGACGCGCTTTACGCAAGCGTCAATCTAGCACATAGAGGCCAGGCGCATTTTCCATCGGCGGATGCGCTTTGCTTCCGCAAGCCGATGGTGCTTTCACCTTTTTGCCAGATCTTTCGGCCAGCCATTCGGTCCAGAACGGCCACCAACTGCCTGCATTTTCCTCTGCACCTTTCATCCACGCCTTGACGTCAGCAGGCGGCTTACCCTTGGTATTGCGCCAATATTTAGCCTTGGGATTGCCGGGAGGATTGAGAATGGCCTGCATATGGCCCGCCTGGCTCAGCACAAATTCGACATTTTTGGCGCCAAACAATTGGGTCGACCGATAACAAGCCTGCCATGGCGTGATATGGTCGGTGGTTCCGCCCAGGATGAACATGTCGCCCTTGACTTTGGTCAGATCGAGCGTGTGACCCGCAATTTCAAAGGTGCCAGGGGCGGCGTAGGCATTGGCCTCAAACAGTTCGAGAAAATCACCCAGCAGGCTCGCCGACAAATTGGTCGCATCGGCGTTCCAGAAGAGGATATCAAACGCTGGCGGATCATCACCAAGCAGATAGTTGTTGATGACATAATTCCAGATCAGGTCATTGGGCCGCAACCAGGCAAAACCACGCGCCAGACTGCTGCCTTCAATCACGCCCTTCTTCGCCGCGCGCTGTTTGGCGAGGCTGATGCCGTTATGGCTAACAAGCGAGCTGGCCTCGGTATCACCCGGCTTTGGCTCAAGAACGCAGACCATCATCGTGATCGCATTGATCCGGTCGTCGCCATCTGCTGCCAGACGTGAGCAGAGCACCGACATGGTTTGTCCGCCCGAGCAGCCGCCCGAGACGTTGACCTTGTCGCTTCCGGTAATTTCGCAAACCACATCGACGGCCTTGCGACACGCCTCGATATAGTCGCCCATGCCCCAGATGCCCTGATCATGGGTCGGGTTGCGCCAGCTGATCACAAAGGTCTGGAAGCCATGCTCAACCTGCCATTTGATGATGCTCTTTTCCGGCGACAGATCGTTGATGTACATCTTGTTGATTTGCGGCGGGATGGTGAGCTGCGGGATTGCGTACACTTCGTCGGTCGCGGGCGTATACTGAATCAGTTCAAACATCTCGTCGCGGTAGACGACCTTGCCGGGGGTGGTCGCGATATTCTCGCCCAGCTTGAACGGCTTTTTGTTGACCTGGCTGACCATGCCATCGTTGTGGACCATGTCGTTGTAGGCGTTCTGCAGGCCCTTGATAAGGCTCAGGCCGCCCGAATCCACAAGACGCTTCTGCGCGGTCGGATTGCCGATCAGGCTATTGGTCGGTGCAAGCGCATCAATGACCATCTGGCTGACGAAATTGGCGCGATCACGCTCGAGCGCATCAAGCTCAAGATCCTCGATCCAACCCTTGATACCCTTTTGCACCGCCAGATAATATTGCGCACCGGCTTTGAAGAAGGGATTGAAGGTCCAGGCCGGATCCATGAAGCGCTTGTCTTTGGGGTCTGGTGCCAGATCGGATTTGCCGGTCATGATCTTGACCGCATCTTCGGTCAGGCCCGACATAGCCTTGAATGCGCTGTTCGGATTGGCTGCGGTCTGCCGAAGCATAACACCGATGGCACCGGCAAAATCTTCACGCGCCAACCCAGCGAGAGGCCCGAGAGCCATGGTTGCATCATTGGCCGCATCGAAGGCGCTTTCAGGGATCGTTCCGAGCCCCTTCTTTTTGCCACCGCTGGTTTTCGCTTTTGCTTTCTTTTCAGCCATCTGAGCAATTTCTCCTCTTCCTCAACCAAAGAAATTGCACTTCGCGCAGACAAGGTCAATCGACGAAAATCAGTGCCGTTTCGTCTGGACGCATCGTTGCACGCCCGATATGCGCAAATATGGATGGGAGGCGTTCAACAAATGTCGGAATTTTCATGGGTTGCAGACCCGGCGTCGGGTATCCGACAGCGCTTCGTCGAAGCCAATGGACAACGCTTTGAACTCGCAGAGGCAGGCGATCCGAAATCGCGCAAATTTGCGATCTTGCTACACGGTTTTCCCGAACTGAACTTCTCCTGGAGGCACCAGATGCCCGAATTGGCTGCGCAGGGCTGGCGGGTTTGGGCTCCCAATATGCGCGGTTATGGAGCTTCATCCAAGCCGGAAGGCGTACCAGCCTATCGAATGGATCACCTAATGGCTGACGTGGCTGCTTTGATCGATCTAGCCAAAACACAATCTACCACCGACGAAGTGATGCTCGTCGCGCATGATTGGGGCGCGGTGATCGCGTGGACTTTCGCTATCCAGAAGATACGTCCGCTTGACCGGCTGGTGATCATGAATGTGCCCCATCCCAAATGTGCTGAGCGTGAGCTGAAATATTGGCGGCAGAGAAAGAAGAGTTGGTACATTTTCTTCTTCCAACTGCCCTGGCTGCCGGAAAAGATGATGCTGGCCAACGATGCCAAAGCGGTGCGCGGTGCATTCTTCAATACAGCGGCGAACAAGGATCGTTTCCCGCCGCATGATCTGGATATTTATGCCAAGGCAGCGCAGCAGCCCCGCGCTATGCACTCAATGGTCAACTATTACCGCGCGCTGGTGCGCTATCCCGAAGCCCGCGAGGTGGGTGACGCAATGGTCGATACGCCGACGCTGGTCATCTGGGGTGAAAATGACATGGCGCTCGACATACACTTACTCGACGGGATGGAGGCGTGGGTACCAAATCTCAAGGTCCACCGTCTGCCGGGCATTTCGCATTGGGTACAACAGGATGCGCCAGAGGACGTAAATCGCCTGCTTGGACAGTGGCTGGATAGCCCTGCCCGATGAGCGGGTTAGAAATTGCTGCTGTTCTGCTCGGTATCGCCAACATCCTGCTGATCATTCGGCGTTCAGTCTGGAATTACCCGTTCGCTATCGCAATGGTATCGCTCTATTTCGTCATCTTCCGTGATGCGAAACTGTACAGCGATGCTGGGCTGCAAATCTTCTTTCTCGCGGTGAACGCTTTTGGCTGGTGGAGTTGGCACCGCAACAGGGCCGATAGAGGAGAAATTTTTGTAGAAAGACTGGACGGCCAATCACTCCTCTATTGGATATTCGGCTCGCTGTTGGCGATTGCCGCCTGGGGCACGTTCATGGCAACCAACACCGATGCCAGCTATCCCTATTGGGATGCGGCAGTCGCCATGTTGTCGGTCGCTGGACAGATATTGATGACGCGACGCTATCTGGAAAACTGGCATTGGTGGATAGCCGTCAATGCGATCTCGATCCCGCTTTATCTCGTCAAAGACCTCTATTTGACGGCGGGACTATACGCGCTTTTTCTGGTTCTAGCGATTGCAGGCCTGGTTGAATGGCGCAAGGTGCGGTTGGCTCAGAAACTTTAAGGCCAAAGTCTCCAAATATGCGGCGATCGGACGGAGAAGGGCTGGGACCCTGTCATGGGTCGCTATAAGCCAAAGTCCTTGCCCTCCCCCGTCACAGGCGTAGACCGCCTTGTTGCGAATGATTGCAGCAATTTCGCAACAAGGCGCTATCCATTTAGGTAGGGCGGTGCTAAATCTTTCGTTATGGAGGGTCGACATCTGCTTGCGGCATATGATGCT
Source organism: Sphingorhabdus pulchriflava (assembly GCF_003367235.1). Taxonomy (GTDB): domain Bacteria; phylum Pseudomonadota; class Alphaproteobacteria; order Sphingomonadales; family Sphingomonadaceae; genus Sphingorhabdus_B; species Sphingorhabdus_B pulchriflava. The sequence continues at coordinate 1,451,983 of NZ_QRGP01000001.1, forward strand.
GTGATTTCAGACATATATGAGGCTGCGCTATCGCCCGCGCATTGGGACGTCGCGCTCACGTCGCTGATCAGCCATTTTAGCCCGCCGCGTTGGGATGTGGCGATGCTGGTCTGGGAAAGGCTGCATCCGGCCACCGGCCGCTTCATTGGGGCCGCAGGGGTCAATGACTTCGCCCGTGCAGGCTATATTACGATGTTTGCCGGACGGCAGGCGTGGAGCATGGCCGGCCACGGCATCCCTGTCGGTCAAGTCGTGCACAGCGACGAAATAGTTGCACGCGACCGGTTCAAACAGGATGAATTCTACAAAAGTTTCCTATCCAACTGGGATATAGAAGTGTCGATCATCGCCTCGCTCGACCGGCACGGGCATGACCATCTGGGCCTTTGCATGCCAGGGCCGGATCAACGCGATACCAGTGGTCTACGTGAAGCTGTAACTCGGCTGGTTCCGCATATCCAGCGCGCCAGCCGGATCAGTCGCCGGATCGGAGAAGCCGATTTGCGCGCCGCCAATGCGGAGGCGGCACTGGATGCCTCTCCCTCGATTGTCCTGTCGCTCGGTCCCGATCTCGAACTGCTCCATGCAAATGCGACGGCGCAGCGATGGCTGGAAAAGACGCAAGGGCTGGTCGCCGCCAATGGCAGGGTACGATTTGCCGATCGCGAAGCGCAGGAACGGCTTGCAAGATTGGCGCGCGGCGAAAGCGATGCGCGTACCGAGAATATCCCGATTGATGATGGCGGGCACACCGTCTTTCTCGTCGCAATGCAGGTCGATCCGCAAGTAGGTGCCGGCTTCGCAGTCGCAAAAGGCGGCGCGTCGGTGCTGCTCGTTGGTGGCGGCAGGCGTGATGTTTCAGATGAGATCATTGCCCGGTTGCGCGATTGGTTCGATCTCACCCCGTCCGAAGCCAAAATTGCTGCCTATGTCGCCGACGGCAAGACGATGGAGGAATATGCCCGCGACCGGGGCGTTTCTGTCAACGCCGCGCGCTTCCTGATGAAGGGCGTGTTCGGCAAGACCGGGGTTGGCAGGCAGGCTGAACTGGCAGCGCTTTTGCGCGAGGCACCTTTGAACTGGCAAAGCCCGATAGACCGGTTTCTAACCGCACATTAAGGTCAGGATCTGGCGATACTACCTGAACGGGTAGCGAAATCGACCGCCTGAATAGGCATTCTCCTTAAAAGGTCCGCTTCCGGATTAAGGAGAAAGCCGTGTTCCGGTCTGTTACATATTGTTTATTCGCATTGGCGATGACAGCTGGATGGTCAGCGGTTGCCGGGGCCGAAGGCGAAGTCGACCAGATTGTCCATATGGACGGGCCGGGCATAGCCGAACCGGTCAGCGGGAATTTGAGCCTGCAGCAGCGTCGTGATCTATATGCTCCGCGCGGACCACGGCCCGGTCTGTACAAGATCAGGGCGTTGCATTCCGGAAAATGCATTGGTCATCATGCGGCACTGGGTTTGGAAAATTCCTATCTTCTCCATAGTGATTGTGCCTGGTCGACTCTTAGCTGGTTCGTCCTCCCCCACCCTGACGGTGGTTATACGGTCCGAACCAACATGGACCATTTGATTACCGAAAGCCGGGCGAATGTTCCGGGACAAATCGGTAATTGCGCCACCGTTGCCCGAGGGGTCGTTTTCGGCCCGGCGCGCATCGACCTGAAAGGCTGCGATCTGCCCACGGGTGCTGGAGACTGGTCGGTGGCAGGCACAGACGACCAGCGTTTCATGATATTGCCGGTCGGGCAGGACACCTATGAGTTCAAAACACTGACCGGCGGAGGAGACAATGGTGATTGCTGGTCAGTCCGCGGTGCGTCACGAGACAAAGCCGACCTGATCCGTTGGGGCTGCAACAGCGGCTCCGACCAGCGGTTCATGCTCGAATGGCAAGGGCCAGTGACGCCCGGATTCGAAACAGGCTTGCTGGCGCGCACCCGCTGGGCTGTCTCCCCCGATGGCCCCCGCCGCCTTTCGCCAGCCAATGGCGTCGATTTGCAGGGCGTCAGCTATTCCAGCTTTGAAACCATCGCCGACAATGGAGATTATTGCATGAAGCGTTGCGCCGAACTTGCCAACTGCAAGGCATGGACGTGGTCCGCCGCAGGCTATGGCGGCAACTCCAAACCCATCTGCCAGTGGAAAAATGGCGGCTTCACGCCAATCAACCGAGGCAAGTCTGCCATGGGCAAGCTCTTCAGCGGGATAATCCGGCCATGATCAAAAAATTTCTCACAATAGTGGCCTTGCTGTCCGCAAGCGCTGCAATGGCCCAGGGCAAAACCCGTCCGGCATGGACGCAACAATCGCCCGTACCTCCCCTGTCGCAACCGATATCGGTGGCGCAAATGAATGCGCTGGGCATAGGGGCTTTGCGTCCCGCCTATTATTTAATCCGGCCGACCAATGCGCAAATGTGCATCAGTCAGGCATCCGGCGGGTTGTTGGAGAAACCCCACCTGAAGCTGGCGACCTGCAATCCCGCCGATCAAAGACAGTTGTTCGCGATCGTCCAGTTCGACCCGCAACAATATGCGACCATCCATTCCGCTGGAAAACTGGAAGGCACCAACCTTACCGAATGTGCGAAATCTGCGCGTGGTGTGGTTTTCGGCCCTTCGCGCGTTGATCTGTTGCCTTGTACTGATGGCGCCGAGCGCGACCATATCGAGATATCCTGGCAACCCGCACGTTCGGCTTACAAAATTGTCCATCACAAGGAAGTGAAGGAAGTGAACAGCGACCTACGTGGCGAAATAAACTATCGGCCGTTTTGCTGGGCGATGCGTGGCGGTGGTCGTGGCGAAGGAACCGACGTCATCCTATGGCCCTGCGAGGAAGGATCGGAACAGTTTTTCGACATAGTTGAAATCCGCCAGCTCGAACGAGACACGCTGCACTGGGATCGCATCCAATATTCCAAATGGTGGTGGCACATTGACGGCTACCGCCAGGCATTCATGGCCGAAGGTATTTCATTGGGCGGTATCGATTATGCCAGCTTCGAAACCAGCCATGACTTTGGCAATAGCTGCGTGCGACGCTGTCTGGATGACGCCGCGTGCAAGGCGTACACGTGGACCAGTCCGGACTATGAGGCCTATCTCGGTGCACAGGGCAACCGCACTTCGATATGCCATTTGAAATCCAATGTCGGCACGCCGCTCTTTCGCGGCACCAACTACAACAATTTGGTGAAAAGCGGGGTTATCCGGCCCAGATGACATTCCATGCCGAGATCTTGGCGGCGGCCTGCAGCCGGCAGGTGCCCTCTGCCAATCCCTCCCCCCGAAATAAGCGGTCTACCTTGAGCTAGCGTAACTCGACCACCTATTTTACACATCTCACCGCCGGTAAACGCACTTGCCAACGCTCTTAATTTGACTTTAACCCCGTCTGGTTACAATCGGTGCGGCAGTAAAGCCCGTTCCTGAGCCTTCAGGGGATATTGGCGGGGGTCAAGGGTCGAAGTGTTCGGTAAACGCGAAACAGGATTGGCGGCTGTCGGCAGCGGCGGTGATGTCATCATTGCGGATGCAATGATGCAACCGTTGCGCAGCGTTTCGATTCCTGATTGGCGCGAGCGACTGGCTGCTATCGACTGGGTTCCTGATCTTGGCGAGGACATAGGCTCGCTCCGCTGGTTTCGTGGTCTGGGAACCCTCACTCTATTGAGCGTTGCGGCTCTCTCGCTTGTTCCCGATTTTGGCCCTGTCTATGGTGCCCAGCCCGCTATGCCCACCTCTACACAAATGGAAGAGGCCCGGGCGCAAATGATAACTCCGCTGGCCTATGGCAGCGATACCGGACGGCGTATGGCCGCGAATGACAGCGTGCGTGCGCTTGCCGCCAGCCCGGAACGGCCGCGCATCGAGTTAACCGCCACGCTGGGTCGGGGCGACAGCTTTGCTCGAGTGTTGCAGCGCGCCGGCGTAGGTGGAAATGATGCGACGCAAGCATTGGCTCTAGTCAGCAGCGCCGCTTCTACTGCCGAAATCGAACCGGGCACACCGATTGCAATCGTCCTTGGAAGGCGTACCTCTAAAAATTCGGCTCGACCGCTCGAAAGCTTGGACTTCCGGGCGCGTTTCGACCTTCGCCTTGCCGTCAATCGATCGGCTGCAGGTGGCTTGACACTCGATCGCCAGCCAATCGCAGTTGATGCGACACCCTTGCGCGTACGCGGTGTTGTTGGTCCAAGTCTGTACCGATCCGCCCGCGCCGCTGGTGCGCCTGCAGAAGCGGTGCAGGATTTCCTGAAAGTCATTGCCAGCCGGACCCAATTGTCCAACATTGGTGCGACCGACGAATTCGATCTTGTGGTCGAGTACAAACGTGCTGCAACGGGCGAAGTGCAGATCGGCAATCTGATGTTCGCCGGTATCGAGCGCGGCGGCAAACCGCGCATCCAGATGCTCAAATGGAATGTCGGCAATGGCAGCCAGTGGTTCGAAGCGTCGGGAGTTGGGGAATCACGCGGGCAATTGAGCCGTCCGGTCAATGGCGGGATCAGTTCCGGTTTTGGCATGCGCAGACATCCCATTTTGGGGTATAAACGCATGCATAGCGGCCTCGATTTCAAGGCCGGTTATGGCGCGCCTATTTTTGCCGCGACTGATGGCGTTGTGGCCTATGCCGGACGCAAGGGTGGCTATGGCAATTTCGTACAATTGAACCATGGCGGCGGCATCGCAACCGGCTATGCCCATATGAGCCGTATTGTCGCTGGCCCCGGGCAGCGCGTAAGGCAGGGGCAGATTATCGGCTATGTCGGCTCGACCGGCCTGTCGACTGGCCCGCACCTCCATTACGAACTCTATCGCGACGGTCGCCCGGTCAACCCGCTGTCGATCACCTTCACCCAGCGGGCCCAGCTTTCGGGCGGCGATCTTTCGCGCTTCAAGGGCGAACTGGCACGTCTAAAGGCGGTAAAGCCAGGCGCTGCGCTCGCCCCCCTGCCCGCCGCATCGCGCCGCAACGATGTGCCCGAACGCGAAATTGACAGGATTTCGGCGGCGAAAATCGGTTTAGCCAAACCGGCCGGTTAATCCGTTGAGCCGGACGGCATCGTCGGCTAAGCAGCGGCGATGAGCAATCCAAGCTATCCCAACACCCGCCTGCGCCGCAGCCGCGCGACACTCTGGAGCCGCGCGATGGTGCGCGAGACTGTGCTGACCCCCGCAGACCTGATCTGGCCTTTGTTCATCACCGAAGGTGACGCTGTTGAGGAACCCATCGCCTCGCTGCCCGGCGTGTCGCGCTGGTCGGTGGACCAGATCGTGGTGCGCGCGAAGGAAGCGATCGACCTCGGCATTCCGTGCATCGCGCTCTTCCCCAACACGCAGGCGGACCGGCGCAGTGACGATGGCGCAGAGGCGCTCAATCCCGACAATCTGATGTGCCGCGCCATCCGCGCGATCAAGCAGGCGCATGGCGATGCCATAGGCGTGCTGACCGACGTCGCGCTCGACCCCTATACCAGCCATGGGCAGGATGGACTGATCGATGGTGACGGCTATGTCCTCAACGACGAAACGGTTGGCGTACTGGTCGATCAGGCAGTCAATCAGGCACGCGCCGGGGCGGACATTATCGCACCCAGCGACATGATGGACGGCCGCATCGGCGCGATCCGCCGGGCGCTCGAAATGGACGGGCATGTGAATGTCCAGATCATGAGCTATGCCGCCAAATATGCCAGCGCCTTTTACGGCCCCTTCCGCGACGCGGTCGGCTCACGCGGGCTGCTGAAGGGCGACAAGAAAAGCTATCAGATGGATCCGGCGAACAGCGACGAAGCCCTGCGCGAGGTCGCGATGGACATCGCAGAAGGGGCGGACAGCGTGATGGTGAAGCCGGGCCTGCCCTATCTGGATATCATACGCCGTGTGAAAGATAGCTTCGAAGTTCCTGTATTTGGATATCAAGTTTCCGGCGAATATGCGATGATCGAGGCCACCGCAGCCGCTGGAGCAGGCGACCGCGATGCCCTCGTCCTCGAAACCCTCACCGCTTTCAAACGCGCAGGCTGCTCTGGCGTGCTGACCTACCATGCTGCCCATGCGGCGCGGTTGCTGAACGGGTAAGCCTGTAAATCACAGACGGTCAGATACGACGTACCACAGCCTCAGCGAACATAATGCAGCCCAGCCAGGATCCCAAAAACAGGATATCGGCGACAAGGCCCTTTGGCGGCTCCCCCGTGATCACATAAATGGGGAAGAATATCATTGAGACGATGGTGGTTCCAATGCCGACGGCATAGGCACGGATCATCATATTGCGATGCCGGGTAAAATCCCGCCTGCGGATTGCCAGCATCGCCATTGTCAACGCCACGCCCAGAGCAATCCCGAATAGCAGGCGCCCATAATTGACCGCCACCGAATATGTGTCAGGAAAGTGCCACAGCAGACCCAGCGAACTCAATGAGATCATAGCTCCCGAAACCACAAAAACCCGCCCGACAACCCTGTGCAGCAATCCATATTTGCCCATCAACACACGACTGAACTGGATGGGACCAAGCAGCCCGAATGCGGAGCCGCCCAGTACGTGCATGAAATGCCAGACGGGGGTCGCACTCAGGCGCTGACTGTCCTCGGGCAGCGCACCCAGCGGGATCTGCACAACTTGCACCAGCCCCAAAATCGTTCCCAGCAGGGTCGCAAAATATAATAGGGCGAATATCGAAGCGGGCCTGTTGAGACGGCGAGCCATTTCAATACTCCTTTTTTACAATGCCTTGCGCCATCGCAATCACGGCGCGCAGCAAATGTCCTCAGAATCTGTATGTCAGGCCCAACAGGCTTTGCGCCTCCCATTTCTGTTCGATTGCCCGACTTCTATGGATGGATTTGTCCAGCGCGGTTGCCCCGGCCATAGCGATCAACGTCAGCCGATCATTGAGTTGCACCGCCATCGAGATATCGCCACCAAGATTCAGCGCATCGTCGAGGATCGCGGTAACAGGCAGAATTGTCCGCCGCCCTTTTCTGATCATGCGAGCGCGCTGCACCGTCGTTACGCCGTACATATAATTGGCGGCCTTCTCATCCAGCCAACTCGCCTGCACAGACGGCGTGATCAGGAAACGGCCGGTTGAAATCGGGTAGCTGTACCGGGCAATGACCTCCGATCCATTGAACTTGTCGGTGACGTCGTGGCGGACTTCGGCACTGACGATGCCCAATTTGCTTTCAAGCGAGAAACGCGCGCCAGCATCGAAAGACAGTTTCTGACGATCACGCCCGCTCGGACTACGCGCCGCAATAAAAAGGTTCACCGATGGCTTTATGCTGCCCGTCTCCTTTTCGAACTGAAAGCCTGTCTCGGCGACCTCAAAGTAAAAGGCGCCCTGCTTTATCGATATGATGGGAAGGAGATTGGCCTGCGATTTAGCCGAATTGAATGGAGCATAGTGGTCGAGGAAACCGACGCCTACGGCGATGTGATTTTCGTTTTGATCGCCATCACTGTCCTGTGCCTGCAAGGACGACATCGGGAGAATGAAGGCCATTGCCGTCACAAGCGATTTGGCAAGTTTATGGGTCATAAAATGTGGTTCCTGGAATTACGTTGGGCGACAAAACGGGCAGACCGGGGGCCTGTTACCGATTTGGTATGTTTGTTGATGTGTTGGGTTCCCGGGGAGGATCGAATTTTGTCCGCAGAGTCACTGGGGGGTAGAATGCAAAATTCGATCCTCGCCCGGATCGGCAAAGACCAAATCCCGCTTTGGGGAATAGGACCTTCGCCGACGACCACTGCCAACTTCCTGCCCGCACCTTTGCATGTCCAAAGGGAGCGGGAGAGAATTGGCGTATGAGCCAGGGTTGCGACCTAAGGGCTTACAATACTTATAATTCCTTGGTTTTGGGGTGTGTTCGTATGGCTCGACCAGAGAAGTAGCTATACGATTTGCGATTAACAATTGCGGTAATTGCTATTTCATATATGCACAAATGTATGGATTGGCGGTCGGTAAAATTTGATTGGAACAGGGCGCGCGCGTTTCTCGTTACGGCAGAGGAAGGCTCGCTTTCTGCTGCGGCCCGCGCATTGGGGATGACGCAGCCAACGCTCAGCCGGCAAGTCGATGCGCTGGAAGACGAACTCAGCCTTGTATTGTTTGAGCGTGTAGGCAGGGGGCTGGTTTTGACCCCAAGCGGGCTTGAATTACTGGAGCATGTCCGTGGAATGGGCGAGGCCGCTTCGCGCGTGTCTCGTGCTGCGTCGGGTCAGTCACAATCGATAGAAGGGTCGATCTGCATCGCCGCCAGTAAAGCCTATAGCGCCTATGTGCTGCCGCCGATCATCGCGAAACTGCGCCAGGCATATCCGGGCATTACCGTAGAAATTGCAGCCTCCGATACCACGTCAGACCTGTTGCGCCGTGAAGCCGACATTGCGGTCAGGCATGTCCCGTCGTCGCAGCCAGACCTGATTGCCAAAAAGATTAGAGACGATGAAGCCCATTTTTACGCGACACCCGAATATCTGGCAAAGATAGGGAATCCCCAAACTCTTGCCGATCTGACCAATGCCGATTTTCTGGCATTTGCCGACAATAGGCCATTGGTGCAGATGCTCGATATGATGGGCCTCACTCTGACCGAGAAAAATTTCCCGGTCGTTTGCAACAGCCATATCGCGCAATGGCAACTGGTGAAACAGGGCGTTGGTATCGGGGGCATAACAAAGGATATCGGCGACGCTGAGCCACTGGTTCGCCGCATCCTTCCAGACATGGAACCGATTGTCGTTCCGATGTGGCTGGTAACGCACCGCGAATTGAACAAGAGCAAACGCGTGCGTACCGTTTTCGATTTTCTGGCCGCAGAGCTGTCGCGAAAACCCTAAGACGTATGTGCCCTCGTCCAGTTTAGGCTGGACAAATAGGTGCCGCAACGCGATCTGTTCACCTTATTCGGCTTCGCGTCCAAGCGTGCCAAAATTTCAACCCAAGCGCCTTACAAACAATATGACCGAGATAGTTGCCGAAACCGCCCGCCTCATCCTCCGCACCGAAGCCCCTGGCGATCTTGATCGCTGGATGGAGGTGATGAACACGCCTGCGGTGCTGGAACATCTGGGCGGTTTGAAGGAACGGCATGAGGTCGAGGCAGACTTTGCTCGCAAAGCAGCGAGCATCGCGAAGGATGGCTATGGTTTTTGGCACCTGCAAACGAAGGACGACGGCCTGCTGATTGGCCATTGCGGGCTTGCCCCAATAGATGTTGAAGCAGCCCCTGCCGAATTGCGCGCAGGGCTGCAGATAGGATGGAGCATTGCCGAAAGCCATTGGCGTCAAGGCTATGCGATGGAAGCCGCGCGCGCAGTGATCGATCTTGCCTTTACTCGCCACGGGCTCGACCTGCTTTATGCCCAGACGAGCGATGCAAATGTGGCATCATGGCAGATGATGGAAAAGCTCGGCATGGAGCGGATGCGCGAGCTGGATTATGTCGACCCCAAATATCCGCCAGAGGAAAACCCCACCATCATCTATCGCCTGAAGCGCGAAGATTGGCGTGCCCGCGAATAACCTTGTCCGATTAACGTCGGACAACTACGCTACTCACCTGACAACGCCAAATAGGGGAGATTTGGATGTTGAGTGAAAAGCGTAGAGTGCTGTTGGCACTGAACGGGGTTGGCCTGTTAATAACGGCAGTGGCTACTGGCTGGGTCTATTTCTTCTTTCTGCTGGGCGCGATCGACCTTTGGCCAATTGTCACCGACGTGCCGGTTAACATTTCGGGCGACAGGCGCGCATGGAATATGGCGCATCTTGAGGGCATCATGAACGGCACGCTGTTCATCGCCATCGCGATGGCTGCGCGGTTCGGAACGCTCGGCCCACGGGCGCAAAGCTGGCTGTTCTGGTCAACTTTGGCCTTTGGCTGGTTCTTTACCCTGCCCGCGATTGCCAATGCCGTCTTTGGCACGCGCGGTCTCGAATTTGGCGGTGGTCCCTTCCCCGGTGACGTCCTGACCAACAATCTCATCTTCCTTGCTGGCTGGCCCGCCGTCATCGGCGTCCACATCAGCTTTGGCTTGTTATTCTGGGGAATCTGGCAACGCTACCGGCAGATGGGAGAAGAGGCATGAGCAACAGCATCGTCGTTCGCCGCATGCCCTTCGCCTTTTCGGAACCGATTGCAGCAATCTGGAACCCGGCGCGGCCCGAATGGAGCCATATGGTCAACGGTGCATCGCTCACCATGCCCTATCTGGAACCCTTCCTGATCAAGACCGTGATGGAGGCGCTGCCGCAGGTGAAAGACCCGCAGTTGAAAGCAGACGTTCACGCCTTTGTCGGGCAGGAAGGCCAGCATTTCCAGAACCACCGGCGCTATAACGAATTGCTCAAACGCGACTATCCCGACCTCGCTGATGTCGAGGACGAACTGACCGCCGAATATAAGAAATTCCAGTCGAAAAGCTTTCGCTGGCGGCTTGCCTATACGGCAGGTTTTGAAACGATGACGATGGGCATTACCGAATGGCTGATTGACGCGCGCGGGATGCTGTTCACCGGAGCTGACCCGTCGGTGACTTCGCTCATCCTGTGGCACATGGTTGAAGAGACCGAGCACAAAAATGTGGCGTTCGATCTCTATCAGGATTTGCACGGAGATTTCTGGCCGCGCGTCTGGGGCGTCATTTTCGCCACCGCGCATGTCGCCTGGGCAAGCCGGAAAGCCTATAAGCGCATGCTCATCCGTGATGGCAGCTGGTCAAAACTATCGAGCCGGTTGCGGCTTTATGCGATGGTCGCGCGCTTCCTGATCCACACCTCCCCCGCCATGCTGCGCTCGCTCTTGCCCTATTATCACCCGGCAAAGGTACACGACCCCGATTGGGTCGCCAAATGGGCCAAGGCCTATGCCGCGTTGCCCGAAGGGGGGATACCGCTGCTCGATACGCGTGATCCGGAGATACCCGCTCAGTTCGCGGCGGGGTGAGCGAAGGGCGGTGCAGGCTTTGACCAGGGGTTGCAGATCCGAACTGGTGCATTAGCCTATTTTGCAATTGTTGTTCCCGCACTTAGTTGGTCTAATACACTAGCAAGAGGGCAGCGTGGACCTATATTCGATCGTCAAAGTGATCCACATACTCAGTGCCACAATCCTGTTTGGCACCGGGATTGGCATCGCTTTCTTCATGCTGATGGGACTGCGTTCCAAGAACATTGACGAACGTCGCTATGCCGCGCGCTTCACCGTTGTCGCGGATTTCACCTTCACCCTGCCCGCCGTGATCCTACAGCCGCTGACCGGCGCGTGGCTGGTCTGGCAGGGTGGCTTCACTTGGACCGATTACTGGCTGGTAGGGACCTATGCGCTCTATATCCTGGCCGGTTTGTGCTGGCTTCCTGTCGTTTACCTGCAAGTCGCGATGAAACGCATGCTCGACCGGCAAGCAATCGATGGCACCTTTGATGAGCGTGCCTTTAACCGCCTTTTCCGCTGGTGGTTTGCGCTCGGCTGGCCAGCCTTTGGCGGGCTGGTGGTCATATTCGGCCTGATGGTGATGAAGCCGACATGGTGAAACGCGTTCTCATCATTGGCGGCTATGGCAATTTCGGCAGCTATATTGCGCGGTCGCTGGCCAGCGATCCGGCCATCCGCCTACTGATTGGCGGGCGTTCGGTCGAAAAGGCCGAAAGGTTCATTACCAGTCTGGAAACAGCCAACCCGGCAGAGGCGCATCGCATCGATATAGATGCCGATGTTGGCGCCGCACTCGCGGCCATGGCTCCGGACATTGTCGTCCACACAACCGGCCCGTTCCAGACGCAGGACTATCGCGTCGCCCGCGCCTGCATCGAACAGGGTTGCCATTATCTCGACCTTGCAGACGCGCGCGATTTTGTCGCACAGATCGGCTCGCTCGATGCCGCAGCAAAAGCGAAGGGCGTTCTGATTGTCAGCGGGGCGAGCTCGGTCCCGTGCCTGACCGCGGCGGTTATTGATCATTATTTGCCCGGTTTCGAACGCCTCGACCGCATCGATTACGGGATCAGCGCAGCGCAACAGACCAATCGCGGTCTGGCAACGACATCAGCCATATTGAGTTATGTCGGCAAACCATTTGAAATGATCCGCGACGGAAGGCCGCACAGCGTGTTCGGCTGGCAGGATACCCATAGCGAGCGCTATCCAGAGCTCGGTCGTCGCTGGTTTGGCAATTGCGACATTCCAGACCTTGCGCTGTTCCCTTCGCGCTATCCACAACTGCAAAACCTGCGCTTCGCGGCAGGGCATGAACTAGCGATCCTGCACTTCGGAACATGGCTGCTCGGCTGGGCGGTACGGACGGGTCTGATCCAATCGCTAGCCCCGCATGCCGAGCGGCTGTTGCGCATCGCCTTCCTGTTCGACTGGATGGGGACCAGCCGGAGCGGCTTTCACATGTATCTGTCCGGCCAGGGCAAGTCGGGCGGGCAAAAGACGGCGCGCCTTTTCCTGATCGCGCGGGCGGGGCACGGACCATATATTCCCTGCATGCCAGCAATCCTTCTCGCCCGAAAACTGGCACGAGGGGAAATTGATCACGTCGGCGCAACACCGTGCCTCGATCTGATTGGTCTTGATGAATATCTGGCGGCACTGAAGGGCCTTGATATCTCGGTTATGGCGGACTCTGTACATGGCTGAAACACATGCGCCTTTCAGTTATCGTAACGACCCTAATGTTCCGACATTCGATGATAGCAAGGCGCTATTTGTGTTCGACGGCGTGTGTGTTCTCTGTTCGACCGGATCTGCTTGGCTGATGCGATTTGACCGAAAGCGATGTGTAAATCTGACGTCGGCGCAAGGGGAATTGGGACAGGCATTGTACCGACATTTCGGGATGGCGTTGGACGAGTCCTACCTACTGATAGCGGACGGTCGAGCTTACACTGCGTCGGCTGGTTATCTCAAATTGTGCCAGATATTGGGCGGTCCCTGGCATCTGTTGCGTATCGCCGGGCTCATCCCATCCGGCCTACGCGATTGGGTTTACGGTCATATTGCCCGCAATCGCTATCGCTGGTTCGGCAAAACCGAATTTTGCGCGCTGTTGACCGAGGAACAGCGGCAGCGGCTGATTTGATTTTTGACCTGCGACAAGTGCATAGCTCTTTGACCAAAAACCTATTATTCGCGCCCCATGCCCGCATTCCGCCTTGAAACCCCTCGCCTTATCCTGCGCCAATGGTGTGAGGAGGATATTGATCCGTTCCACGGCATTTGTTCTGACCCGATCGTCATGGAAACGCTGGGCCCGCTGATGAGCCGTGATGAAGTGGCGGCGCTGGTAGCGAGGATGTACCGGATGCAGGAGGACGAGGGCCATTGCTTTTGGGCGATGGAGCGCAAGGAGGATGCGCAGCTCATCGGCTGGTGCGGGATCGTTCGCGGGCGGCCGGGCACCTCTATCGACGGCAAGCCCGAGGCTGGCTGGCGCATGACGCCCTCTGCATGGGGCAAAGGCTTTGTGACCGAAGCGGCGATTGCATCGGCGCAATGGGCGTTTGACAATCTGCCCGACGATGCCGTCTGGGCAATCACCAACACCGACAACCTTCGCAGCCGTGCGGTAATGGAACGGGTCGGGATGGTGCACGACCCCGCGCTTGATTTCGATCATCCGCAGCTGCCCGCCGATAGCCCATTGCTAAGGCATGTAACATATCGCATTGGTCGTGAGGAATGGGAGAGGACAAAAGCAAGCGAATGAGCGAAGCAAGCGGAATGCGCGGACGGGCCCTGTTCGTCCTCACCATTTTGACAGGCAGTTTCCTGCTCTTCCTAGTTCAACCGATGGTCGCGCGCATGGCACTGCCCCGGCTGGGCGGCGCGCCTGCGGTGTGGAACAGCGCTATGCTGGTCTATCAGGCATTGCTGCTTGCCGGTTATGCCTATGCCCATCGGTTATCACGCGAAGCACCGAAGCGACAGGCGGGAGTACATCTGGCGGTTCTGATCGCCGCAGCCTTGTGGCTTCCTATCAGCCTGGCAAGCTTTGCCATCCCGGCTGATGGGTCACCGATATTCTGGGTGCCCTGGCTGTTGCTCGCCTCTATTGGGCCACTCTTCTTTGCCGTCGCGGCCCAAGCGCCGCTGATGCAGCGCTGGTTCGGCCTCGCGGGCAATCGGGGGGAGCCTTATGCGCTCTATGCTGCTTCCAACCTTGGCAGCTTTGGCGGGTTGATCGCTTATCCACTGCTGGTCGAGCCCAATATGCCTATCAAGGCGCAGACATGGCTTTGGAGCGGTCTCTACGCATTGCTGTTCCTGCTGGTTCTGATTTGCGCCCGCGCTATCTGGAACGACAGATCGAACGCCGCAGTGCGGACAGAAATCAAGACTGAACCGATTACTTGGAAACAACGGCTCTACTGGGTCGCGCTGGCGGCGGTACCTTCAGGCCTGATGCTGTCAACAACATCGCACCTGACCACCGATCTGATGGCGATGCCGCTGATCTGGGTGATTCCATTGGGCCTTTATTTGCTGAGCTTTACCGTCGCCTTTGCGGACAATCGCTTGCTGGCCGACATACTTAGCCGCTCCGCAGCCTTCGTTTTACTGTTGGGCGGGGCATCGATTTTCATGCTGTGGGGAACGGCGGTTTTTACCGGACTGGGCGTCAGCGTCACGCTGCTCTTTGTGTTGGCCGTCGCGCTGCATGCCGAAATGTATCGAACCCGCCCCGATGCATCACAACTGACTGAATTTTATCTAATGATGTCGGTCGGTGGAGTAATAGGCGGCTTTTTCTGCGCAATTGTGGCGCCCTTGCTTTTCAACTGGACGTGGGAGCATCCCATATTGTTGCTTGCGGCAGCGCTACTCCTGCCCCAGCTTCGGCTGTTTTCACTGGGTGAAGAGGAGACGTTCGGCAAGTTCGGCTGGACGCTCGCGACAACGCTGATTGCTATCGTCGCGCTTGGAATTGGCATCTATGTCGGCAAAGAACTGGGACTAGAAAGCCAGCGCATCAAAACGGCGCTGATTGCGGTCATCCTGATTGCTGGCGTTGTGGTAAGCGGACGCCGAGTCGCGCTTTCCGTTGTCCTTGCAGGTGCGATGCTGGCCAATGGTGGTTGGAACAATCTGACACTCAGCCTCAGCGATACCCGGATGCGCAGCTATTTCGGTACATATACGATCAACCAGAGCAGCGATGCCAGCGTCCGCTGGTTGAGCCATGGTACAACAATGCACGGCATGCAGTTGCTGGACCAACCGACCTTGCCAATCAGCTACTATGGCGAAAGTTCGGGCGTTGGAATTGCGTCGCGCCGGGCGGAGGAACTGTTCGGCCCCGGGGCCGCCATCGGCGTCGTCGGCCTCGGCACTGGTACCCTCGCCTGCTATAAGAAACCCGGGCAGGAATGGCATTTTTTCGAAATTGACCCGCTGATGGTCGAAATCGCCCGCGACCGGAAAATTTTCAGCTTTCTTGAAAAATGCGCGCCCGACACCAAAATGCATGTCGGCGATGCACGGCTGACTTTGTCGGAACAACCAAAGGGCAGTTTCGACCTGTTGGCGATAGACGCCTTTTCGTCGGACTCGATCCCGCTGCATTTGCTGACCAAGGAAGCTTTTGCGGTATATCGCCGCGCACTGAAACCAAACGGTATCCTGCTCGTCCATATATCGAACCGCTATATCGATCTTAATCCCGTAATCGCCGCAGAAGCAGCAGCTGGTAAATGGGCTGCGGCACTGCGGTTTGACAGTCCGCCTGTGGGCGCCGTCAATCAGGGAATGCGCCCATCCCAATGGATTGCGATGAGCCCCGATCCGGGCAAGCTCGCGCAGTTAACTGGCATGGTCTATGATAAACGCCCGGCCTTTTTTTACCCCGACCGCTGGATCAAACTCAAACCACCGCGTCCCGATGACCGTTGGACCGACGACTATGCCTCGGTCCTTCCCTATGTCTCTTTCTGGAAGATTATAAGATGACCAATCGCCCCGACGTTTCGATCATTCCCATCCACGGCAAGACGCCGCAAATCCATGAAAGCGCCTTCATCGCACCCGGGTGCCGGATCATCGGCGATGTCACCATCGGGCCAGAAGCGAGCATCTGGTATAATTGCGTGCTGCGCGCCGATGTCAGCCGCATCGTGATCGGTGCGCGCACCAATATCCAGGATGGCAGCGTCGTGCATTGCGACGGCCCAAAGCCGAACGAGCCCGAATGCCCGACCATAATCGGAGATGATGTGCTGATCGGCCATATGGCGATGGTGCATGGCTGCACAATCAAAGACCGCGGCTTCATCGGGTTAGGCGCAATCATCATGAATGGCTGCACCGTTGAGGAAGACGGTATGCTCGGTGCTGGCGCGCTGCTGCCAGAAGGCAAAACCATCGGTCCCAAGGAGCTATGGGTCGGTCGCCCCGCCAAGCTGGTGCGCGAATTGCCCGAACCCGCTCTGATAGGAATGCGTATGGGTGTTGCGCACTATGTTGAAAACGGGAAAGCGCACGCCAAGGCAGTCGTAAGCCTCGACTGAAACCGCGATTCGAACTGTGCTAGCGCATTCGCACAGCTTGTTATCTGTAGTCCTGCATCCCTAGCCTCTGGACATAGCCGGAATTGAACATCCGGCACCCAAAGACAAACAGGGGCAGAAATATGAAACTACAATCCGCGGGGCGCTGGTTCGGCGCTGCCATTCTGTTGGGCTATGTGCTCGATATCGCCAGCAACTTCTGGTTACAGCCCGGCATTCGTAGCGGCGATGGCGCGATGGGAATATTCCTCGGCGCTGGAAAACGGCCCGATCTCGTCGGCATGATCGTGCTTCTGTCGATGATATCCGGGATAGTGTCGTTGATGGCAGCAGCCTTGCTGTGCAAGGTCTCGGTGGGACGCTCCATTTTCTGGCTGTCACTTGGCTATCTGGGTTTGAAAGCCGGCCAATTTGGTCTGGGTGGAGTCGAAATGGCCACGTTGCAACTATATCGCAGCCTAGGCTCTACAATGATTGCTGAATCCGGCGGGGAACTTGTGAAGCTTGCCGAACCCATCCGGCATGTTATCGCCGGATTGCGCGATGGCTTGCATCTTCCCACCATGCTCACAGGCGGCATCAGCGTTCTACTGCTTTATTATATGCTACAGAAATCTGCCTTGATTCCGCGCTGGCTGGGCGGGATTGGGATGCTGGCCGCCTTGTCACAGATGACGGGTGTTTCGACAGGTTTGTTCGGCAGCGAAGTCAATTTTGCCTTTTTGGCACCGCTAGCCCTCGTGCACCTTACGCTGGCTTTATGGCTTCTTGTCCGCGGATTTGGTGAACCTGCCAATATCTGATGGACATCTTGGCCGACGGAAGCTTCCCACTCCGTCGGCCTACATTTCGCTAAAACTTCACCCGCACCGTCACCCGCCCGTTTATCGGCGCGCCGGGGGTGATATTGTTATTGTTGTGCGCGTCAGAGAAGTAATCGGTGTCGAGCAGGTTTTCGACATTCGCCTGCAACTGCACCTTTTCGCTGACATCATAAAACAAGGCCGCATCAACACGGGTAAAGCTGGGAAGCTTGGTTGTTATGGCGCTGGTGCGGATTGCGGCGAACTGGCTGGATTGGTGGATCACACCCAAGCCAACCCCCAAGACGTCGCTGACATCATAGCGGTTCCAAAGGCTGAACTGGTGCTTTGGCAGCTGCGCCAGCCGGACGCTGTCATTGCCGCGCAAGGTACCATCCTGATATGTGTAGCCCGCACTCACCTGCCAGTTGGATAGCACACGGCCAGTCACCGCCAGTTCAAGGCCCTTGGTGCGCGTCTTGCCCACATTGATTGTCGTCAGCGGATTGGCCGGATCGGGCGTGGTCGCATTGCTGCGATCCAGCCGGAACACGGCCGCGGTGACATTCAGGTTGGGAAGAATATCCCATTTCGCGCCCAGTTCGTAATTGGTGAATTTTTCTGGCGCGAGGTTTTCCTGCGTTGTCGTCAGCGAGACGAACTGGTCGCCCGAACGCGGTAGGAAGGAGCGGCTGAAGCTCGAATAGATCGAGACATTTTCCTGTGGTTTCCAGATCAGGCCGAAACGTGGGCTGATTTTATCATCGCTCCTTGCAAAGGGGCGATCCACCGCAGGAATGAAGTCTATGCCGTCAATCTGGAAATGGTCATAACGCAGGCCGACAACGATATCGAAATGCTCGCCGAGGCCGATCTGGTCCTGGACATAGGCAGAGAAAAACTCGACGTCGGACATCGTGTCCCGCGACGGAGTGGTGAAGGTGACGGTCGGATAGACCGGAGTATTGAGGTTAAAGGTCGTGCCGGGGCTGAAGGTCCGGTTGAAACGCCTATTGCGCGTCTTCTGGTCACCATATTCGACACCGAACAGCAGCTTGTGTTCGAGCGCGCCGGTTTCGATATCCCAGATGAGGTTCGCCTGCCCGATCAGGTTTTCGCGCTTGGTCGGGTCGGAATAGGCATCGAGGGTTACGGTATTCGCAGCAGAGACAGCGCTATTGGCGTACACATTGACATACAGCTTGTCATAATCGCCATAGAGTAAGGTGCTTGTGAATTTCAGGTTGTCCGCCAACTGGCCGTCAAGCCGCAGTTTGGCGATATGCGCCTCCAATGTGGTACGATTGATACCGGGTACGCCAAAGAAAAGCTGGTCATAGCCGCGAACCGGGGTGTTCGGCTGACCGGCAGCGGTGGCGATCGAAGGCACCCCGCGATCGGGCACGCGGTCATCATTCACATATTCATAGGAAAGCCCAAGCTTCCAGTCGTCGCTGAGGTCGACCGCCAGATAGGGGTTCCAGGCATAGCGTTCGCCATCGACGAAGCGCCGGTCGCTTTCCATTTTCTCATAGGTGGCGTTGAGGCGAACCGCTGCCTTGTCACCCAAAGGAGCGTTGAGGTCTGCGGACAAATCCCAGCCGCCAAAACTGTTGACGCTCGCGCGGGTAGCTCCGAATGTTTCGTCAGCGACAGGTGTCTTCTGCACACGATTGATGATACCACCACCACCACCGCGTCCGAAGATCAGCGCATAGGGCCCCTTAAGTATCTCGACCCGCTCGACATTATAGAGCCCGCGATAATATTGCACGTCGTCACGTACGCCATCGAGGAAGAAGTCGGCCGAAGTATTCTGCCCGCGCAAGGTGATCTGGTCGCGATTGCCCTCACCCTGCCCCACGGTGGTACCCGGGACATAGCGGAGCACTTCGCCCAAGCTGTACTGTGCCTGATCGTCAAGCTGTTCGCGGGTGACAACATGGATGGTCTGGGGGACATCAAGGAGCGGCGTGTCGGTCTTGGTCGCGGTGACGATATCCTGCGCGACATAGCCGGTGCTGGCGCCGGTGACGATGATCGTCCGGCAATCCTCGCACTGATCGCCACCTTCTATATATTCACCTGCAACAGCCGGAACCGCCAATGCCATCGAAATGGCCAGAGCCGAAATTCCCGTAACACCAATTTTCATTCAACTTGTCCCTTTGTTGAGAATGAATCTCAACCCCCAAATAACGCCTTATTGAGAATTGTTATCATGTGCAATTGCAAAAGCGACACTCTGTTGAACTTTTTTAGAAAGGTCATAGAAGGGCTGCAAAGGAGCCTTTATGAAAGCAACCATTTGGCATAATCCGGACTGTGGAACCTCCCGCAAGACACTGGCAATCCTTCAGGAAACACCGGGCGTCGACCTGACGGTCATAGAATATCGCAAGACACCCTTTGAGCGAACCAAGCTGGTGCAGCTGTTCCGCGATGCTGGCCTTACCCCACGCGAAGCGTTGCGCACCCGCGGATCACCCGCCGAGGAATTGGGGCTGATCGACGGCGCAGATGGCGATCGCATTCTTGATGAAATGGTGAAAGACGGAATATTGGTCGAACGGCCCTTTGTCGAAACCGCCAAGGGCGTACGCTTGTGCCGGCCGCAGGAAAAAGTGCACGAAATACTGTAGAACATAGTGACAGCGCAGGGAGGACAGGGATGCGTAAATTCTTCAAATGGACCGCCATAGCTCTGCTCGTCGCGGTCGCGGCTCTTTTTGCATGGGGCTATGCCCCTGACATCCCGGCTGACGAGCTGCGCGCCAAATATGCCAACGCCGAGTCCGAATTTGTCGATCTGGGTGACGGCCTGACCGTCCATCTGCGTGACGAGGGGCCGAAGGACGCCCCTGCCCTGATCCTGCTCCACGGTTCCAACGCCTCGCTCCACACATGGCAGCAATGGGTTGACCGGCTGGGCAAGGAATATCGCATCATCCGCTATGATCAGCCCGGCCACGGCCTGACCGGCCCGCACCCAAAGGACGATTATAGCGCAGCAGGCTTTGTCGACGTTGTCGACCGGGTGGCCAAAAACCGCGGCCTCTCCAAATTCTATCTGGGCGGAAACAGCATGGGCGGCTGGGTGACGCATGAATATGCCAAGGCGCATCCCGATAAGCTGCAGGGCATCATATTGGTCGATGCCAGCGGCGCGCCCAATTCTCAGCCCAAGGCGTTGCCCATCGGTTTCCGTATCGCGCGTATACCAGCACTTCGGCCCATCATGAGTGTCATCACGCCGCGCAGCGTCATCGAACGCTCGCTAAGGCAGAGCGTCAGCAACCAGTCGGTTGCGACACCAACCGAGATCGATGAATATTGGGAATTGCTGCGCTATCCAGGAAATCGCGAAGCAACCGGCAAGCGTTTTGCTCAGTTTTCCAACCGCTATTCCACCAAACCGGTTGGCGAAGCTACGCGCGAGGTACCCGCGCTGATCCTTTGGGGTGATGAGGACAAGCTGATTCCGGTCAGCAGCGCCGAATGGTTCGCTTCAACCTACAAGAACAGCAGCAAGCAAATCTATAAGGGCATCGGACATTTGCCGATGGAGGAAGTCGCCGATAAAAGCGCTGAGGATGTACGCGACTGGCTCAGTCGAGCCAACTCAGCAGCCAAATAGGTCAGGCGACACTGCTGCGTTGAATATCCGAAAAGAGCGCGCAGGCATCATTGATGACCATGGGGCGACCGAAGTAATAGCCTTGGATCTTGTCGCAGCCAAATTGCTGGATCATCGCCAGCTCGGCCTCATTCTCAACGCCTTCGGCTGTCGTCGCAATGTCCAGCGCATCCGCCATGGCAACGACTGCGCGAATGATCGCGATACATTCGGCCTTACCTTTGGAAGCACCGGTCACAAAGCTGCGATCAACCTTGATGGTATCGAAGCGGATATTGCTGAGATAACCAAGCGAAGAGTAACCTGTGCCGAAATCGTCGAGCGACAATTTGATTCCCAGTTTGCGTAGGCGGTCAAGAATTTGAACCGCAAGTCCCCCGTCACGAACAAAAATGCTCTCGGTAACTTCCAATTCAAGCCGCCATGCAGGCAGTCCTGTATCATGCAAAGCCTGCACGACCGTTTCCACAAAAGACGGGCTCGTCAATTGATCAACCGAGACATTGACTGCAACCTTGATCGAAGAAGGCCAGTTCATCGCATCCGTACATGCTTGGCGAAGCACCCAGTTGCCGATGGGTACAATCAGCCGTGCATCTTCCGCCACTGGAATGAATTTAGCAGGCGAAACATTTCCGAATTTGGGATTATTCCATCGCAACAGGGCTTCGAAACCGACAACCCCATGGTCGCCATTAGCCTCTACCACAGGCTGATATTCGAGGTGGAACTGGTTACTTTCAAGCGCGTTGCGTAACTCAAATTCGAGAACGCGTCGTTCTTCGGCATTTGCGTGCAGTTTATGTTGATAGCTGTGATGGGTATTCCCACCCTCTTCCTTCGAACGATAGAGGGCAAGGTCTGCACTGCGCATCAACAGTTCAACTGTTCGGCCATCCATCGGCCCGACCGCACTACCGATGCTGGCACCAATATAGAGTGTATTCTGATCGACTTCATAAGGTTTAGAGATAGTATCAATAATCCGCTTGCTGACTTGCGCGACATAATTGGCATCCGATGCGTCCTTCAACACAACGGCAAATTCATCGCCACCAAGCCGTCCACATAGCTCGTTTTCGGACATGATCATTTTCAGGCGTTTGGCGACCTGTGCGAGCAAGCGATCACCAACCGGGTGTCCCAGCGTATCGTTGACCGCCTTAAACCGGTCGAGATCGATCATCATAAAACCACAGCGACGACGCCAGCGATCGGCATCCGAAAGCGCCTGCCCCAATGCCTCGGTCAGTTGCAAACGATTGGGTAGACTGGTCAGCGTGTCAAATCGCGCGAGATGCGAGATTTTCTCAGCAGATTCACGTTGTTCGGTAACGTCGGAGCCCACTCCGCGAAAACCCAGAAAAGAACCATCATCAGCTTGACGTGGAGAAGCGGAAAGCTCCCACCAGCGGCGTTTACCGTTTATAGTCACCGGAACAATGAGGTTGGAAAATGCCTCGCGCCGCTTCAATTTGTCGGCCAGATGGTGAAGCTCGTCCGGGTAGCGCCCGGTTTCCCAGCTATCGCCCGCGATCAATTTCAGCAAAGGCTGGCCTTCAACAACCTTAGCTTCGGCTTCCAACGCAAAAGCGAAACGCGGGCTGGCATGAGAAATGCAGCGACCAGTGTCTGTCTGCCACAACCAATCAGCTCCGCTGTCTTCGAATTCGCGCAGTAACAGGCTCACCGTCTCCGACTTTTCCTGCAACACATTGCTCGCAAATTCATACAATATCTGCGCCTTTGCGCTGCGCAGAACCCCGAAGATCATCAGAGTACCCAATGCGACTGTGGCAAGTGCGAGGTAATATTCGCTATGCATAACCCAGCCAACGACACCACCCAATGATGTAGCACCGATAAAGGCCGTAGCCACAATCGGCAGGCTCGGGTTCATCAACGATGCGTAGACCATCATCGCAAGGCAGACCGACCATATTCCCAGCCACTGCGGCATGGCACCAAAGGTACCCAGTATCGGGAGCGCACTTCCCCAAATCAGCCCGCTGATACCTGAATGTTTTCCCATGCGAAGAAATTCGTGACGTGTCGCCCGTCCGCTCTGAATTAATTGCTTGTCACGCAGATTGGTTGCCCAAAGTGCTGCATATCCGCCAATTGCTGCAACCCAAAGTCCTGTGGCCCATAAGGGGACCTCACCAAAGTTAATCGCGAATATCAACAGGACTGATATGGCAGCGACCGAAAAATGCGCCTTGGCAAGATCTCGCAATGACCGCGCCTGGATGTCTTCCAGTTGGATAGCCTCTATCCCACCGGGATCCTCAAAACCCAAAAGGGCCTTGGCGGAAATATCCCGAGGCAAGCCGTGCGAAGAATCTTTATTGGTCACCCCGTACGTATAGGCGGAGAAACTTACTTAATCGTAAGCGTGCCATGCCAAAAGCGTGTAAAATGCTGCGAGTTTTCTTGATTTATGCGGCGATTGCGTAAGGCTGAATTTCACCCGACAGATAAAGATTGCGTGCCTTGGCCCGGCTGAGCTTACCCGAACTGGTGCGCGGCAACGTGCGAGGCGGGACCAATTCGACAACGCAGTTCATGCCCGTGACCGATCGCACCTTATCCTTGATCTGCTCACGGAGCTTGGCGCGCTCGGCTTCGTCAGAAGTGCGGCACTGGACGAGCACGGCGGGGGTTTCCTCGCCACCGTTGCTGACCGAGAAGGCGGCAATATCGCCGGATTTGAACCCGGGCAATTGCTCGACTGCCCACTCGATATCCTGAGGCCAGTAATTCTTGCCATTGATGATGATCATATCCTTGGCGCGACCGACTATATATATGTAACCATTGGACATATATCCCATGTCGCCAGTGTCGAGCCAGCCATCCGCCATGCAGGCTTCGGTCGATTCCGGATCGCGGAAATAGCCGACCATCAACGACGGGCCGGTGCACCAGACCTTGCCAATCACACGGTCAGGCAGGATGTTGCCATCGGCGTCGCGCACCTCAATCGTCATGTCCTTCACGGCCTTGCCGCAATTGACGATGGCACGATAGCGAGTGGGACGCTCGGGTGATCCGGGCACGCCGGTCAATTCACTTTCTTCAACCAGTTCGACCTGTATGCCCTCTCCCGGAGGCATAATCGACACGGCGAGGGTGGCTTCGGCGAGGCCATAGCTGGGAAGGAAGGCAGTAGCCTTAAAACCCGCATCGCCAAATGCATCGACAAAAGCCTGCATAACATCTGGACGGATCATGTCAGCGCCATTGCCGGCCAGCCGCCAATGATCAAATTTGAACCGTTCCGAAACGTGCGTCTGGCTCGAAATGCGGCGCGCGCAGATGTCGTAGCCAAAAGTCGGCGAATAGCTGATCACCGTGCCATCGGCGCGGGTGATCATATCGAGCCAGGCGAGCGGACGGCGGGCGAAATCTTCAGTCTTCATATAATCGGTCGAGACCTGGTTGGCGACGATCGAGAGGAAGCAGCCGACAAGCCCCATATCATGATACCAGGGGAGCCAGGAAACGCAGCGATCCTGCGGTTTCAGTTCCATCCCGTGGCTGTGTGCCGACAGATTGTTGAGCAGCGCTTTATGCGTCACCGCAACGCCATGCGGGAAACGGGTCGAACCGCTCGAATATTGAAGATAGCAGATTTCGTCGGTCATTGCCTGCGGCAGGTCTGTTTTGAGTGCGATGCGATCGTTGAATTCAGCCCAATTGACGCCTTCAACACCACATTTGGTCGCAGCTTCACCCGCCATTTCGGCCAGTTCGGGCGGAAAGAAGAGGATCGAGGGATCGCAACTGTTCAGCTGCACCGACAATTGATCGATATAGCTTTCCTTGCCACCGAAGCTGGTCGGCAAAGGCAGCGGCACCGGCCAGGCACCGGCATAAACGCAACCAAAGAACAGTGCGGCGAATTCAGGCCCGGTTTCGGCAATCAGCGCGATCCGGTCTTCCTTTTTCACGCCATGGCTGAGCAGGCGATAGGCAACATCGAGCGCGTCTTTGCGCATCTCGCTGAACGGATAGGGCCGCGCCAGTTCGCCACGCATATCGTGAAAATTGAGGCCGCGGGCCCCAAGCGCTGCATAATCCAGCGCTTCACCCAAAGTTGCAAAGTCTGAAAACCGGCGCTCCAGCGTATCGCTGGAGGGCGTGGGTGTTAGACCTGTCATATGCTTTCCCTTAATCTGGCGATCCCTTATCGTGCCGTCCTACCCGACCTTTGGAGTTCAAATTTCGACCCGACTGTGGCAACAATGCGGCGTGGCAGATGAACCAAAATGGAACAAGGCCCCTAAGCCACTGAATCCAGTGAAGTTACGCGACCTCGCGCTGCATTATGTCGGCCGTTACGCGACCAGCCGGAAGAAGCTGTCCGACTATCTGAAACGCAAATTGCGCGAGCGGGGTTGGGATGGCGAACAACCCGCCGATCTGGATGCGCTTATCACCGATTTTGTGCGCCTCGGCTATATCGACGATGCCGCCTTTGCCGCAGCAAGGGCGCGGACGATGGCGGCGCGCGGTCTGGGGCATCGCCGGGTGAACGAAGATCTGCGCGCCAAGGGCATATCCGAAGCTGATGCAGGCGATGCACAGGCCGAGAGTGCTGCACAAAAATGGCAGTCTGCCGAGCGTTTTGCCCAACGCAAACGGATTGGGCCCTATGCCACCGAACCCGCCTCGGAAGAACAGAAACGCAAACAATTTGCCGCCTTCCTGCGCGCAGGACATGATTTCGAGATAGCGCGCAAGTTCGTCAAAGCTTTGCCCGGTGAGATTTTGGAGGCAGATTAGCAGCATGAACCGCCGATTCGTCCTCGCGGCCCTGCCGCTGCTCATTGCCCTGACTGCTGCCACGCCATCAAAAAAGACGCCGTCTCCAGCGCCTTTACCCGATCTGGTCAAGGTTGTGCTCTCGACTGAGCTAGGCCCGATCGAGCTCGAACTCGACGCCAAGCGTGCGCCGATCGCAGCGCGCAATTTTGTGCGTTATGTCGACCAGAAACGCTTTGACGGGATTACCTTCTACCGGGCGATGAAACTGGCTTGGGGTGAGCAGCCCAATGGCCTGATTCAGGCCGGCACCCGCGGCGACCCGAAACGCGATTTGCCCCCGATCGCGCATGAAACCACCGACCAGACGGGAGTCCTGCATAAGACGGGTGCAATCTCCATGGCGCGCTGGGCCCCGGGGACCGCGAAGGGCGATTTTTCGATCCTGCTGTCGGATATGCCCAGCCTCGACGCCGATCCCAAATCCACCGATCCTGAGGCCCGCGCGGGCTATACGGCTTTCGGGCGCGTGACTGCGGGGATGGAGGTGGTGCGCCAGATTTTCGACGCGCCGATATCTACCACATTGGGCGAAGGTGCGATGAAGGGGCAGATGATTGCCAAACCGGTGAAGGTGCTGACAGCACGGCGGGTGGTCGCGCCTTAGGTTTTTACAGGCCCTTCCCTAACCCCGCCCGCAAGCTGCAGGGGGATTTGTGGTCTAATTCCTCGGAGGTTGGCGGCGATAAGACAGCGCCTCGGCGACATGGATGCGGCCCACGGTCTTGCATCCGGCCAGATCCGCTATCGTCCGCGCGATCCGCAATATCCGCGTATAGCCGCGTGCGGATAGGCGCATCGCTTCGCTGGCTTGGGCAAGCAAACGCTGGCCGGGTTCGTCGGGCGTGGCATGCGCCTCGAGCAATTCGCCCTCCAGATCGGCATTGGTGCGCTTTGCAGTCCCCACCAGCCTTTCTGTCTGCACCTGCCGTGCTGCAAAAACCCGCGCCGCGACCTGTTCGGAACCTTCGGTTGGGGGTGGCAACACCAGATCGGCGGCGCTGACTGCCTCCACTTCGACATGCAGGTCGATACGGTCGAGCAGCGGGCCTGACACCTTCGACTGATAATCCGCCGCGCAGCGTGGGGCGCGGCTACAGGCGAGCGCGGCATCGCCCAGATGCCCGCAGCGGCAGGGGTTCATCGCCGCGACCAATTGCACCCGCGCCGGAAAGGTCACATGGCTGTTGGCGCGGGCCACACTGACCTCGCCCGTTTCCAAGGGTTGACGTAAACTATCGAGCACAACCCTCTGGAATTCCGGTAATTCGTCGAGAAACAAAATGCCGAGATGGGCAAGGCTGACCTCCCCCGGTCGCACCCGCATTCCGCCGCCAACCAACGCAGGCATCGAGGCGCTGTGATGCGGTGCTCGAAAAGGCCGGTTGCGCGAAATCCGCCCGCCTTCGAGTGCGCCGGCCACCGAGGCGATCATCGACACTTCCAGCGCCTCGGCGGGAGTCAGCTCGGGCAATATCCCCGGCATGCAAGAGGCCAATAGTGATTTTCCCGCCCCCGGAGGTCCGACCATCAGCAAATTATGTCCGCCCGCCGCCGCAATCTCCAACGCACGCTTGGCGGTCTCCTGCCCCTTTACCTGTTTCAGGTCCGGCCCGCGCACCGGTGCCTCGGCAATACCGGGTTCGGGCGGGCGCAAGATCCCCTGCCCCTTCAGATGGTTGAGCAGCGACAGCAGGTCGGGCGCGGCAATGACCTCGACCTGCCCGGCCCATGCAGCCTCGGCGCCCTGCATCGCGGGGCAAATCAGCCCCATTTGTCGCCCCGAAGCGTGCAATGCGGCGAGCAAAACGCCGGGGGATGCCGCCACACGGCCATCGAGCCCCAATTCACCGACCACGACATATTGCGCCAGCGTCTCGGTATCGACGAGGCCCATGGCAGAGAGCAGCGCCAGCGCGATCGGCAGGTCGTAGTGCGACCCTTCCTTGGGCAGATCTGCGGGCGACAGGTTGATCGTGATCCGCTTGGGCGGCAGTGAAAGGCCCAAGGCCGCAATCGCGGCACGCACCCGTTCGCGGCTTTCGGCGACCGCCTTGTCGGGCAACCCGACGACGGCAAAGCCCACCATTCCGGGGGCGATCTGGCATTGCACCTCGACGGCGCGGGCCTCCAGCCCCAGATAGGCAACGGTAGAAACAATCGCGACCATGGCGCGGCAACTCCTTAGAAACAGGTCCAAAAGTTGCGCCATTTTGGCCACCGCGCGCCGCCAACGGTTAGCATGAAATCCGGCGAAGGCAAATCATGCCTAAATTCCTTTTAACCCTCGGCGCAGAGGAATTGGCAATGCGCGCGCGTGCAAAGGCGCAGCCATCATGGCAACACGTCCTCCCTTTCCCATCGGCATTGCAGGCCTGCTCGCGCTCATCCTGATCGCAGTGCCGAGCCACGCGGCACCGCTGGAAACGGCGAGCGAAGTCTATGAAATCGAGGAAGTCGTCGAGCTGGATGACGGTGGCACCACGGCCGAGCGTTTCGTTGCCCAGCCCTTTGGCGACATCGCTCCCAGCCGCACGCCGCTGGCGAGTTTCGGTCCATTCCATATGGTCGCGCCCGACCGAGCCGAACTGATCGGCAGCGTCGAAAGCGAAACGCCAGCGCAATTCGCCGCGTTGCTGCGCGCGTTCCCCACGCTCAAGCAAATCGACATGATCGATTGCCCCGGCACTGGCGACGATGAGGCCAATCTCGCGCTCGCCCGGATGGTGCGACGTCATGGCGTCATGACTTATGTACCGGATGGCGGGTCGGTCCGTTCAGGCGGCGTTGAGTTATTTCTAGCAGGTACCCAGCGTCGCGCGGCACCGACCGCTGAATTCGCAGTCCACAGCTGGCGCGACGAGGATGGCTTTGAAGCAGACGACTTCGCCGCCGACGATCCGGTGCATCAGGACTATATTGGATTCTATCGCGAAATGGGGTTGAGCGAGACCGAGGCCCGCCGTTTCTACGCGATGACCAACAGCGCCCCGCACGATGATGCGCTGTATCTCAACAGCCGAGATCTGGCGCGCTACGTCCGGCTCGATTGAGCTTCTGCCGCTTGATTAGCCGGAGATTTTCCTCTTAAGCCGCCTGGCATGGAGGCTGCGCCAATCACTTTCCGAAACGAACGGCGACCGGGCGATGATCAGCTGATCGTCGACCTGCATCGCCTTGGCTATGCCCCCGAAGGCGATCGGTTCGGCCCGCCATTCTGGGACTTTGTCGCCGAAACTGTTGCCGAGGCGCAGCTAGACCAACCTAGCCGCAGCCGCGTCTGGTTCGCCGAAATGGATGGCAAGGCTGTGGGCTGCTCGGCGCTGGTCGATCGCGGAGAGGTTGGCCAGTTGCGCTGGGTGGTGCTGCTTCCTGAAGCACGCGGGTCCGGTGCCGGACGCAAGCTGGTTGACCTCGCGCTCCATCATGCGCGTTCATGCGGTCACCGCGAAGTCTTTTTAGAGACTACCGATGGCCTCGCTTCATCGATGGCGATTTATGAGAAAGTCGGTTTCGAGACGACCGACGCCCATGTCGAGCGCCTGTGGCACGGCGATGGCGTGCACGTCACCATGACGCTTAAGCTCTAATCCATTCAAAAGCAGTCCTTTCACTGCACTGCCTCAGGGCGATTTGACGACATACCGACTAGTTGGTATGTTTTGCAGATGTCGAGTCGCAATGCCACGGCCCCGCGCCCTTCTGCCCGGTCGAAACTGATCGACGCGGCGCATATGCTGGTGCGCAAACAGGGTTATGCCGCAACTTCGGTGGACGAGATTTGCGCAGCGGCGGGCGTATCGAAAGGCGCGTTTTTCCACCATTTTGCGTCCAAAGAGGAACTGGGCGTGGCCGCCGCCGAGCAATGGACCGCGCGCGCCGATGAACTGATCTTCACCCTGCCCCCCTGGGTACGGATCGAAGACCCGCTCGAGCGCCTGCTTGCCCATATCGACTTCCGCATGTTCATGCTCGAAGGCCCGCCCGAAGGCTTCACCTGCTTTGTCGGCACGATGGTGCAAGAAAGCTTTGCCAGCAGCGACACCCTGCGCTGCGCCAGCGATGCGAGCATCAGCGCCTATTGCGAACGGCTGGCCGTGGATATCGAAGCGGCCATCGCACGCTACGGCATCCGCGACGGCATTTCGGCTATAAGCCTGTCCTATCATATCCAAGCGGTGCTGCAGGGCGCCTTCATCATCGCCAAGGCCAAGAACAGCCCCAAAGAAGCGCGCGACAGCGTGCTCCACCTCCAACGCTACATAAAAATGCTGTTCGAAAGAGGAGAAACCGGATGAGCAAGATGATTTTCGTCAACCTGCCGGTGGCAGACCTGCCCAAGGCGATGGCCTTTTACACTGCCCTCGGTTTCACCAACAACCCGCATTTCACCGACGAGACCGCCGCCTGCATGGTGTGGAGCGAGTCGATCATGGTGATGCTGCTGACCCACGCCAAATGGCAAAGTTTCACCGATCGCCCGATCCCGCCTTCGACATCTAGCGAAGTGATGATCGCGATCACGCTCGACAGCAGGGATGCGGTGAACGCTTTGGTGGATGCCGGTGCTGCCGCCGGTGGAACCGCAGACCTCAATCCGCCGCAGGACCATGGCTTCATGTATCAGCGCACGCTCGCCGACCCAGACGGCCATATCTGGGAACCCTTCTGGATGGACCCGACAGCGGTGCCGCCGAGCGAATAAGCACCCCGAAAAGGGGGCAGATGGAGGAGAGAAAAATGAGTTACATCGACGGTTTCGTGATCGCCTGCCCCAAGGCGAACAAGGAGAAGTTCATTGCGCACGCCAAATTGGGTGACAGCGTTTTCATGGATCTGGGCGCATTGCGCGTGGTCGAATGCTGGGGCGACGATGTTCAGAAAGGCCACACCACCGATTTCCGCATGGCCGTGAAGGCCGAGGCGGACGAGGAAGTGCTGTTCAGCTGGATCGAATGGCCCGACAAGGCAACCCGCGACGCCGCCTTCGCCAAGATGACCGAGTGGATGGAAGACCCATCCAAGGCCGATCCGCGCATGGACCCCGAAAAGAACCCGATGCCGTTCGACGGCAAGCGGATGATTTTCGGCGGCTTCGCGCCCGTTCTCGACCTCAAAGCCTGAAAGGATACGTCATGGCTAGATTGCACGGCAGCTGGATCTGGTACGAATTGATGACCACCGATTTCAGCGGATCGAAGGCCTTTTACGAAGCAGTCGTTCCGGGATGGACGATGAGCGCTGGCCCGCCAGAGGCCGACGGCTATGGATTCATCGCCAATGCCGATGGTGGCATGACCGGCGGCGTCCTGACATTATCACCCGAAATGGTTCAGCATGGCGCTCGCCCCAGTTGGCTGGGCTATATCGGCGTGGATGATACCGATGCCAGCGTCGCGGCAATCGAAGCGGCGGGCGGCAAATGCCTGATGCCTGCGCGCGATGTGCCAATGGCCGGGCGAATTGCCATGGTGGCGGACTGCTGCGGCAGCCCCTTTTATGTGATGACGCCTACTCCCCCACCCGGTGGCGGCGAGAGCACCGCCTTTTCGACCAACCTGCAAGGTCGTTGTTCGTGGAACGAGTTGTATGCTGGCAATCAGGCCCATGCGCTGGCCTTCTACACCAAGCTGTTCGGGTGGACGCTGCCCGAGCCGATGGACATGGGACCGATGGGGACATATCAGTTTATCGACCATGACGGCGGCGGTGTCGGCGCGATCATGCAGGCACCTGAGGGAACCCCCACCGGCTGGGCGCATTACTTCCGTGTTCCCTCGATTACCACCGCCCACGCTGCAATCACCGCCAGCGGCGGACAGGTTATCAACGGCCCGATGGAAGTTCCCGGCAATGACTGGATCGTGCAGGGCATCGACCCGCAGGGAGCGATGTTCGCGCTCGTAGGAGGAAAATGATGACCGCTAAAAACACCATTTGTCTCTGGTATGACAAGGATGCCGAAGAGGCCGCCAATTTCTATGCCGCGACTTTTCCGAACAGCAGGGTCAAAGCCGTCGACCGTGCGCCGAGCGATTTCCCCGGGGGTAAGGCGGGCGATGTATTGACCGTCCAGTTCACTGTCTGTGGCATCCCATGCATCGGCCTTAACGGCGGACCGATTTTCCCGCAGAGCGAAGCCTTCTCCTTCCAGATCGCCACCGACAGTCAGGAAGAAACAGACCGCTACTGGAACGCTATTGTCGGCAATGGCGGTCAGGAAAGCGCCTGCGGTTGGTGCAGGGACAAATGGCGCCTCAACTGGCAGATCACCCCGCGCGTGCTGACCGAGGCGATGGCAGCAGGTGGCGACGTGGCGAAATGCGCGTTTGAGGCGATGATGACGATGCACAAGATCGACCATGCGGCAATTGAAGCAGCGGTGCGCGGCGCATGATCCTCTACGGCCACCCCTTTTCCAGCTACACCTGGAAAGCGCTTATCCCGCTGTACGAAAAGGGACTAGATTTCGAGTTTCGGATCCTTGACGACGAGCATCCCGAACATTGGGATCAGTTGCGGTCGCACTGGGTGCGCGGGCAGATGCCGGTGCTCGTCGATCAGGGACAAGGTGTCTATGAAAGCTCAATCGTCATAGAACATCTCGATATCGCCTATCCCGATACGCCCCGTATGATCCCGGACGACCGCGCAGCGGCGCTGCGGGTGCGGCTGCTCGACCGCGTGTTCGACTGCCATCTGGAGGCCAGCTTTCAGGCGGCGGTTTCGGAATATATCCCATGGATCACTGAGACGCCTGACGTTGCGCGCGTAGAACGGGCGCGGGCAACGCTTTCCACCATCTATCCTTGGCTGGAAGCGCAAATTCCCGAGGATGGATGGGCTTGTGGAGACGAATTTTCGATGGCGGATTGCTCGGGTGCACCTGCCCTTTTCTATGCCGACTGGACGCAACCCATTCCTGACGAGTGCAGGAAGCTCAAAGCCTATCGCGCGCGATTGCTTGCCCGCCCATCGGTCGCACGCTGTGTAGAGGGCGCCCGCCCCTATCGCGGCTATTTCCCGCTCGGCGCGCCTGACAGAGATTGAAGGAAATGAACATGACCGCAAGCGCAGACAATGGCTGGGAACTCTCGATCACCCGCTTCATCGCCGCCCGGCCCGAAAAGGTTTGGGACATTATGACCAACCGCATCAATGATTGGTGGTGCCCCAAACCCTGGCGCGCGGAGTTTGACAAGCTCGAACGGCGAGCGGGTGGTGCGTCGATGTGCACAATGTATGGCCCCGATGGCGAAGTGCACCCGCATCCCGGCACTGTGCTGGCATGGGATGAAGGGCAGCGCTTTGCCTTTACCGACGCCATAATCGGCGATCTGATGCCCGCAGGCCCTTTCATGATTGGCATCTGGAGCATTGAACCCGAAGGCGATGGCACCCGCTACACCGCGCTGTGCCGACACTGGACCGAGGACGATTGCAAACGCCACGTCAAAATGGGCTTTGAAGAAGGCTGGGGTGCCTGCGCCGACCAACTCGTGGCGTTGTGTGAGGGATAACCGCTTTCGCCCACTGGCAGGCGGGAGGGGAACATTTACTTGCAGGCCGGAGAGCCAATACCCACATCGCCGCCATGCCAGCCGCCAAACGCCGCAACATTTCCAATAACCGGTCATTCCAATGGGTGATGATCGTGCTCGGCTGGTTCCTGATGATCCTCGCTCCTCTGATCGGTTGGCTACCTGGACCTGGCGGATTAATTCTTTTTCCAATTGGCCTAGCGCTTGTCCTCAAAAATTCGCGCTGGGCGAAAAAGCAATTTGCACATCAAGCCAAGCGGCACCCCGAATATGGCGAATGGGCCAATTGGGCGATGCGGCGCAAGCGGTTCAAGACGCGCCCGCCCTTCCCGCCCGTCAAGCGCGACTTGATGCAGCTGTTTCAACGCGACGACGTTGGGCAAAAACTGCCCTGAGTCATGTTGACTTTTGCCCGCCCAAACCATAAAGGCCCGCTCAACAAAGGCGGTCGCCGTAGAGATTCGGCGGCTGTTTTTATTCCAATTGCTGATTTTATTGAGGATTTGAGCCATGAAGCGCACCTTTCAACCGAGCAATCTTGTGCGCGCTCGCCGTCACGGTTTCCGTCTCCGCATGTCGACTGCTGCTGGTCGCGCGATTCTGAACGGCCGCCGCGCTCGCGGTCGCAAGAAGCTCTCGGCCTAAGCGCCGAAGCTTTCGGTAGCCGCTGCGTGCGCGGCTATGAAGTCATCAGAAAAAGGCCGGAGTTTCTGGCTGCCAACCGGGGGAAGCGCTATGCAACTCCCGGTTTCGTTTTGCTGGTGCACGATCGGCGTGACGACAACCCGGCGAAACGGCTGGGTATCACCATCACTAAAAAGGTCGGCAATGCGGTTGTGCGTAACCGCATGCGGCGCCGTTTCCGCGAACTGGCGGCTGAGCTGCTACCTGAATTGGGCAAGGCGGGTGCTGACCATATCCTCATCGGCCGCGACGGCGGAATCGAGCGCGATTTCGGAATGCTGCGTGAAGAAATGACCAAGGCGTTACGGAAGCTTTCTGCATGATCGCCAAGCTCTTCATCCTCATCGCCCGTGGCTGGCAATACGGCCCTTCGCGCATCCTGCCCCCGACCTGCCGCTATGCCCCAAGCTGTTCGTCCTATGCGATAGAAGCTTTGCAGAAATATGGCGCGATTAAGGGTGGCTGGCTGGCGCTGAAACGGCTATTGCGCTGCCATCCTTGGGGCGGGCACGGATATGATCCTGTGCCATGACAGATCCAGATATTGAATTAACAGGGAATATTTGAGTGGAAGACCGGCGTAATATCATTCTGGCTGTGCTGCTGACGGGCCTTATCCTTTTCGGTTGGCCCTATGTCGCGAACATGTTTTTCCCGACTCCGCCGCCTGCAGCTTCATCATCAGCGACCACGGCAAGCCCGGCGAAGCCGACAGGTGCCAGTTCAGATGGAGCCGATTTCACGACCGCCGCTGCCCCTGCCAAGCAGATCGCACTGCCCACAGCCCTTTCGGCCGCACCTCGCGTAGCCGTTGAAACGCCCAAGCTGAAGGGTTCGATCAATCTCGAAGGAGCGCGCATCGACGATCTCGTCCTGCTTGCCCATCGTGAAGAACTCTCCAAAAAGTCGCCGCCGGTTCGACTGTTTGCGCCCTCCGGTACATCCAACTCCTATTTCGCCCGCTTTGGTTGGACTGGCAATGGTGCAACTTTCCCGACTGACAAGACGCTTTGGACCGCTAGCGCAAACAAGCTGACGCCTTCGACGCCGGTCAGCCTGACCTGGACCAACCCCGAAGGCCAGAGTTTCGAAATCAAGCTGTCGATTGACGAACATTATATGCTGACCGCTGAACAACGGTTCAGCAACGCTGCCGGACTGCCGACCGCGAATGTCGCGCCCTTTGGCATCATCAGCCGCAAAGGCAAACCCAAAGACGCCACTAAGGGTGGATCGATTTTCACCCAGATTCACATCGGCCCTATAGGTGTCTTCGACGGCAAACCAAATTATGACTGGGGCTATGACCAGGTCGCCGAGGCGCCCGACGGCAAGGTGAGCTTTGCCACCACCGGCGGTTGGAACGGCATGACCGATAAATACTGGCTTGCGGCTTTGATCCCCGACCAGAAAATCCCGGTCAAGGCTGAATTCAAGTCGCAGGACGGCTATAATTGGGCGAATGTGCGCAATGCGCAGCTGACTGCGGTCGACGCAGGCAAGTCGGTTGCCCAAACTTCCCGCCTGTTTGCCGGTGCCAAGGAATTTGAGGAACTGCGCGCCTATACCGACAAGATTGGTATCCCCTATCTCGATTATTCGATCGATTGGGGCTGGTTCTGGTTCATCGCCATTCCGTTCCTGACCATTTTGCTCTGGCTATTCGACCTGTTCGGCAATTTCGGCGTCGCCATCATCGCGCTGACGATCATCGTTCGCTTGTTCATGTATCCCGTCGCACAAAAGCAGTTTGCTTCAATGGCAGGCATGCGTGCCGTGCAACCCAAGATGAAAGCGCTTCAGGAGCGTTACAAGGACGACAAGCCTAAGCTGCAGCAAGAGATGATGAAGCTGTACCAGGAAGAGAAAATCAACCCATTGGCGGGTTGCCTTCCCATCCTGCTGCAAATTCCTATCTTCTTCGCTTTGTACAAAATCCTGATGCTGACGGTCGAAATGCGGCACCAGCCTTTTGCGCTGTGGTTGAAGGACCTTTCGGCTCCCGATCCGCTTACTCCGATCAACCTGTTCGGCCTTCTGCCATTCACGCCCCCGGCATTTCTGGCCATTGGTATCCTGCCCATCCTGCTCGGCATCACAATGTGGCTGATGCAGCGGCTGAATCCGCAGCCAATGGACGAAGTGCAGAAGCAGGTCTTTGCGATCATGCCCTGGTTCCTGATGTTCATCATGGCACCGTTCGCGGCTGGCCTGCAGCTCTACTGGGTAGTGTCGAACCTGATTTCGATCGGTCAGCAGAAATGGCTCTATTCCAAGCATCCAATCCTGAAAGAGCAGATGGCGAAGGAAGAAGCCGAAAAGAAGAAGGCGAAGGCTTAATATACAACAACTCTCCCCTTCCGGGGGAGAGGATAGCAAGGCTTGCTGCTCCTGCAGCTAGCCGCACTTGGAGAGGGGGCCCTCACCGACTGCGACTAGGCCTTGCGATGCAAGGCCTAGTCTCGTTGCCTCTCCCCTGAAGAGGAGAGGATGAAAGAGGCAAAGTTTATGGACGCAAAAATTTTCTCAGGCCCGGTCAACTTTCTGAAGTCGGCCCCTGGTCTCGAATTCCTGCCCGATGCAGATGTTCCCGAAATCGCCTTTGCTGGCCGTTCGAACGTCGGCAAATCGAGCCTCATTAATGCACTGGTCAACCGGAATGGTTTGGCGCGCGCATCAAACACGCCGGGGCGCACGCAAGAGCTGAACTTCTTTGATGTCGGCGAACCGCCCATCTTCCGCATCTGCGACATGCCCGGCTATGGCTATGCCAAGGCTCCGCTGAAAACAGTGCAGAAATGGCGCTATCTGGTGAATGATTATCTGCGCGGGCGTCAGGTGCTGAAACGCGCCTTCCTCCTCATCGACAGCCGTCACGGGATCAAAGAAGTCGACCGCGAAATCATGAAGATGCTCGATGGTGCTGCCGTCAGCTATCGTATCGTGTTGACCAAGACGGACAAGATCAAGGCCAGCGAACTCGCAGCAGTTGAGGCCGCGACTCTGGACGAATTGCGCAAGCACAGCGCCGCCTTCCCGGTGATTTCGGCTACCTCTGCGGAAAAGAAGGGCGGGATTGATGCCCTGCGCGAGGCGGTGCTAGAAGCCATTGCGAGTTAGAAAACCGGAGCCCTGAGCTTGTCGAAGGGCGGCTTAAGGCCTAGAGACGTCCTTCGACAGGCTCAGGACTTACGGTGATATTTCAATGACCCTCAAACTCATCATCGGTAACAAAGCCTATTCGAGCTGGTCGCTGCGGGGCTGGTTGGCGTGCAAACAGTCCGGCTTGCATTTTGACGAGATGACCGTGCCCCTCTATGATGCGACATGGGACGAGCGGAAGCGTGAGGAAGACCTCGCCCCATCGTCTGGCAAGGTTCCGATATTGTGGGACGGCGATGCGGTCATCTGGGACAGCCTCGCTATCCTCGAATATCTCGCCGACAAGGTCGGGCGCGAGCGGTTCTGGCCCAAGGATGAGGTTGCGCGCGGCATGGCGCGGGCGATGGCCGCCGAGATGCACTCCGGCTTCCTGCCCTTGCGTCGCGAATGTCCGATGAACCTGCGCAAGACCTATGAAGGCATGACGATCAGCGAGGAAACGCGCAATGATGCGCTGCGTATCCTAGGCCTCTGGGCGGAAGCGCGCGCGCGTTTCGGCAAGGAAGGGCCATATTTGTTCGGCACCTACAGTGCCGCAGACATTATGTACGCGCCGATCGTTTCGCGCTTTGTGACCTATGGCTTCACTCTTCCAGGCTTTGCGCAAAGCTATATCGAAGCTGTACTTGCCCATCCATGGATGCAGGAGTGGTACCAGTCGGCCCAGAATGAAGAATGGGTGATCGAAAAGTTCGAGAACGAGCCGGGGAAGTGACCCGTCTCCCCGGCGTAGGCCGGGGCCGCAGGAAATTTCTACTGCGCTGCCTGCGAAAACCGACCGCAGCCCAGGCCTACGCCGGGGAGACGCGCTATTTCAGCCTCTTCGTCGGGTACAGCGTGCCATCCTTGTGGTAATAATGTTCCTCGCTGAACATCATGTCGATATCCGAATAGCCGCCACCAGTCGAGCGATCACCCACGCCGATTGCGATGAAACTGCAGTCTGCATCGCTTCGATTGATCATATGATGGCCATTGCGCACGCCCGCTGGCCAGGCTGCCACGTCGCCGGTACGCATGACAGTCTCCCCATCATCCTCGATCAGTAACGCCTCGCCCGAGAGCATGATGACCATCTCGTCCTCGCTTTCGTGCCAGTGGCGATGCGACGACCAGCCACCGGGTTTTAGGACTACATGGCTTGCGCCCATCAGCGTCAAGCCAGCGGCAGGCGCCAGCCTGCGCCACCAACGCCCCTCAACCTCCTTGTCGAATGGCTCCGGATAGCCGGTGGCATTCGATTTCGGGATGGCTTCAATGTCTAATTTGGGCATAATGTTCCCGTTCAGAATTTATGGACAAAACATAGCGCGATTGCCATGCGGTGCAAATGACAGACAGCCTTGCCCTGGACTATGCCCAACGCCTGATGGCCTGCGAAAGCATTTCGCCGGCACGCGGCAGCGTGTTCGATACGATGGAAGCGATGCTGGTGCCCTTGGGCTTTTCCGTGGAGCGCTTCATTGCCGGCGCGGATGATGCCGATCCGGCGCATGGCGGGCCCGTGGAAAACCTGTTCGCAATCCGTGGAAAAGGCAGACGCCATTTCGCCTTTGCCGGGCATTTGGACGTAGTCCCTCCTGGCGAAGGCTGGTCCAGCGGACCTTTTGAACCTGTCATCAAAGGCGATCTGCTTTACGGGCGCGGCGCGGTCGACATGAAGGGCAGCATCGCTGCGTTTGTAGCGGCCTTGCACGAAATTCCAGAAGAGGCCGGTACGATCAGTCTGATCATAACTGGCGACGAGGAAGGCCCTGCAATCCACGGCACCCGTGCGCTCATCGACCATATGCAGGCGCGCGGTACCGTGCCCGACCTGTGCCTTGTCGGCGAACCCACCAGCGTCGATCGACTGGGCGACATGATGAAGGTGGGGCGGCGTGGATCGGTGAACATGTGGATCACCGTTGAAGGCACACAGGGCCATGTCGCTTACCCGCATCTGGCCGATAATCCGATTCCGCGGCTGGTGGCGATCCTTGCGCAGATCAAGGCAGTGGCGCTCGATGAAGGCACCGAATTTTTCCAGCCGAGCAATATCGAGATTACCGAACTGCACACCGGCAATCCGGCTACCAATGTCATCCCCGCCAGGGCGCTGGCGCGGCTGTCGATCCGCTTCAACGATCTCCACAGCGGCGAAAGCCTGGTCGAATTGATCCGCGGAATTGTTGAGCCAGGCGGCGGTACGTTGAAAGCGATGATTTCGGGCGAGGCATTCCTGACGCCGCCGGGCGAACTGTCGGCAACGATGGCGGCCGAAGTAGAAGAAGTGACCGGAATTGTCCCAGAAGCCTCAACCACCGGCGGCACATCGGATGCCAGGTTCCTATCGAAACTTTGCCCAGTCGTCGAATTCGGCCTCTGTAATGCAACCATGCACAAGCTGGACGAGGCGGTCGCCATTGCCGATCTTGATGCGCTGACAGAGATTTATCGGCGGGTAACGCTGCGTTTGCTCAACGCCTAGCGTTTCAGCACAATATACAGGGCCCCATCTCCACCGTGGCGCGGGTGGGCCTGCCGGACAGCGGCTATGTGAGACGAATGGCGTGAAGCCGCCAACCAATCACGCACCACAGCAGCAATCGCGCCCCGGCCCGCGCCGCTCGTACGGTCGTGCGCGCGCGCTTTTCCTGTTACGAGCAGCACCACACGCAGCCGCTGATGAATGGCTTGCTCAAGTGTGTAATCGAGCCTTGCATGCGCACCGGCCAGCCCCTGCCCGTGTAAATCAATGCTGATATCTGGGATTACCGCGCCTTTATGAAAGCGCCGATCCCAGTGCGAATCAAGATTGCTGTCGATGGCTTTAGGCTGTTTGGAAATCGCGTCGCCCTGGCGAAGGCCAGGGCCGCTGGAGGTTCGCGCTTTGCTGGAAGCGGCCCCGGCCTTCGCCGGGGCGACGCTTTCGTCGACCGGATGCGGGTGCAGCGCCACCTTTACGGGATGCAAGGGCTTCACCGTTTCAACCACGCGGTTCCAAAGCGACCGCTCCTCCGGATGGAGGCGGCGGGCCATTATTCGGCGGGGATCAGGCGCGCGACCGCAGCCTTAGGCAGGAACAGCAACGCGCTTCCACGAGCCGACATGCCACCGGCAATTGCCCGGGCACGGTCACCTGCCCCCCAGAAACTGTCGAAGCGGTTTGCGCCCTTGATCGCGCCACCAGTATCCTGCGCGACCCAGACGCCATTGGGTTCAGCCCGGTCGAGCGACAGCCAGACTGGCGCGCCAAGCGGCACATATTTGGGATCGACGGCAACGCTCGCCTCGCCCACTACCGGATAGCCCATAGCACCGAGCGGCCCTGCCCCGGTCAATTCGCGGAAGAAGACGAAGCTTTTGTTTTCGTTCATGATCTTCTTCCCCTCTTCAGGGTTTTCGCGCAGATATTTGACGATGCCCTGCATCGATCCATCGGTAATCAGGCCGCGATCCTTCATCAGCCTGCCTATGCCGGTATAGCCGCGCCCATTCTGGCTTTCATAGCCGATACGCATCACCCCGCCATCGGGAAGACGCAACCGACCTGACCCCTGGATCTGCAGGAAGAAAAATTCGATTGGGTCCGCCGCCCAGGCAATTTCGAGCCCACGCCCAGCCAGCGAGCCATCGACGATCGCGGCGCGCTCGTCATAGGGGATGAACTTCGTCCCCTGCACCTTGCCACGGATGGACTTACCCTTCAGTTCATCCGAAAACAGACCAAGATCGACGTCGATCAGATCGGATGGGCGTTTGTAGATCGCAATGTCATAGCCGGGTTGCTTGGTGCGCGAACCGGCAATTTCGGGTTCGAAATAGCCGGTGACAAAGGCCTTGCCCTCCCCGACCTGCACGGCATCCATATAGGTCGCAAAGAAGGAGATCGCATCGCCCGTCCATGTCTTCACCGCGTCACAAGCATCCTGCCAGTCGCTGCCCTGCGTCAAACCGGAATTGTCCGTGCGCTTGAGCAGGCCTGGGCACGATGTACGGAAAGAGGCCAGCGCCAGATTGGTTTTGCGCGGATCTACACTCAAGCCACCAATGGCTGGCCCTCGAACTAGCCCCGCACTGGCTGCGTTCAGGATTTCACCTGTAGCCGCAGCCGCAGCTATGGGCGGCACGGGCGTTGACGGAACCGGCTTAGCGGCCACATCCGGCGCAGGCGTTGTCGAAGGGGCAGATGCGCCGCCCTTCGGAATAATCCCGCCCGAACAAGCGGAAAGCAACAGGGTCGGCAGCGCAAGCGCGAAGATGGGGCTTTTCATGCCCCGGGATGAATCAGACCGAGTCGGTTTCGTCAAGCTTCCAGTTGCGGTCGCCTGATTTAACATCGCGGAAGAAGGTCCACACATCGTGCGTTTCAACCGCATCCGTCATAGAACCGCCAATGACGCGGCCCTCGGAATCCTTGATCAGCGCAGCGATATCGGCATCAAAGCGAACCGTAATCCGCGCCATGGGATGATCATAGCTGGCGTCGACAATGCGCGCTTCTTCAATCCGCACGAGGCGATTTTCCAACGTTTCACCGCGCGATGCGCGGTCGTCAATAACCGCTGAAAAGCTATCATAAACATCATCATCGCAGAGAAAGCGAAGCTTCTCCCTCTCCCCCTTCCAGAATGCTTCGAGGATCATGCCATAGGCCGATTTCGCACCTTCAACGAACAGAGGTGCATCGAACTGACGGTCTGCATTTGCGATAGCGCGCAGCCCGCTTTGCGCCGCGCTGTCATAAAGCGGACTGTCGAATATGGGGGTTGACGCTGTGGATTCGGGTTGGCCGACGGGCGTACGCACGATTGCTGGCTTGCGATCTTCCATCGCCGGACGGACAACGGGTTCCTGCTCATGACCGGTACGTTTGCCCAGCACCGAGTAAAGCCGCAAGCCCAGAAAAGCCGCAACCATTGCCAGCAAAATGATTTCAAACGTCACCATGAACTTGCCTTTACCACTGCGCAGGGACTTCACCCTGATATCGCAAAAAAACAAAGCCGGGGTTAATGGCGGTTGAACGGCTAAAAATGCCCAGCTTCCAATACCTACATAGGCATTTACCAAGCGAGATTCAAATAGCTTGGCGCAAAAGTTTTTCGGCCGCTTGCAAATATCACTACCCATTGCCCTTTGTCTGCCCCCCTGCTAGGCGCACCGCCAACATCAGGGCCGTGAGGGACGGCCCGAAAAAGCAAGGAAAGCCCGACAAAAATGGCCGAAGAAGAAGGCAACATCGTATCTGACATGTTAAAAGCCAATGGCGAAGATACAGCGCCAGCTGTCGGCATGCTCAATCAATATGTGAAAGACCTTTCGGTCGAAAACCCGAATGCGCCCCACAGCTATGGATGGGAAGGCGCGCCACAGATTGACGTTCAGGTCAATATCGAGGTGAACCCGGTCAACGAGGAAGTGCATGAAGTCAGCCTGAAGCTTGGCGTCAAAGCAGCTGCCGACCAGGGCGTGCATTTCAATGTCGAACTCGAATATGCAACTTTGTTCGGACTGCGCAACATTGATGAAGGTCAGGCACACCAGTTTCTTTTCGGAGAGGCGCCGCGTCTGATGTTCCCCTTTGCCCGCCGTGTTGTTGCCGATGCAATCCGCGATGCAGGTTATCCGCCGCTCGTCCTCGACCCCATCGACTTCAACGCGCTGTATATCCAGCAGCTGACACAGGCACAGGCAATGGCCGAACAGCAGCCGGCTGGCGAGGCGTAAGCCCATCCATTTGGGGGACGGGCGATGAGCCTGCTCAAACACACCTCTACCATCGCCGGTTTCACGGTGATCAGCAGAATATTCGGTTTTGTCCGTGATATCCTGCTGGCGCGGGTGTTGGGGGCGGGGCTAGCGGGCGACGCCTATCAATTGGCTTTCACCCTGCCCAATACCTTTCGCCGCCTGTTTGCGGAAGGGGCCTTTTCGGTAGCCTTTGTACCGATGTATTCGCGAAAGCTGGCTGGTGAAGACGGTGAAGCAGATGCAGCCCGTTTCGCCGACGACGTGCTTTCGGTTTTTATTTGGATTTTGTTAGGATTCTCAGCACTGGCGATGATCGTGATGCCGATTATCGTTTACGGCCTCGCGAGCGAATACCAGTCGGTACCGGGCAAGTTTGAACTTTCGGTGCTCCTCAGCCGGGTCACTTTTCCCTACCTGTTTTTCATCAGTCTGGTTGCAATGCTGACCGGCCTACTCAATGCCCGTTCGCGCTTCGCACCGGGCGCGATTGCCCCGATATTGTTCAATATCGTGCTGATTGGGGGAATTGTCGGTGGATATTATTGGCGCGGAAACAGCGGCGATGACCGCTTCGTCGTTTACGCCCTAAGTGCTGCGGTATCGCTGTCCGGGTTGGTTCAGTTTATTTATCTCTGGTGGGCAGTGCGCCGCGCTGGTTTGAAACTCCATGTGCGACGTCCGAAAATGACTCCCGAAGTCAAGCAACTCGGTATGGTCATTCTGCCCGCAACTTTCGGTGCCGGAATTTACCAGATAAGCCAGTTCGTCGATACTTTCTTTGCGACTTCGCTTCCGCAAGGCTCCTTGACACTATTGAAGATGGCAGACCGGTTAAACCAGATGCCATTGGGGATTGTCGGTATCGCGCTTGGCACCGCAATTTTGCCTATGCTGTCGCGTCATATCCAGAATGGCCATGCGGATCGCGCACATTGGCTGCAATCCGAAGCATTTGAAACAGCAACGCTTTTGACACTTCCGGCGGCCGCTGCTTTGGCAATCTGTGCACCGGCCTTTGTCACTGCATTTTTCGTCGGCGGTAAGTTTACTATCGCAGACGGTCAGATCATGGCGCAGATTACGATGGCGCTGGTCGCTGGGCTTCCCGCCTATGTTATTGTCAAAATCTTGAATCCGGGCTTTTTCGCTCGTTCCGATACACGCACTCCGGTTTATACAGCGCTCGCCTCACTGATTTTCAACATAGCCCTCAATCTGTACGTGGTAAGCCGTTATGGTATCGTCGGACTTGCAGGCGCGACGGCGGCATCGGCGACGTTTAACTGTCTGCTGCTCTACATTGTGTTGCACCGGCGCGGCTGGTTCCATTTCAGCGCCCAGCTTGGCAGCAGGATATTCCGCCAACTTATAGCAACGGCGTTCATGTCAGCGCTGTTATGGTGGATGATGG
The DNA here is from genome assembly GCF_003367235.1 of Sphingorhabdus pulchriflava. Lineage (GTDB taxonomy): Bacteria > Pseudomonadota > Alphaproteobacteria > Sphingomonadales > Sphingomonadaceae > Sphingorhabdus_B > Sphingorhabdus_B pulchriflava. The sequence goes on from NZ_QRGP01000001.1 coordinate 1,496,326, forward strand.
GCTGGATGATGCCCTATTTCTCCGACGACATCCTGACACGTATTGCGGCACTGACGATACTTGTTGGCGGTGGCCTGTTTACCTATTTTGCCATTGGCTATTCCGTCGGTGCAGTCGACAGAGACCGTATCAACAGGTTGCTGCGTCGCAATCGGCTTACTGAAACCGCAAACCAACAGGAAAACTGATCATGCGTGTCGTATCGGGCATCCAGCCCACCGGAAATTTGCATCTCGGCAATTATCTGGGAGCGATCAGGAACTGGGTGAAAATGCAGGATCAGGGCGAATGCCTGTTCTTCCTCGCCGATCTGCACGCGATCTCGCAGCCGCATGTGCCTGCCGAACTCACCGCCAACACACGCGAGATGGCGGCGGCGCTGATAGCCTGCGGCATCGATACCGACAAGTCGATCCTGTTCAACCAGACGCAGGTGCCCGCGCACAGCCAGTTGCAATGGTTGCTGAACGGCACCGCGCGGATGGGTTGGCTCAATCGCATGACGCAGTGGAAAGACAAGGCCGGCAAAAACCGCGAAGGCGCTTCGGTTGCGCTGTTCACCTATCCGGTGCTGCAGGCCGCTGATGTCCTGCTCTATCAGGCAACCCATGTGCCGGTTGGTGAAGATCAGAAACAGCATCTGGAACTGGCGCGCGATATCGCGCAGAAGTTCAACAATGATTTTGGTAATGGCGAAGAGATCTTCACCCTGCCCGAACCGATCATTCCTCCCGAAGCGGCGCGTATCATGTCGCTGCGCGATGGCAGCGCCAAGATGAGCAAGTCCGATCCTTCGGACATGAGCCGCATCAACCTGACCGATGATGCCGACACGATCATGCAGAAGGTGCGCAAGGCCAAAACCGACCCCGAACCGCTACCAGGCGAAAAAGACGGTCTGGCGGGCCGCCCTGAAGCCGAAAATCTGGTGGGCATTTATGCTGCCCTGGAAGGCAGCAGTGTCGACGCTGTACTGACGCAATTCGGCGGACAAGGCTTTGGCTCGTTCAAGCCGGCACTGGGCGAGTTGCTGGTCAGCAAACTTGCGCCGATTGCCGAGCGGTTCAATGCACTGCGCAGCGACACAGCAGCGATCGACGCTGCGTTGCAGAGCGGTGCCGAGAAGGCAAGGAAGCTGGCAGAACCGACCCTCGCCCGCGCCTATCAGGCGTTGGGGCTTCTGCGCTGACAATTTGTTACATGTCCTGTGGCTGAACACAGTTCCGTTCAACCACAGTTCAGCGCTTTTCAGATAGATATCACCGCAAGCCCGCCTATATTGGCGGAAATGGAGGTAATTATGTCGATGCGTAAAGCTGCTACAATACTGGCTCCTGCACTGCTGTTGACGCTCGGGGCCTGTGCGACGCCGTTCAAGGCCGATGTATCGCGTTTCCAGCAAATGCCTGCACCCCAAGGCCAGACTTTCACCGTCAAAGCCGCGGATTCAACGCAAGAAGGTGGGATCGAATTTGGCCAATATGCCGCGATGGTATCCGCGGAGATGACCAAGGTCGGTTACGTCCCGGCAGCGCCCGGCGCACCTGCTGATCTGACCGTCAAATTCGGTTATGGTGTCGATGACGGAAAGGAACGCACCGTCGTCTATGACGACCCCTTTTACGATCCATTCTGGGGCTATGGTCGCTATGGTTTCGGTCGGGGCTATTACCGTCCCTATATCGTCCGCACGCCGCGTGGTGCCCGTTATGTCTATGGCTGGCATGACCCGTTTTTATACGGCCCAGGCTTTGGCCGTGGCTATGACGTGCGCAGCTACACCGTTTACACCAGCGGCATAGAGATGCAGATTGAAAACAGCACCACTGGCGAACGCCTGTTCGAAGGCAAGGCCGAGGCCAAATCGCGCTCTAATCGCCTTCCCTATCTGGTCCCCAATCTGGTAACAGCCATGTTCACCGGCTTTCCGGGAAATGGCGGGGAAACCGTACGCATTTCGGTCGCACCAGAGGATAGCGGCAAGAAGAAATAGGCTGGTCGAACAGCTCAAAGGACGCATTGCCCCGCCTGGTATCACCTTGGCGGGGCATTTATTTATTTGTTCAGACTCCGCAGGTCAGATCAGACTTGCCGAATTTATTCCCTTCAGCCTGCGTGTTGGCGATGCCTGCATACAGATCGCTGCTCGCGAACTGGCCGTCTTTACCAATCTTATAACCTTTCGACCGGAACACTTCGATCACTTTGGTGGCAGGTTCGGCAAAGTAGACCGACTGCGATTCATAATGCTGCGCAATTCCAGTGACGGTCAGCCCTTCATAGCTGCGCTGAAGTTTTTCGAAAGTGCTTTTGCCTTCGGAAGCGACAAGCGCCTTGGCCCGCGCTTCTTCGCTTGGGAAATCTTTATTCTCCAGTGCTTTGTAGCCCGCGCGGATACGATCCCCCATCGAGCTGAACATGGCATCAATTTCCGGACCAAAGCTGCAGCTGTTGGGATTGAATGCGATCGCGATAGGTTTGCCATTGGCTAGGGAAGCAATCCGCGCTCCATCCGCAAGATAGGCAACCCCGCCTTTTTTCAGTTTTACTTCGATGAAATCATTGGCGGTGAGACCAAAAAGCGACAGCGTAGTTCCCGCAGCAACGCGATCAACCAGTGTGGAAGCCGTATCGGGTTGCGACCATAGCTCGACAGGCTTGTCGACGACCCATGCTTTATCCCCCAATGACTTGACGATTTCGGGCGGCTGGGTTTCGGACAGATTCACAGTCGCGATAAAGCCCTTGCCATCGGCAAGCTCCAGCCAATCGCTGGTCCCATCTTCACCCAAAATCACTTTACCACTTGCAGTGGCACCGCGCGCGAGTTTGCCCAAAACGGTGCTGCCCTGTGCCGTCGCCTTGTCGCGGATATTCGCGTCAGCAACTGCATAATATTGTTTTTCTACAGCGACTTCTTCGACGGCCGGCGACTGCTGAACCCGGTCTTCCAGACCATTGCCTGTCATATCATCGTGCAGGAACAGGAAATAATAGAGCAGGAGCAAAGCGAGAATGCCGACGCCACCCCCTATCAACAGCCAATTTGGCCCTTTCGTTTCGTCCCTTAAAGCTTCGGATGCATAACTCTGCGGCTCGATACCTGAAGAAACGGGTTCTGGTGCCGGGGGAGTTGCAATCGGCGCTGCAATTGGTTCAAAAGACGAAGCAGGTGGCGATGGCGGACCGGCGTCACCGCTTGGCACAACCGCACCGCAACTGCCGCAGAAGCGTGCGCCATCATTCAGGGCACTGCCACATTGGATGCAGAATTTAGCCATCAAGAACCTCCCGAGTCCATCTTGCACTCGGGATAGTCTGCTGTTCCCTCCAAGGGAAGGCGCTTATGTAACTAGTTCAGGCCTCTAGCTGGCGGAGCAAGGCACGGACATCATTGTCCATGTCATTGTCCATCCGGCGCAGGTCTTCGACCAGACGTACAGCATGGATGACTGTCGAATGGTCACGACCGCCGAATTTGCGCCCGATTTCCGGATAGCTGCGCGGTGTCATCACCTTTGCGAGATACATCGCAACCTGACGCGGACGAACCACGGCGCGTGCGCGGCGCTTCGACGACATTTCGCTGCGGTCGATGCGATAATATTCACAGACTGCACGCTGGATTTCGTCGATCGTGATGCGGCGGCGGCAAGCGCTGAGAATATCTTTCAGCTGCTCTTCAGCCAAAGTGCGCGTAATCGGCTTTCCGGTCAGCTGCGAATAGGCGATCAGCTTGTTAAGACCGCCTTCGAGTTCGCGGACATTGCGGCTGATCGTGCGCGCGAGAAACTCTATCACATCTTCGCCTACCTGCGTTTCGGGCATGTTGGCGAGACGCTGGTTGAGGATAGAGCGACGCAGTTCCAGATCAGCGGGCTGGATGTCGGCAACAAGCCCCATCGACAGGCGCGACAGGATGCGCTGGTCGACACCGTCCAACGCCTGTGGCGCACGGTCTGCGGCAACGACAAGGCGCTTGCCGGCACCGATGATGGCGTCAACCGTGTGTAGGAACTCTTCCTGGGTTGAAACCTTTCCTATGATGAACTGGATATCGTCGATCAGCAGGACATCGACAGCACGCAAGCGCGCCTTGAATTCCATCACTTCCTTACGACGCATGGCGGAGACGAACTCCATCATGAATTTTTCCGCCGACATATAGAGAATTTGCGCATCCGGGTTCACCTCGGCATAGGCATGGCCGATCGCGTGCATCAGGTGGGTCTTGCCCTGACCGGTTGCAGCTTGCAGATAAAGCGGGTTGAACAGCGGGCGTTCGACCGCAGCAACACGTTCGGCCGCGCTCAAAGCCAGTGCGTTGGTCTGGCCCTTGACGAAATTCGCAAAAGTCATGCGCGGGTCAAGCTGGCTGCGCACCGGCAGTGCTTCAGCGCTATGGACCGCCGCGGGACGCTCGGCGAGCCCATTGCCTTGCAGCATCTCGACGCGCGCTGCACCCGGCTTGGTCCGGATTTTCAATTGGCGGACGGCAGGATTGATGCTCGACCAGGCCAAACGAATCCGATCAGCATAGTGATCTGACACCCAGCTCGCTGAAAAGTCGGAAGGCGTCAGCAGTTCCAGCGTGCCGGTGAGTTCACAGAAATCACCAAGTGCGATCGAACGAATCCACTGACCATAAATCTGGGCCCCCAGATCACGGCGCAAGCGCGATGCTACATTTTGCCAATCAGATTCAAAAGCGGAGCCACCCATATTTTCTTGCTCCGACCGCACGACTTTCAGCGTCACTTAGCCACCCCTTTCACCCCAACCAGCGACGGCTATTTTTGTTGCGCTCACACCTCTCCCATCGCCTGACACAGGCCCACCGTATCCCCACATCTGGTGCAGAGATCCTTTACATGTCATTCTCGATTGAGACAGATGCGACGTTGATCGCACGCTGCTGGAACCTGTTGTTTAGCCATGCGGCTTTGAGTCGATCAAGGGGCCGACTGCAAAAAAAGTGAAATAAATCGCATTGACTCTATTCAAGCGCTGAAATTGCGTAGAATTTTTTTTAACACTTTGTTTTATAACATTTCTTCTACTTAATCCACTGTCAACACATGCCGAATCGCGGGAAATGCGCACTTTGCTGCATCGCAACGATCAGGCAAAAAAGAAGGCCCGCCAAGCAAGGGCGGGCCGTTAACTTTGTTTACAGCAGCAAGGGTGGATTTCACCCCCGCGAAAAGACCGAATCAGGCGAGCGCAGCAACCCGCTTGGTGAGGCGGCTGAACTTGCGTGATGCCATATTCTTGTGCAGCACGCCTTTCGACACGCCGCGCGCCAGTTCGGGCTGGGCAGCGACTAGCGCAGCGGCAGCGGCCGTCTTGTCACCCGCTTCAAGAGCGGCTTCGACCTTCTTCACGAAGGTACGGATACGGCTGACGCGGTTGCCGTTGATTTCGTTGCGACGCGCGTTGCGACGGATACGCTTTTTTGCTTGCGGCGTATTGGCCATTTCAGTCCTCAAAAAATCAGATAGTTACGGGCATCCAGAACCGGAGAAAAATCTCGACCGGACCCGATGAAGCGCCGCCCTTAGCCATGCTTCACAGATTCGTCAACCGCGAATTGCCGCACTAACGCTGACATTTCGGGCAATAAAAGGTCGAACGGCCCGAATCGACCCGCCGCTGAACGATAGCACTGCAGTGGCAGGATTCGCCCTCACGGCCGTAGACCAGCCAGTCCTTCGCGAAATAGCCCAGCTCACCGTCGGGTGCCGCAAAGTCGCGCAATGTAGAACCGCCAGCCTTGATAGCCGCAGCCAGAACATCCTTTATGGCAACGACCAGCCTTTCCACGCGAGGCCTGCTGACTGCGGTCGCAGCAGTGACCGGCGAAATCCCTGCCATATGCAGCGCTTCGCAAACGTAGATGTTACCTAGCCCTGCCACGATCGACTGGTTGAGCAGCATTGCCTTGATAGGTGCCTTGCGCCCTTTAAGCGCCGCGTGCAGCACCTTTGCATCGAACGCATCATCCAGCGGCTCTGGTCCCATCGTAACGAAATGACGGAAGGTATCGATTTCATCACGCCGCACAATGTCGAGCGAACCAAAGCGGCGATGGTCATTGAGCGCAACCAACCTGCCCGACCCCGTTTCAAGAATGAAATGATCATGCTTCTCGATTTCCACCGGATCGACCCGCCAACGCCCCGACATGCCGAGATGGAAAATCAGCGTATCATCGCGATCGGTGTGGATAAGGCCATATTTCGCACGCCGCCCGAGCCCGGTCACCCGCGCTCCAGTCAGGCGCTGGCGGATATCGACGGGTATCGGCCAGCGCAGATCGGCCCGGCGCGGTTCGGCCCGAACAATCACCTCGCCATCCAACACGGCACGCAGGCCAGCAACGGTGGTTTCGACTTCGGGAAGCTCTGGCATTTGGCGTAGCTAGTTAATTGACCTGCATTTGGCTAGCGGTTGCGAGCGAATCTGACCTTTTAGGCTGTTTGATTCTCGATCAACGAAATGGCAATGCAAGCACGGTGCCCGTCCTGTCATAATCTGGCAGTCCGCTGTCCGGCATCACGCCCAGATCGCGCGGCGGAACGCCAGGTCGATAGACAAAAGTGCCAAATAGTTGATCGAAAATCGATAGCGTCGCGCCATAATTCTTGCACTCGTCGGCGCGCGCGCTGTGATGATAACGGTGCAGCTCCGGGCCAACAAAAAGATAGTTCGCCCAACCCATCCGCATATCGACATTGAAATGGCTGATCACGCCATGCAGGCTCAGAATCATGCCGAACATCGCAACCACGATCTGGTCATACCCCATGATCCAGATCGGAACGACGATCGCCACAACGCGAATGATGATGGCATTGATCGGGTGAAAGACTGCATGCATGACCAAATACAAGCGCGGCGGCAGATGGTGCGCCGCGTGCACCTTCCACAGCCAATTACCTAACCTCCCGGGCATTTCGTGCATGGCGCGGTGGATAGCGTAGTTTAGACCCTCATAAATCAGCAGGGCGGCCGTGAGCTGAACCGCTATCGGCCAATTGCTTGCAGGTCCGGAAAGACTGGCCGAAGCCTTGATCCCCAAATAGGCCAGTACGAAGCCCAAAGCGTAGAGCGTAAGGCCGTTCGGAACGACAAATTTGAAATCGGACCACAGGCTGCGCCAAGTCATCCCCCAGCGCTTTTCGTAAGGATAAACCAGTTCCAGCGCCAAACAGAGGATGAAGACGAAAGCAGCGCTCATCGATGACAAATTTTCCGGCGCGATGTCGGTGTGCCAGAGAAGATAGAAAGTTCCGAGCTTGACCGTCCACAAAAACGGATAAAGCCCCAACCGGACGATTATCCGTCCCAAACTATCCCTGCCATCGGCTTGTTCCGCGATAATGCTCGCCATTTGTCGATCTCCATTTTCTGGACATTTGTTCGAAAATGAACTTATGTCCGCTTGTGGAGAGACACCATCGACAGCAGATCATATGATGTCCGTTATTGGACAAATGGAGTGATTTTGTCCGGAAAGCAGCCCGACCGCCGCATCGGCAAAACGCGCGACGCGCTCGCCAATGCAATGTTCGCACTCATTCAGCGTGAGGACTGGAACGCGATTACGATCCAGTCGATCTGTGCGGAAGCGAATGTGGCGAGGGCTTCCTTCTACGCCCATTTTGACAGCAAGGTCGGGCTTCTCGATTTTATGATCGAACGCAATCTCGGAGGATTGGCGGCTCATCTTACTTCGATGGGCGGCAGCGCAGTCGCAATATTAGGTTGGTTTGTTGAACATGTTGCTTCAGACCGGTCTCGATTTGCTAAAATTGTTTTGACCCCCGATGCGCATCCAGCAATGGCCCGGTTCACCAACGTCGTGCGTGACCAATATCGTGCGGCGCTGAAAGCTGAAGGAGTGGATGCGCGCGACGCCGAAATCGACTTCATCATGGGCGGCACGATGGAACTGATCATGAACTGGTCAAAGACATGGCGGATGCAGCAAGTACCCATGCTCAGAGAAAATGTGCTGGAATTTGCACGCAGAATATTGGCCCAAGGCAATTAAATTTTGCTGCCAACGAGATTTGCATCTGGCGCAAGACCAACGACCGCTTTTGCTCGTAACACCCTTTGCGGGCGGCACAACTATCGGCTAGGGCGCTCTTCATGACTGAGACCGTCTCCTTTGGCTATGAACAGGTTAGCCCCGAAGAAAAGACCCAGCGCGTGCGCGGCGTCTTTTCGAGCGTTGCCAACAAATATGACATGATGAACGATGCCATGTCGGGCGGGATGCACCGACTGTGGAAGGACCAGTTCGTGCGCCGCGTGAAACCGCGTGCCGGCGAGGACATTCTCGATATGGCAGGCGGCACCGGCGACATTGCCTTTCGCATGGAAAAGGCAGGGGCCAATATCACCGTCAGCGACATCAATCCGGATATGCTCGCCGTCGGCATGGAACGCGCGGTCGAGCGCGGCATTGATACGCTGGTGTGGAGTGAGCAGAATGCCGAGCAACTGACTTTTCCCGACAGGCATTTCGACGCTTACACAATTGCCTTTGGTATTCGGAACGTCACCGATATCCCCGCAGCCCTTCGCGAAGCCCATCGCGTATTGCGTTATGGCGGGCGTTTTTTCTGTCTCGAATTCTCGACCGTCGAATGGCCGGGGCTTTCGAAAGTCTATGATGTCTATTCACATCACCTGCTTCCCAAAATGGGCAAGGTGATTGCAGGCGATGAAGACAGCTATCGCTATCTGGCCGAATCGATCCGCAAATTCCCCCCGATGCCGCAGTTCGAGCGTATGATCCGCGAAGCAGGATTCGTACAGACCAAGGTCGAACCGATACTAGGCGGACTGGTGGCGATCCACAGCGGGTGGAAGGTTTGACGCCGACCCCATGACGCGCCCGACCACGCATATCCTTCGCCTGCTCAAATGGGGTCGCATTTTGGCGCGCCATGGGGCGTTGCGCGGGATCGAAAAGGACCGGAATACACCGCCGCAGGTGAAGCGGTTGTGCCGGATTGCACGTCTGGGAACGATCCAGCCGAAAGTCCCTGATTATGCAGGCGCATTCCGCGAAATCGGCCCTGCCGCAATTAAGCTAGGGCAGACACTTGCCACCCGCCCCGATCTGGTGGGTGAGGAAGCGGCGCACAATTTGCTGACATTGCAGGACTCGTTACCGCCCGAAAAATTCGAGCGGATCTATGACGAGATCGACCACAGCCTGAACAAACCCGCCGCCGAGATGTTCGAATATGTCGATCCCGAGCCGGTAGGCGCGGCCTCGATCGCGCAGGTACACCGGGCACGCACCTCCGATGGCCGCGACGTCGCGGTCAAGGTGCTCCGCCCCGGCATTCGCGAACAATTTGCGCGCGACATCGAAACCTATGAATGGGCGGCAGCGCATCTGGAGGCGCTGGGCGGTGAAGCGGCGCGATTGCGCCCGCAACTTGTCATCGCCAACCTAAAGCGCTGGACCTTGCGCGAGCTGGACCTGAGGCGAGAGGCTGCTTCGGCTTCCGAACTCAAGGAAGCGATGGCGGCGGTCGAGGGCTATCATATTCCGGCAATAGACTGGGATCGCACCGCTGGCCGCGTCCTGACGCTCGAATGGGTCGATGGCATCAAAATCTCGGACGTCGATGCCCTGAAGGCCGCCGGGCATGACACCGGCAAGATTGCTGAGCGTCTGGTCCTCACCTTCCTGCGGCAAGCGATCTCCGAAGGCTTTTTCCACGCCGACATGCACCAGGGCAATCTCTTCGTTCGCCCCGATAGCAGCATCGTCGCGATTGATTTCGGCATTATGGGCCGGATCAACCGGCAGGCACGCTTGTGGCTGGCCGAAATTCTCTATGGCCTGACCACCGGCAATTACCGACGCGTCGCCGAAATCCATTTCGAGGCGCAATATGTGCCCAGCTATCACAATGTCGACGAATTCGCGACCGCGCTGCGTGCCGTGGGCGAGCCGACGCGCGGCAAGCCGGTGAGCGAATTGTCGGTGGGGCAGATGCTCGACAGCCTGTTTGCGATTACGCGTGATTTCGACATGCAGACCCAGCCGCATCTGCTGCTGCTGCAAAAAACGATGGTGATGGTCGAAGGTGTCGCCACCAGCCTGAACCCCGCGATCAATATGTGGGATGTCGCCGCCCCCTATGTCGGCGAATGGATTCGCGGCGAACTGGGGCCCGAAGCCGCACTCGCCGATGGTCTGCGCGACCGCATGAAAACGCTCGCGCTGATCCCCGACCTCATCAAGCGGCTTGACGATCAGCTTCCCAAGAAAGGCGGCGCCCCGCCGCCGCCTCCGCTGCCCGAGATCGAACTGATCTGGGAGAAACGCAAAGGCGGAAATGCCTGGCGCTACACCGCAATCGCCATCCTTGCCGCTGCGGCTGGCGCTGCAGGCATGTGGGCGCTAGGATAGGGAATGACCCAGAAACGCATCCTCCTGATCGTCGGCGGCGGTATCGCTGCCTATAAGGCGTGCGAGCTGGTGCGGACGATCCGCAAGGCAGGGCATGCCGTGCGCTGCGTCCTGACCAAGGGCGGTTCGCAGTTCGTTACACCGCTGACATTAGGGGCGTTATCCGAGGACAAGGTGTATACCGACCTGTTCGACCTGAAGGATGAGGCCGAAATGGGGCACATTCAGCTTTCGCGTCAGGCAGACTTGGTCGTCGTCTGCCCCGCAACTGCCGACCTGCTCGCCAAAATGCATGCAGGCATTGCTGACGATCTGGCTACCACCCTGCTGCTGGCCACCGACAAGCCGGTGCTGGCTGTTCCGGCGATGAATGTCCGCATGTGGCAACATCCAGCGACACGCCGCAATGTGGCGGGCTTGCGCGCTGATGGCGTGCATGTGATGGATCCGGATGCGGGCGAAATGGCGTGCGGTGAATTCGGCCCGGGCCGCTTGCCCGAAATCGAGCGCATCTTTGCAGAGATCAGTCACCATTTGGCGACAGCGACGCCCGTGATGGCCGCTCAACCCGATTTTGCCGATCCAGCGCACCGCCCGCTTTTCGGCAAACGCGTGCTGGTGACGGCAGGACCCACGCATGAGCCGATCGATCCGGTGCGCTATATCGCCAACCGCTCCTCGGGACGGCAGGGCTTTGCTATAGCGCAGGCCGCGGCGGAATTGGGTGCGGACGTCACGTTGATTGCTGGCCCTGTGCATCTGACGACGCCTCCCGGCGTCATCCGTATCGATGTGGAAAGTGCGCGCGAAATGCTGGCGGAGGTCGAAAAAGCCCTGCCCGCCGACGTCGCGATCATGGTGGCAGCCGTTGCCGACTGGCGCGCTGCGGACGAAGCCGAGCAGAAGATCAAGAAGGATGGCAAGGCCGTTCCACCGCTCGAACTCGCCGAAAATCCGGATATTCTAGCCATGCTCGGCAAGCATAAGCAGCGCCCTGCCCTTTTGATCGGCTTTGCCGCCGAAACCGAGAAGGTGGTCGAGCATGCCCAAGCCAAGCTTGCCAAAAAAGGCTGCGACTGGATTGTTGCCAACGACGTCTCGGGCGATGTCATGGGTGGCGCAAACAATGCGGTGCATATAGTCACCAAGGATGGCGTCGAAAGCTTGGCCGACGCACCCAAGGACGTAATTGCCCGCAAATTGATGGAGAAGGTCGCCAATGCCGTCGGACAAGATTGAAATCAGGGTCAAGCGGCTGAACAACGGCGCGGGATTACCACTGCCCGTCTATGCCAGCGCGGGGGCTGCAGGCATGGATATCTGCGCAGCCGAGGCAATCACCCTGAAACCCGGCAAACGCGCGGCAGTGCCGACGGGTTTCGCCTTTGCCATCCCGCATGGCTATGAAATCCAGGTCCGCCCGCGCTCGGGCCTTGCGCTCAAGCATGGCATCACCTGCCTCAACACACCGGGCACGATCGACTGCGACTATCGCGGCGAAGTGAAAGTCATTCTCGCTAATTTGGGCGAAGAGGAAGTCAGCTTCGAACGCGGTGACAGGATCGCCCAATTGGTGGTCGCCGCAGCACCGCAAGCCAAAATAAGCGAGGTCGACGCGTTGGATGATACCGCGCGTGGTGCGGGCGGGTTCGGCTCAACCGGGGTATGACGCTCAGCGACGCGCAACTTGATCGCTACGCCCGCCATATCGTCCTGCGCGATATCGGTGGCCCGGGCCAGAGTAAATTGCTCGAAAGCCATGTGCTGCTGATCGGGGCGGGTGGCATCGGTTGTCCGGCCATCCAGTATCTGGCGGCCGCCGGTGTCGGTACGATCAGCGCAGTCGATGACGACGATATTTCCCTATCCAATTTGCAACGCCAGGTGCTTTTCAGCGAAGCGCAGATCGGCCAGCCGAAGGTGGACGCGGCGGCCCAAGCTGTTGCACGCCTGAATCCCGATGTGACCTTTCATGCTATAAAAGAGCGTATTACAGCGCAAACTTCAAAACAGTTATTGGAAGATGTGGATGTCGTGATCGACGGCAGCGACAATTTTGCCACCCGCCTGATCGTCAACGACCTATGCATTGCCGCACAAGTGCCCTTGGTGAGCGCGGCCATTGGCCAGTTCCACGGCCAGATCGGTACTTTCCGCGGCTGGGAAGCGGACGCCCCCTGCTATCGCTGTTTTGTCGGCGACGCCCACGACCCCGATGATTGCGACGATTGCGCAACGCAAGGGGTGCTCGGCGCGATGTGCGGCCTGATGGGCAGCTTTGCCGCGATGGAGTCTATCCGTACCCTCACCGACTTTGGCGACGAAACAAAGGGCAAGTTGCATATTTTCGATGGCTTGAAACCGGCGATGCGGACGATCAACATGCCGAAAGATCCGGAGTGCGCGAGTTGCGGCCGCTAGCGCGGATGCAGGCGACGGAATTCTTCGGCAAGAACTGGTAGGCAAGCCAGCATCCGAAGCGCCGCTAATTGCGGCGTAATCTTTATTTGAACCGCTTTCGCTTCGATAGCTTTTTCGCGCGCGCTACGCTTCGCGCCCCCTTTCCCGAGAAGCAAGTTATACATGCTATCGCCGTCCCGGTCGCTATGCAGATAATCGGCATAGTCATGATATTCTGACGATTTCTGGCCGATAAGATCATAAGCAAGGCAGGTGTCAACGTCAGGCAAAGAAATGGGTGTGGCGCTGACCGCCGTCAGCACTTCTTGTAGATGGTCGTCACGGGCGGCATTGAATATGGCACCGCATTTAGGGGCGATTGCTTTGCGGAAAGCTTCCTTACGCGCGATGTCTTCGGCGCTACCTTCCCAACTGGGTGTCATCCGCCACATCAGTGATCCGAACAAATCGTAAGCGACAGCTTCATCGCCTACATCGCTTGCAAGCCGGATAATGACGGCATTTTTCAACCGCTCGGCATCCGCCTTGCTTAGAAATTCGTCAAACTGGTTTTCCGACGCAGGAGGCGTGTTGATATTCCTATCGCCGGTCGGAGCATCTTCCGCTGCTTCAGCGTCAGCAATGTCTATGATGTCGGTTTCCTGAAACGGCAGATATGCTAGCGCAGCACAATCTGCTTCCTGACGCCGTTCGCTACCGAGCAAAATCGAACGTCCGAAAGCTGGATTCGCCAACCCGCTGAAATCAGAGGCGGCTGCTGGCGATATCAGTGGCAGTGTGAGAAGCAGCGTAAGGCCGAGCTTCCAATTCATACGAGAAGCTCCTCGACCCAATCCGGCACCACTTCAGTTGCTGGTCCGTATCGCGCCTCGTCAAAAAAATGGCTACCCTGTGACGGCTCCAGATTGAGTTCGAGGGTCTTTGCCCCCTGTTGCTTCGCATCGCGGACAAAACCCGCCGCCGGATAGACGGCACCCGAGGTACCGATGCTGACAAAAAGGTCGGCGGTGCGGATTGCCGCGTAGATTTCCGGCATATGATAGGGCATTTCGCCGAACCAGACCACGTCGGGACGTAAAGATGGGGTGCCGCAAATCGGGCAAGGCGGCCGATGCTGCATCGGATCGCGCCAGTCGCTGCGGATCTCACAGGCCATGCACAGCGCCTTCAGATGCTCGCCATGCATGTGCAGCAGACGCTCGGCCCCTGCCCGCTCATGCAGGTCGTCAACATTCTGGGTGACGATCAGCAGATTGCGATCATCGCCGCGCCAGTGCCGGTCAAGCTCGGCGAGCGCAAAATGCGCGTCATTGGGCTCCTTGGTCTGGATCGCCGCGCGGCGCATGTCGTAGAAACGGTGCACCAGATCGGGGTCGCGCTCGAACGCCTCGGGCGTCGCGACATCCTCCACCCGGTGCTTTTCCCAAAGCCCGCCTGCATCGCGGAAAGTGTCGATCCCACTTTCGGCGCTCACACCTGCTCCGGTGAGGATTACGATATTGCGAATATTGGTCATCTCGCCCATGAAGCAGCAAATTCAAAGGCACGCAACTATGGCAAAAGTCGGTATCATTGGCAGCAAGGGCCGCATGGGTCAGGCGTTGGTAGACGCCATCAACGAAGCAGGGCTTGAACATGCAGGCGGGGTCGACAAGGGTGACGATATCGCAGGCCTTGCTGCGGCATCCGATGTGCTGGTCGATTTCTCCAGCCCACATGCGCTGGAAACCAATCTGGCGGCCTGCAATTTTGCCAAGAAACCGATTGTTATTGGCACTACAGGACTTGAAGAGCGGCATCACTGGCTGATTGACGATGCCGCGCAGGACATCGCCGTACTGCAGACCGGCAACACCTCACTCGGTGTCACCATGCTCGCCGCACTGGTGAAAGAGGCCGCATCGCGGCTGGGAGCCGACTGGGACATCGAAATCGTCGAAATGCATCACCGGATGAAGGTTGATGCTCCGTCGGGCACAGCCCTGCTACTGGGTGAAGCCGCCGCTGCCGGACGCTATGTTGATCTTGCCGACAATAGCGAGCGAGGCCGCGACGGCATTACAGGTGCGCGCAAGGAAGGCGCGATCGGCTTTGCTTCGCTGCGCGGTGGCACGGTGGCGGGCGATCATAGTGTGATACTGGCGGGCAATGAGGAAAGCATCACCCTGTCACACCGTGCCGAAAACCGGATGATCTTTGCCCGTGGCGCGGTGAAAGCGGCGATCTGGTTGATGCAGCAAAAGCCCGGGCGATATAATATGCCCGAAGTGCTCGGGCTCTAGCGCTAGCTAGCTGCCCCGCCGCACCAATTGCACCGGTACACGTTGATGGGTCAGGGGTTCACCTGATATGCGATTCAAAACATTCTGGACCAGAAGGTCACCCGCCTGTTCGAAATCCGGCTCGATCGTCGTCAGCGGCGGTGACGAATAATTGCCGGCCCGGATCCCGTCAAAACCGATGACCGACACCCGCTCAGGAACCGATATCCCGCTTTCGGAAAGCGCCCGCAAAACACCTAGCGCGGTCAGATCACAGGCAGCAAATATGCCGTCAAAAGGCTGACCGGACTGGAGCAAAGTCCGAACGGCCTCGACGCCTTGCTCCTCACGCGACAGGCTTTCGTCGACCTCGATCGCGGGCGCTGATAGCCCCGCAGTGCGCAGCTCTTCGGCAAATCCGTCATAGCGTTCGCCAAACTGGCGTTGTTGGGAGGCACGAGCGCCGATGAAAACCGGATGCTTTCGTCCGGATTCAAGCAAGTAGCGTGCCGCGATCCGACCACCACCCTCATTCTCGCTGCGCACCCAGCGCAGATCATCATCGGGCGCGCCCCAGCACACCCAGGCCTTGTCCGCATGGTCAAGTCCGCGGAAATAGGCCCAGGCTTCCGGATTTTGCGTCGTGCCGATGACAATCATCCCGTCGGCCTGACGGGCATCATCATATTGGCCAAAGAAATTTCCAGGGCTGTCCTGAAAGGACACCAGCAAATTATAGCCTTTGGCGGCGGCGGCAGCGGCAACGCTGCCCAGCAAGGAGAAGTAGAAGGGATTGGTCTCGGTGGCACTCTCCCCCGCCCGGCCGATCAGTACCACCGCCAATGTCATCGTCTCGCCACGCCGGAGCCGCGTGGCATTCTGGTTGATGACATAGCCCAGTTCCTGTGCGGCCTGCAGCACCTTGGCGCGCGTTTCATCGCTGACCTTCGGGCTGCCGTTCAAGGCGCGCGATACGGTAGGCTGGGTAACGCCGGCGCGCTGAGCGACGTCAAATGCGGTGACCCGAAATGCCATAAATGCCTCTCCCCGATTTTCAGCCTATTACACGCGTCGAGGGGATTACATCAACTCCTGTCGGCTGATTGCCTTGGAGCCCGCCGGCAGGCTGAAGAGCATGCCGTCCTCACCGACCACAATTTCGCCTTTGAAGCGTTTGGGGGCGTCGCCCAAAAAGGCCGGATTAAAGAAACGCGACGGAAAAGGCGGAACGATGTGGGTGAACACAAGTTGGCCCACACGCGCTTTACGCGCACTGTCCGCAGCTTCCTCTGGCGAGGCATGATAATCCAGAATATCCTTGGTTATCTTGGCTGTGTTGCCCAATCCTTTTTTGTCGAGCGCCGCCGTCATCTTGGTGACCAGTTTCGGTTGGAGCGCTTCGTGCAACAGCAAGTCTGCGTCCTTTGCCACGCGTTCCAAAACTGCCGATTTGGCTGTGTCGCCGCTGACGACAACCGACCGCCCCTTATAATCGAAACGGTATCCGACCGCAGGCGAAACCGGGTCATGATCAACCTTGAAGGCAGTGACGGTCAGGCCGTCTTTTTCAAGAACCACTGTACTGTCGCCATCCACGGCAAATGGCATTGCGGTTGCCCCTGCTCCAGACGGCGGTACGATATCCTCTCCATGGTGAGCGATGCGATAGCTGTTATCCTGCGCATAAGCCGCGTTGAAACCTGCAATCACCGCTTCGACGCCGGTAGGGCCATAGACTGCTAAGGGAGCCTTGGCCGAACTGCCCGTCCACCGAAGCAACATCATCGGACCCAAGCCGTCCATATGATCGGAATGGAAATGCGTCAGGAACAGGCCCGCGATTTTTCCATTGGGTATTCCCATCAAAGAGATATTGCGCGCCCCACCTTCACCTGCGTCGACAACAAAAATCCGTTTACCGGCAATAATAACGGTACAGGCCCCTGCCCGGTCGGCGTTTGGCAAAGGTGAGCCAGTTCCACACAACCCGACATGCAAACCGTCAGGCAGTGACGCCATGACGTCACGACCCACACGATTATTGACGGCGCGCTCGAAAAGCGAAAGCCCGATCTGTTCCTGAAAATGCCTTATCCCGACTGCACCGATTGCAGCCACCCCAAGCAACGCCAACAGCCATTTTGCAGATTTTCGCATGCTGCCCTCCCCCCAAAAACAAAATCGAACACTGTTCCCGCGACGGATTGTTACAAATTGTGGCAATTTTGCCGCGTTTATCAAAGATTTTACGTTAGCACATCTAAGCAGATTGCGGGCTGCAATCGGACTGGTTACAGCCGCAACCAGTGCAGAATGCACCATAAAAAAGATAAGACAAGGATGGTTTACCATCCCCACTCCCAAGGAAGTTCGCCGATTTCCGGCACATTTGTGATGATCAAGTGGAGAGTTATATTATGAAGTTTGCACATGCTGCAGTGCGTGCCGCACTGCTGTCGACCATTAGTGTCGCCTCAATCGGGCTCGCCTCGGCCGCTCAGGCTCAGGATGAAAGTGTCGAAGCTGCCGAAGCGACAGCCGAAGAAGACGTCGCTTTCGACGAAATCATCGTCACTGCAACGCGTCGCGACCAGGCTGCGCAGGACGTTCCCCTTGCAGTCAGCGTTGTCGCTGGCGAGCAGCTTGCCAATGCCGGTATCGTCGATATCCGTGGCATCCAGCAGCTCGCCCCCTCGCTGAAGACCACCACAGGCCAGTCATCAGCTACCGGCGCTGTGCTGACCATTCGTGGGATCGGTACCGCTGGGGACAACCCGGGCTTTGAACCCGCCGTCGGCGTGTTCATCGACGGCGTTTTCCGCGCGCGCGCAGGCGTTGCACTAGCTGAGCTGCCCCCGATCGATCGTGTCGAAGTGCTGCGCGGCCCGCAGGGTACGCTTTTTGGTCGCAACACCTCGGCAGGTGCCCTGAACATCACCACCACCAAGCCGAAGTTCGAACTCGGTGGCTATGCTGAACTCAGCTATGGCAATCTCGATGAAATCGAAGCCAAAGCTGGCGTGACCGGCCCGGTTTCAGAGCAGGTCGCGCTGCGTCTGGATGGCGGCTATCACAAGCGTGACGGCTACATCAAGCTCGCCAACGAAGATGGCCGCGTCAACAACATCAACCGCTGGTTCGCCCGTGGTCAGGCCTATTTCGAAAATGACGACATCAACTTCCGCCTGATTGCGGATGTCGCCAAGACCAACGAAGATTGCTGTGGCGCATTGAACACCGGAAGCGGTTTCTCGCTGCCGCTGACCAGTACCAACAACGCCATCGCCTTCATCGGCAGCAACGCGATCGAAGCTTTGTCCGCCAATCCGCTGGCGGGCGGCGCAGTCGGCCGTGACGGCATCGTCCGTCCGTTCGACGCCAAGGGTCGCGTCATGGCAACTACACCGGGTCGCGGCTTGACCGAAAAGGTCGATGAATGGGGCGTTTCGGGCGAATTCAACTGGGACTTCGGCGGCGCAACGCTGACCTCGATCACCGCCTATCGTGACTGGAAAGCGCTGCGCGACCAGGACATCGATTTTTCGGGTCTCGATCGTGCTTATCGCGACGATTACCGCACCGGCATGAAGGATTTCACCCAGGAAATCCGCCTGCAGGGTTCGGCATTTGACGACAAAGTCGACTGGCTGGTTGGCGCATTCTACATGAACGAAAAGCTTACCATGACCGATACGATCCGTTTCGGCGCACAGGCTGACCAGTATACCGATGCCGTGATCAACGGCCTGACCCGTTCAACCGCACTACCTTCTGGCTTGCAGTTGTTTGGTACACTTGGCCCCGCAGTTCCGCTGTTCGGTCAGGTCGCACTTGCAACCAATCCGACGCTGCTTGCAGCCGCGCTCGGCAACCCGGCATTGTTCGCCCTGTTTAACAGCCCGCTGCCGCGTACACCCGCCGGAGCCGGACAGGTTGCGGACAAATATCGTGTCGATACCAACGCAATTGCGCTGTTCACGCACAACATCATCAACATCAGCGACAATCTGTCGCTAACGCTGGGTCTGCGTTACAATTATGAAAAGAAGAGCATTGATACCGACCTGAACGCGGTTGTTCCGGCCTGTTCCTTCTTCCAGAACCCGGCCACGCTGCCTTATCGTCAGGCTTTACAGGCAGCGAACCTGTTCGGCGGTGCATATCTGCTCGGCTGCAACCCGGCGGTGAACAGCGAATTCAACGGCATCCAGTCGGACAAGCGCAGTGAAAGCGAATTCACTGGCACAGCACGTATCGCCTATAAGGTGAATGACGATGTGCTGCTGTTCGGTGGTTATGACCGTGGCTATAAGTCGGGCGGTTACAACCTCGACCGCGCTGGTTTCGACTCGGTTCTGCTCGGTGGCAACGGCGCGCAGCTCACCGACCTCGAATTCGGCAATGAATCGGTTGACGCGTTCGAAGTCGGCCTGAAAACTAACTTCACCCGCGAATTCCAGTTCAACGCTTCGCTCTTCTATTCGAAGTTCAAAAACTATCAGTCGAACCGCTTCCTCGGAAACAACTTCGTAGTGCTGAACTACGACAAGCTGGTTTCGCAGGGTGTCGAGCTGGAAAGCATCATCCGTCCGCATCCCGATTTCGTCATCAACATGGGCTACACCTATCTTGATGCGAAAGTCAGCGACCCGGCGGCAGGCACCGACAATGGGCAGCAGGCATCAAACCAGCCCAAGCATGCGATCACCGGCGGCATCACTTGGACGCCGCAGATCAGTGATGGTGTTAATGGTCTCATCCACGCCGACTGGCGCTACAACAGCGATCACTATCCGATTAACGACCCAGTTGGAAAGCCGTTCACCGGCAATGACGGCTTCGGCATCGTCAACCTGCGGGCAGGCGTCAACTTCGGCGATGGCAAGTATAGCGTTGAAGGCTATGTCGAAAACCTCTTCAACACCTATTACAACATCACCGCCTTCCCGATCCCGGAACAGGGCAGCAGCTTCGCTGTCTACCCCGCCCCGCCGCGTTTCTACGGCGTTAAGCTGGGCGTGAAGTTCTGATATCCAGACGGCAGCGAACCGGCCTTACCGGTTCCGTTGAACTAAAGAGAGGCCCTCGCAGCGATGCGGGGGCCTTTTTACTATTGCAGCGCAGCTGCCCACCACCGCCCATTCATATTGATCGAACAGATTCGCGCTTCTTCAAAAAGTGATGCGAAAGTGCGCCCCTTGACCATTTTTGGTCTCGCCAGCGGACAGGCCGATCGCCGCGGCGGCACACAGGCGTCGGGAAATATCGAGGCCCAGGCCGCTGCTACTGCTGTTTTCGCCCTTGGTAAATGCTGTGAAAGGGTCGCCGTCAGTTTCAAAGCCGGGGCCGTCATCGGAAATGGACAGGCAGCCATCTTCAAAATCGACCATAAGCTGTCCGGTTCCTACATGCTGGAAACAATTTCCAATCAGATTGTTTAGCACAAGTTGCAAAGAGGTAGGATGGACCAAGACCGCAATGCGATCGTCGATTTTGGTGGAGACCGCGATCGCACTTTTGGGATAACGCACTTTGGCCCAATCAATGGCCTTGTCCATCATCGGCCGCAGCAGCACCATCTCTTTGGCAACGCCATCGCTCTCACGCGCCAAAGCGAGCAACTGATCAAGAGCAAGTGTCATGTCCGTGGTTGCCGTTTCGATGCGGCGAAGAGGTTCTGCGAAGTCGGAAGGCAGATCGCGATTGAGCGCGATGACTTCCGCTGCGCCGCGAATGACAGCGAGCGGCGTTCGCAATTCGTGACTGGCGTCGCGGGTAAAAATACGCTCCCTGTCAACAAATCCGCGAATGCGCGCAAAGGCTTGCTCAAGAGTTTCCGCCAGCGTTCCAATTTCATTGGCCGGATAGTTGGTTGGATCAATAATCGGTATAGTGGATTCTGCTTTGGAAACATCGCGCGCAAGATCACTGAGCGGCTTCATTGCTCGATAGGCGAGCCACCACCCAAACAGTGCCATAAGTATCGCAATACACAGGCTCATCCCGACCAGCAGCGTGATGATCGAATCCCTATAGGGACGAACGAGCAAGTCCCGGCTAACTTCGATAACGGCGACTGCAGGTGCAGGCCCGATGTCCGGTCGGCCTTCATTCAGATTGAAGCGCTGGATATGATAATGGCGGCCTTGGCGACCGAAAAATTCGGTCTGCCCGGGATTTTCGGCCAATTCCCTCCCAATGTCGGGAGGAAGTAGCTGGCCGCCCCGATATACTGCTGAATTGGTGCTTTTGGGGGCCGCCAGTGCACCGGTGCGCTGCCAACTGGTTTTCTGGTGCGCCACTTCTTCCGCCAACGCTCGCTGGAACAAGCGATCTTCCATCGTATACGCTATGGTAAATGCCGCGAGGCCAAAGATCAGGCTGGTTGCAATCACGCTGCCGATGATCGTGACAACAATCCGACCGCGCAAGCTATGCCGTCCCGGCCTCATCGCTCGACTTTCAAGCGAAATCCAACGCTGTGCACGGTTTCGATGATGGGAAGGTCAAATGGTTTATCCACCACTTGGCGCAGCAGGTGCAAATGTGCCCGCAGTGAATCGGATGACGGTGGCTCATCTCCCCATAGTCGCCGAGTCACTTCGTCGCGGCTAACAGGATTTGGCCATGCTTCAACCAGCAGCAACAGTAAATCCCAAAGAAGCGGCGTCAAACGAAGCGGGCGTCCCTCTCGTGTCGCGGCTCTAGCTTGCCGGTCTATGGCCAAAGGGCCGATCGAAATATAATGTGGTTGCCCCAAATGTGTGCGCTGGGCGAGCGCCATGACCCGTGCCGCAAGTTCCGCCAGCGAAAAGGGTTTGACCAGATAATCGTCAGCACCATTGGCAAAACCCGCGAGCTTGTCATCCAATGTGTCGCGCGCGGTTAGCATCAAGATGGGCACACGACGATCTGCGCGGCGACGTAACTCGGCACAGACGCTCAATCCATCGCGGTTCGGCAGTGCGAGGTCGAGCAGTATGATATCAACTCGGCTGAGCAATGCTTCCCGCAAGCCAGCCTCGCCGTCCGCAGCGTAATGCAGCCGATGACCGAGCGCCTCCAGATAATCGATGATATTGCTGGCGAGATCCGGATTATCCTCCACCAATAATATGTCAAAGCTGTCGCTCAAATGCACTTTCCCGGATTGTTGCTGCCGCAAACTGGCGCGCTCGTTGTCAAAAGAACGTCAAAATGGGTTTAACATCCATATGACACCTCCTGTGTGAAGGACGCCAGCATTGTCAAACATTGGAAAGGTTAGAAGATGCAGTTCCGGATAACAACGATGCTGTCGTGCACGCTTGCTTTGCTGATTGTTGCGCCCGCAAATGCGGAGGCAAGAGACAGTGATCGCGTCCTCCTCGTCGTTAGCGGCTACGGAGCCGACGATGGTAAGACACGCCCTGGTTTCGAAATGGACGAGTTGTCACAGGCCTATGCTGTGTTCTCGGACAATGGTCTTCAGGTTGATATCGCCAGTCCGTCCGGCGGTGCCGTTGTGGCCGACAAGTTCAATCGCAACAAGCCCTATAACAGTCGTTTCCTTAGCGATTCCAATGCTGTAGCAAAACTGACAAGCACGCGAGCAATCTCCAATCTGGGTAACGAAAAATACGCAGCGATCTTCGTTATTGGCGGCAAAGGTGCGATGTTCGATTTGCCCGTCAGCGCTGATCTCAAGGCGCTGCTGGCGAGAACTTACGAAGAAGGCGGCGTTATTGGCGCTGTATGCCATGGCCCGGCCGTGTTGATGAACCTACCACTCAAAAATGGTAGCTCGCTGTTGGAAGGGCGAGCGGTTACCGGGTTCTCAAACGAGGAAGAAGCCCTTTTCGGCAAGGGCTGGGCCCCTTCATTTCCTGTCCTGCTAGAAAGCGGATTACGAGGTTCGGGCGCAAAATTCAGCGAGGCACCCATGATGCTCAACCATGTGGTCACCGATGGCAGGTTGGTGACCGGACAAAACCCCTATTCCACAGCGGATGCGGCCGAAGCTGTGGTCAAGGCGATGGGACGCCCGCTTGCACCGCGCCAGCCATGGGCCGATGAACGAAGCGTGGAGCTGATTTCGCAGATGCTCAGCGGTGATAAAGGGAATGCGCGCGCGTCATTCAACGCCGATCCTACACTCTACGATGTCCCACTGATTGCCATGTGGGGATTCTTCCGGGCACAATCGGCGGGGTCGGATCGCGAAGCACTGACGAATGCGGTTGAAGTGATGGAATTGGCATTGCCGCATTTTAGCAGGCCGGAACTGGTTGCCGGAATCGCAGAAGCCCGAAGCAAGCTGTCAAAAATGCAATAAAGCGATCACAGATAGGCGGACGTTTTGTAAGCGTCCGCCTATCTGTCGCGCCGCGTTTTCCCGGCGAAGCAGTCCGGAATTGGCTCGCGGTTGTGCGTGTCGCCACGCAGCCGCCGGTTAGCCCCCCCCCTTTCAACTTCGCTCGACATCGTCTCGGAGGCTGGTCTGCGAAGCGACAGGAATACATTATGCAAGATACAATCGAGCTAAAAAGTATCAGCCATCATTTCGATACGGCCAGCGAACGGATCGACCTTTTTCGCGATCTTTCATGCACCATTCGGGCGGACGAAACGCTGGCAATCATTGGTCCCTCGGGAACGGGAAAGTCCAGCCTGCTGTCGATCGCGGCGGGCCTCGAAATACCGACTGGCGGAGATGTGTCTTTCACCATAGACGGTGTCCAGGTCGACGCGCTGACGATGCGCGCCAATTCCGGTTTCATTTTCCAGCAGTTTCACCTGATGCCGGAACTTGACGCCATCGGCAATCTGGCGTTGCCGCTTCGCCTGAAGGGCAATCGAGACGCGTTCGAAATCGCCGCCCTCTGGCTTGAAAAGGTTGGGCTGGAAGATCGTGCCAGGCACCGCCCCCACCAATTGAGCGGAGGTGAGCAACAGCGCGTTGCAGTGGCGCGCGCCTTTGTAACCGGCCCACGTTTCATCTTTGCAGATGAGCCCACCGGCAATCTGGATATGCACACATCCGAAAACGTGGCCGGGCTCATGTTTGACTGCGCCCGAGAGACCGGTTGTGGACTGGTTGTCGTCACCCACAGCCGGCAGTTGGCCTCGCTTGCGGACAGGTGCCTTCTGCTGGAGACCGGACAGCTGAAAGCAACGTCATGAACAGATTGAAACTGATGCTCGAGAATTGCTTGCGTGATCTCAAGGGCAGCGACGGCAGCATCAGCATGGCTACGCAAACTGTCCTGCTTTTATTCCTTTTGACACTGACGCTTACCAGCGCGTCGATCCAACACTATCTCGCCGACAATCTTAATCAGATGCTTGGTTCGGATCTGGTGGTTGAAAGCCATGCTCCACTAAAGCACGACGCCGAAGTCGCGCTTCGGTCCCTGGCACCACGCTTATCGGTGACGCAGTTGAACGACATTACCCTTACTCATATGGGCAAATGGGCGCGCGTTCGATTGAAGCTTATCGATGACGCCTACCCGTTGCAGGGCAATCTTCAGATTGGCGACACCCCCGTAGCGACCCAACGCGCCGTCGATCAGGGCCCAAAGGTCGGCGAGATTTGGATCGATTCCCGGCTCGCTACCATGCTGCGTACGCAAGTCGGCGACACTCTCACCATCGGTGGCACGGACTTGCGAGTCAGCGCCATTCTGTTTCATGAACCCGACCGCATCATGGAAGGTCATAGCACAACCCAGAGAGCTATGGTGCACACCAATAGCCTCAATGACGCATCAATCGACAACAGCGTTAGGCGCACGCGCTATCTGGTTACCGCGGATGCAAGCCAGCAAAGGGCGATAGAAAACTGGGCACGCACCGCCCTGCCCGGCGCAAGTGTGATCAAGAAAATCGGCGGACAACACCCTCTCGCAAACTTCTGGCAGCGGACAGAAAATTTCATTGGGCTGGCGTCCGTAATCCTGTTTTTCATGGGCGCTGTGGCTCTCGACATGACCAACCGCCGCTGGCTTGCTAAAATGCGCTATCGGCTCGCAATCTATGCAAGCTTCGGAACCCGCACACGCACCGGCATGTTGATGGCGCTTGGAGAATGGCTGGCCGGCTTTATCCTGTCTGCCGTCCTCGCCACTATACTGGCCACGCTAGCCTTCATCTTGATCGTTGGCCAATTGCAAAGCTATTTCCCGGGAATTGAAACGGCATGGCATTGGTGGCCTGCGTCGAAGACGATCGGATTGGTTTTTCTACTGCTGCTCACACTGCAGGTTCCCAGCTTCATTCAGCTGTCCCGCGCCTCGCTTCTTGCGCTCATTCGCAATGCTTCCGAAAGCAGCCACGTGTGGCATCGGTTATTCTTGAGCGTTACATCAGTAGCGCTACTCGCCGCTGCCTATTCCGACAATTGGCTGCTGACCGGGATGACGCTCGCCGCCATCACTGCTGCGCTTATTCTAATGGTGGCTCTGACCTGGACCGTCATTCGGCTAGGTGATCTGTGGGGACGCCGACGCACCGGTCTGCTGCCATTCGCCTTTTTCATGATGCGCCAGCGTCTGTTTGCCAAATCGGCGCAGGTTCTGGGGCTGGGTCTGTGCGGGCTACTCCTGCTCTTCACGCTAATGCTGATGCGCGATCTGGGCTCGACGATGGAAGGCTATAGCCGCAGCCATGATGGCAACCTTCTGATCTCGGAAGCCCAAACAGAGCAGATTGACGCAATCAATCGTTGGGCTGAAATAACTGGCAGCAGTGTCCGTTCGCTGCGCCCTTTTATGCCTGCTCAGCTTGTTGCCGTAAATGGCAAAACCCTTGCAGACCATGCCCGGAATCCCAGCGACACACTTACCACACTCAAAGATCCGATCCGGCTAAGCTGGACAGAAACCATACCTGCAAACAACCGTCTTGCCGGCGGCACCTGGTGGTCGGCGGGCGTAGGCGATTGGCGCCAGATTTCCGCCGAATCCGAAGTCATGACTGACATGGGGCTGCGCTATGGTGATAAACTAACCTACCAGATCCGCGGCAAGACCTACGACTTTACCCTAGTGGCAAGCCACACTTACCAGCCAGGCGCTGGATCGATCACTTTCTGGTTCCAGGTTCCTTTGTCAGCCAGGGCGCATATTGATGCCCCAACGCGTTACATGGGAAGCATGGAACTGCCAGAACATGCATGGGATGCGCTTGCTGGCCTGTGGCAGCAATATCCGACTCTCTCGCTTGTACCGCTTCGGGAACTGACCGAACGATTTGACCGAACACTTGGGATCGTCACGAAATTAACAAGCGGCTATGCGGCCATGGTGCTATTGTTGGCGCTCTTTGTGCTCGCTGCGTCAGTAAGTGGTTTCAGCGCCGATGACCGGCAGAAAAATGGCCTGCTGATGAGCATGGGATTTAGGGAAACAGATTGCCTGCTGCTGAATTTCCATGATTGGGGCGTGACCGCCCTGATCGCCGCCGCTGGTGCTATTGCAGGCACTTGGAGCGCGGGATTGCTGATCTATCAAGCCCAGTTCAATCTGACATACAACCCGGACATTTCGTGGGTCGTGGGGATGGTCTTTGCAATGGTCGTGACCGTGTGCCTTGTGGGCTATATCGCTTGTCGCCAAAGCCTGAAGGTCTCGGTTCGGGATCTGCTGGCTACATAGACACGCGTAATGACTCTATTCAATTCGGCAATTCTCGAATTTGGCATGAGAGCATGGCTCTGTTGGAAAAGTTTGCTATGAGAGGCCTAACGGGAGAATGTGAAGGAGCGGGATGTGTCGATTAGCCTGAATGTGAATGGTAAAGCGGTGTCTGTAGACGCCGAACCTGATACCCCGCTGCTTTGGGTTTTGCGCGAAGATGTTGGCCTGACCGGCACAAAATTCGGCTGCGGCGTGGCAGCCTGCGGAGCTTGTTCGGTTCATGTAGATGGCGAGATCACCCGTTCGTGCAGCATTGCCATTGCCGATGTCGCGGGCAAAAATGTCACCACGATCGAAGGTCTGAAGTCCGCCGACGGAACGCTCCACAAGGTGCAGCAAGCGTGGATCGACGTTCAGGTTCCGCAGTGCGGCTATTGCCAGTCGGGCCAGATCATGGCCGCAGTCGCGCTCATCCAGCAGACCGGCCGCCCCACCGATGCGCAGATTGACGAGGCGATGACCAATATCTGCCGCTGCGGCACCTATCCCCGCATCCGAAAAGCGATCCGCGCGGCCACTGGTCAGGCAGCGGCGGCGGTGAAGGGAGCAGCATGATGGCAGACAATCCCAATCCAGCCGTTGAAGAAACTACCGCCGCTCCTGCCGAGAAAAAGGGCGTCAAACGCCGCGCCTTCCTGATCGGTGGTGTCGCCGTTGTCGGTGCCGGGCTTTTCGGCATCAAGCTGGCGGACAGTAATGCCGCCAAAAAAGCAGTCGCGCTGACACAGGGTGAAGGCGAGCATGTGTTCGCGACCTGGCTGAAAATCGCTGAAGACGACCAGATCACAATCTACTCGCCGCATACCGATATCGGGCAAGGGTCAAACACCGGCCTCGCCCAGATGCTCGCCGAGGAACTCGATGCGGCATGGGACAAGGTCAAGCTGGTATCGGCCCCGGCCGAACCGTCCTTTGCCAATACCGGTCTTGGGCGCGGTTTCCTTGCCGAGATGACCGGACAGCCGGGCATTGTTGAGGGCATTCCGCAATCCTTCCTCTCCTTCATCGCGCGTTCGATGAACCTGCAGATCACCGGCGGGTCGTCGGCGCTGCGCTTTACCGGGCAAAAAACTTTCCAGATGGTCGGCGCGGCGACACGCGCGGCGCTGGTCGAGGTGGCAGCCAAGCGGCTGGCTGTGCCTGCGGGCGAACTGTCCACGGCAGACAGTAGGGTGCTCCATGCCAAATCGGGCAAGTCGCTGCGCTATGGTGAATTGGCGGCAGAGGCAGCGACGCTGTCGCAAGATAGCGATCCGAAGCTCAAAAACCCCAAAAATTACCGAATAATGGGCCAATCGATGCCACGGCTGGATTTGCCCGCCAAGGTCGATGGCAGCGCACAATATGGCATGGACTTCACCGTCCCCGACATGCGCATTGCGACGATCATGGCCGCACCGGTGCGCGGCGGCAAACTGACCTCGGTAGATGCAGCCCCCGCAATGGCTGTGAAGGGCGTCGAGAAGGTCATCAAACTCGACAATGCCGTGGCGGTGGTCGCCAAGGGCTATTGGCCCGCACTTTCCGGCCTGCGCTCGCTCTCGCCGCAGTTCAGCGATGGCGGCAATGCCGGTTTCTCGACCACGTCAATCTTCAAGGCCTATGACGACCTGATCGCCAAGGGCGAACCCGATGGCGAGGCGGGCGAAGGCGATGTCAAGGCAGCACTCGGCGCGAAACCCATTGAAGCCAAATATCAGGTGCCCTTCCTCCACCATGCGATGATGGAGCCCTTTGCGCTCACCGCGCATCACAGGGATGGCAAGCTCGATATTTGGGGCGGGATGCAAGATCCACTGGCTTCAAAGATGCTTGCGGCAGAGGTTTCGGGTCTTGATGCCGACAATGTCACCTTCCACTCGATGCTGATCGGCGGCAGTTTCGGCCGACGTCTGCCCATGTATATGGAAATCGTCGAACAGGTGACCAAGCTGGCGATGCAGCTGCCCTATCCGGTCAAGCTGATCTGGAGCCGTGAGGAAGAGGTGCAGCAAGGCGCCTATCGCCCGCAAAGCGCCGCGGTGCTCAAAGCCGCGATTGGCAAGGACGGCAAGATTGCCGCTTTCCTCAACGACTATGCACAGACCGAGAGTGCGGAAAGCGAAACGACCTTTATCTATGACCTGCCCGTGGTGGCGCGGCGGCATTATGAATATGCATCGAACCAGCAGACCGGTGCATGGCGCTCGGTCAATTCGACCCAGCAAGGCTTTTACAATGAAAGCTTCATGGACGAACTGGCGTATGCCGCGAAGGTCGATCCGGTCGAGTTCCGCCGCCGTCACCTAAAACCGGGCTCACGCCACCTGAAAGTGCTCGACGAGGTAGCCAAGCGTAGCGGTTGGGGTACGTCAACGCCCGAGGGCGTCGGCCGAGGGGTGGCGATTGTCGAAAGCTTCAAGACCATCGTCGCGCATGTGATTGAGGCATCGGTCAAGGAAGATGGCAGCCCCAAGGTGCTCAAAGTGACGACGGTTGTCGACGCAGGCAGCATCGTCAATCCTGATGGCGCGGCGGCGCAGATCGAGGGCGGTACGATCATGGGCCTGTCATCGGCGATTGGAGAGGCAATCACGCTCGACAAGGGCGTGGTGCAGCAAAGTAACCTCACCGACTATCCGATCCTGAAGCTGGCTGATGCACCCCCGGTGCACGACATCCATTTCATCGAAAGCGGCGCGCCTATGGGCGGTATGGGGGAGCCGGGAGTTCCACCGGCGGCACCGGCATTGGCCAATGCACTGTTTGCGTTGACGGGTAAGCGGATCAGGTCGCTGCCGATCTTAACACAGGCGAAAGTTTGATCCAGCTGCACAGCAAGGCACTGAACAACTGGTCGGCGATAGTCCTTGCAGCGGGCAGCAGCAGACGTTTTGGCGAGCATAAGCTGTTGGCCGATCTAGTCGGGGAGCCGGTATTGCGGCGAACCACAACTGCGGTCTGTGCCGCCGAATTCTGCGAAACGATAATTGTAGTCGGCGCAGATTATGATGCGGTTGGTGCCACGCTCCAAGGATTGCCGTGCAGAGTGGTTCATGCCTCCGATTGGATGGAAGGTGTTTCAGCCTCCATCCGCGTCGGGATCCAGGCATTGCGGCATGACGCGGAAGGGCTGTTCCTGTTCCTTGGCGATATGCCGCTGGCTCCTATCGGACTTTGTGACGAATTGGCCGAACTCGCCAAAAGGTCAGGCTACGCCGCCCGCCCCTTTCTTGACGATTTTCCCGGGCATCCAGTCGCCTTTGTAGACACAGCCCTGCCCGATTTGCTGGCGTTAACAGGCGATGAGGGAGCGGGGTCGATTCTGCGCGGGATTGGTCCAAAGCTTGGCTATCTACCAACTACTGACGAAGGCGCGATACTGGATATAGACACGCCCTCCGATCTGGCGCGTGCTGAACGGCTGTGGAAGTCCCGCTTGACCTCAGACATGATTGACAGTGCAATGTCACGTGGCGATTTGCCAAGGCCGTAAAGCCCAATTGGCGCGCGTAACCGTTGAATGGCCGCTGCACTAACGCCGTATTGCTGTAATCGCTCAACGCGGCTTTGCAGCCGACTGCGTGCACCAATGGCACCCACATAAAAGGCGTCCGACGACAATGCAGCTGCCAGCATACTCTCGTCACTGTCCCGGTCATGGGTAACCACAGCGACTGCCGTCCATCGATCGAGCGGAAGAGCTTCGACTGTGGTTGAACGCAGGTAAGCCAAACCGGCAAAGGGGGCACTCATAGGCCCTCCCGGATCCACCAGCACCGTTTCTGTTTCAAGATGCAATGCAAGCCCTGCAAGTGCCAATGCGGTTGCATCGCCGCCAATGATGACCAGCCTCAACGGTGGCTCAAAAACTGCGGAGAAGCAGCTGCCATCCCAAGCGGGCAAGGGTGGGATGGCATTATCGAAAAAACGGGCGTTGCGGGTTTTGCCGTCGCTTTGCCAAAGGACGGGTTTCCGGTCGCGATATCCTGACAGAAGCGTTGAAATAGCAGGATCATCAATTCTCGCGGACTCTACCAGAATCGAAATACCCGCACCGCAGGCCAGTTTGATATCAAACCATGGGCTGCCTTCGCCATAGCGCAGCAAGCGATGCTTGTCGGTCTCGATAACCTCGCCGCCATGGCGAGCGACGTCATCTTCCACGCAACCGCCGGAGAGAAACCCCCAGCGTTGCTGCTCGGTAATCAGCATCTGTGCGCCGATATCGCGCGGCGAAGGGCCATCTACCGCCACCAAGGTCGCTATGGCAAAGCGATGCGGGCTGGATAACTGGCCCGACAATAGCGGACGGATATCATCAGCAACATCTTCTTGGCGGCAATGTGTCAAAGCTGGAAGACCCCTCGTCGGATGCAAGATGCTGATGCTTACGGCAAACGGGGTTGCTGTCCAGTCGTCAGTGTTGGGCGGAATTATTTTGAGAAACTGCGGCAAGGAGGCATGGCAGTTAGCCGGATCTTTTAAGGTTGACGATCTTGCGGGACATGGACGTAGTTGGATTATCGCCTTTCTCGAAGAGCTTCATGGGGTGTTTTTCCATTAAACGCTCCATGGGGGTCGGTTGAAGTTGTAGAAGTTTTCCCATTCGCTGAGTTTGGCCTCGAGATCGACTTCGCCTTGCCTATCGGCAATGGGAAAGATGTCCCGCACGTCCGTACGGTTCTACATAGCTGCCACCTTCACTCGCTAGCAGCCTTGGCGATGCTCCGGATCAAAGAGGCCAGTTGGGGAGCTGCAACTGGAGTGCGCGCTGCCAGAAGGCGGCTCGGCATTCCCGAGCACAAATCATAATGCTCCATTTGTGAGGAGCAACTGCGTCAAAGCAACGGTGTGATGAAGCTACCCGTCCGATTTCCACTTTTGAATACATTTTACAAATTGGTCAGCGTTTCCGTTGGAGGACCGTCAAACATAATCCGCCGATTTGATGCCCCTTTCGATGACACCCAACGTCGCTTCTGACAACAGATATGAAATCACGGCCCAATCAATATGCCAAAGCGAGTATCCGCTGGCTAATTTACCCACGTAGTTTCCGTGCCCGTTCTTTGCCATTTCGCAACATCGCAACGCCGTGACGCTACTATCAAAAGAGTGTCCGGAGAAAACGGGCAGAACAGGGTATCCAGTCATGTGCCCAAGACGACTCTGCGCAGACGACTGGATTGCCCCATTTGAAACGGAGACGACCCATGAAACTCAAGACTATCCTTGCCGCGTCGGCAATCGTCATCGCAATGTCGGCTACGCCATCATTTGCGCAAATCACTACAGATACCGATGCCGGTCCGACCACAGGCGGTATCGGAATTGGCAACACTGCCACTTCGACCAGCACGTCGACCGATCTGCAAGTCCAGGATTCGGGCAACGACAATTCGCAGAACGCGCTAGCTTCGTTCAATACACTCGGTTCGAACAACACTGACAACAGTGACAATTCGGACAACAGCGACAATTCGCTTAATCTTAACGATGTGGCAAATGACAAGTCGCAGACCGCGCTTGCCTCGTTCAACACCATCGGTTCGGGCAACACCGACAGCAATCATGACAATGGCAATGACAGTTCTTCGGTGGTTGCCGATCAGGAACTCAATGCTTCGGTCACAAATGCTCCGGTTCTGGCACTCGCCGGTGTTTCGGCTGTGAACAGCAACAGCGGCAACAACTCGGTCGAAGGTAGCGCCTTTGCTGCCTTCTCCGGTATCTTGAACCAAGGCTGGAACAACGGCCAAGGCTCCAACGCTCAGGCAGCGACCAACATTGCTGCACGCGGCTCGGTCAGCTTCAGCCAATAAGCTGGTTCGGGATTTGGGAGCCGCCAGCCGGTCGCGGCCGACGGCTCCCGATACTCCCCTACGAAATGTGACAGGAGGAGAAAATGCTTAAGCCATTTTACTTTGTGCCGATTACGATCCTAACCGTTGGCGGATTTTCGAACACTGCATTCGCGCAAGAAATCGCACCGGTGGAACCCGATTTGATCGAGAATATCGCGCAGGAAGATGGGCCGATATTGTTGGTTGCAGAAGCTGTCATTGTCGATTTGCCTGAACCGGTCATTCTAGAAAATGATGGCAATCTTTCGGATGAGGAATTGGATTCCGCCCGCGGAGGTGCAACGATCGTCGTCGGCAACCAAACACTGAACGCTGTTAACAGCGGCGGTGTAATCAACGGCGATTTTTCCGCCGGATCTATCAGCCTTGCCGATAATGCGCTCACAAATTTCAACGGTTTTGGCAACCTGGTGATCAACACAGGTGCGCAAAACAACCTGCAATCGGGCATGAATGTGACGATCAATTTCGCCAATTAGAAATCGTCTATTGCGTGATCTGAAACGAACTCAGGAGTATTCAGCAATGCGTGCGAAAATCGCCTTGATGGCGGTTGTCTGTGCTGTGACAACGAGCCCTTTGGTTGCCGGCACGGTCGGACTGACCCCTGATACGGCGGGTGCCAACTACCGCATACGCACCATGAGCTGGGCCGAAATCCCGTTCCGTTCGGTGATCCGCCAGCAATATGATTTCAGCTGCGGTTCTGCTGCCGTGGCGACGCTTTTGACCTATCACTACGGCATCAAAACCCCCGAGATCGACAGCTTCAAGGCAATGTGGGCAAAGGGTGACCAAGGCAAGATCCGTCAACTCGGGTTTTCCATGCTCGACATGAAAAGCTACCTTCAAACCCGTGGTCTGAAAGCGCAAGGCTATCGATTCAAAGTGGCCGACATCGCCAAGGCCAACCAACCTGGCATTGCCCTTATCGATCTGCGCGGATTCAAGCATTTCGTCGTTGTGAAAGGCGTTCGCGGAAGCCGCGTGTTGGTAGGTGATTCAATATTGGGGCTCACCGAATATTCGGCGCAAGATTTCGACAAGATGTGGAATGGCATCTATTTGGCAATCGGCAACCCCGAAGACGACCGCCGTCCCGCTTTCAATCTAGCGAGCGATTGGGGCCCTTGGTCTAAAGCGCCGCTCGAAGAAAATGTGCTTACCGCTTCGGCAGCGGACGCCACACGCGGTATTCCACCGATCTACCAGTTGAGACCGGAAATCCTGCTCGATGTCAGGGTTGGCACGGTTCAATAGGAGCAAATTCTATGCGCATCTCAACCCTTATCATCGCCTTTGCCAGCGGCTGTTGCGCGCTGGCCACGAAGGCAGAGGCCAACGAAATCCAGCCATTGCGAGAGGCAGCCGAAACCCCCGACCGGGTCGCAGAGCCGTTCGCGTTAGCCGAAACGGTCAGCGATGAGCTGCTCGATCAGCAGCGCGGCGGTTTTGTAATCCATGGGATGAACGTCAACCTCGGCGCCGACATCCGTACCTACATCAATGGCGAGCTGATGCTGCGCACCACCGTAAGTTGGACCGATGCCGGTGTGCTGAAGGAACAGTTCGCGGCACAGGGAATTTCATCCGCAAATGCCGCCAGTCTGAACGCGTCGGCGCTTGCCAATGGCAAGATCAGCATGGACGTAGGCGGGACGCCGGTGTTCGCGGCAAATGATGGCCAGACGATGTTGGTCCACCGCGTCGAAAACGGTTTGCAGAACATATTGGTCAACACCGCAAGTAACCTCGACATCATCCAACAGGTCGACGCATCGGTTGAGCTCGGCGGATATGAAGCCTTTCATGACAGCATCATGTCCAACCGTTTATCCGACAGCATCAGTTCGGCCATCGGCGCGATGACCATTGGTGCCGCTTTTGGGCAGTAAAGTCGGGCGTACTTATCAAGGTCGCAGTGCACCCTGAATTGCATCGGGCCACAATGATCGGACACCCGTGGATCTACTGAATGTATATCCACGGGTGTTCGTTGCATTTCGCGTAAGCCTATATCGAGGCGAGCAATCTTAAAATGTGATTGGCAATCTCAGTACAACCGACATACCCGGTGCATCGGCGGTTGCGCCCAGTTGCAGGCCGAAGTTGATCGATTGGCGCTCGTTCAGCCGGTAGGACATGCCAAAGGCAAAGGTGCCGCTCTGCAAATGTGTCGACCGCTGTTTGGTTCCGCCGATGATCTGCTCGGTGGGGAAAATATAGGTGTGATTGTAGCCCAGCGAGAAGGAAAAGCGGGGATTGAGAGCGAAGCCAAATCCTATGTTGGCGCTCGCCGCATCGCCGGGGTTTACCCGGCCGACAAGGACGTCGCCGACGATCCGATCGACATTTTTAGGCAAGTGATAGAGGAAGCTCATTCCGCCATAGATCACCACCGGATCGGAAGGTAAAAGGAAGCTTAAACCGGGCTGGATGCCCCAAAAACCTGAACCCGTCGGCAAACCGGTTGCAACACCAAAGGAATCAAAACCTACGTCAAAGGGGCTTTTTCCTGTCGCGCTTTTGACCCGCAGGCTGGCGATACCGATCATCCGGTTTTGTTCGGTCGGCGCGTTGACCTGGTATCGCAGCGCTATTTCGGCGTCGCCTATATCCGACTCTTCGAGTTTGAGCGTACGGACGATACCTTCGTCGCGAAGTTGTGTGACCTTTATCCGGTCGTGACGGTACATCACCGGCATACGGCCCTCTATTTCCAACCGGTCGGTAATGCCGTACCGCAGCGCGACGGTGCCAACCAAGGCATCGCGATCAACGTCGCTGGCCTCGATCAACCCGACCTGAAGCCCGGGAATCAGTTCAAATCCCCTGAAGACCAGCCTGTTCGCGGAAGAGTTGGTATATTCGAACGATGTATCAAGAGTCAGCCTGCCTTTTGGAGTGAGCACACCCTGCCCTTCCGGAACCGCCGCCACCATAGCCTCGACCGCCGGTTCGGGCGGAGGCGCTTCACCTACCGGGGCACCCGGGAGCGGATCGGTGGAGTCCAAATATGCAGAAGCCGGCATCTGGTCGATTCCTGTGCCTCTCAACTGCGCCAGATCAAAATCGCCGGAAGTGCGATTGAGGAGTGTCTCGATCGCTGCTTGTTGGCGGGCGATGGTTTCATTTTGAACTTTGATCATTTCGCGCTGCGCGCTGATCTCTGCCCGCATCAGTTTCAATTGCTCGGCGACGCTTGGCTCGGAAACAACATCACCCGGGCTTTCCGCATCTCCGTCCAGATCAAACGCCACGGCCTTTGTGGGTATCGTAATCGCTGTCACCGATACGGCACAACCCAAAGCAGCGCGAATGCTGCGTCCTGAAAATGTGCGGGTCACTGCTTATCTCCCAAAAGCTGTTGCGGGAGCCATAGCCAAAGTCGGACAGTCCAAAGCGCCTATCTGGTCCTTTTGCTCGTGTGACGAGTCTCGGCCCTCTCCATCGGCAAGCAATCGCAGCAGCTGCGGGTTGCAGATCGTAATCGACTGCGGCCCGTTGAGGTTTATGATCTCGCGTCGCGCCAGTTCGGACAAGGTGCGGCTTACCGTATGGATAGTCAAACCCAGATGGTCGGCGATGTCGGCGCGCGTCATCGGCAGGTTCAGTGAGTCGCGACCACCGATGCGCCAAGCAGTCGCCAAAAGGAAAGCCGCCACACGCTCGTTCGCGGTTCTCCGCCCGAGAAGCGAAATACAGGATTGTGCGTGGTTCAAAGCGCTTTGCAGAATGCTGCTCGCTTCGGGAATTTGCTCTGCCGGAATTGCAAAACCTATCGCCTTGCTTCTCCGGGTTAATGTCACAGGAGTCACAGCCTCGGCAGAGGAGCGAAACTTTTCTGCTTCAATGCCGAATACGTCGCCGCCATAATAGAAACCAGTCAACTGCCGATGCCCGTCGCGATACAGAAAACATGTTCGCACCGTGCCGGAAACCACTTGATACCAGTCGCTTGCAGGGTCTCCCTGAGCGTAGATGATCTCGCCTTTGCGAAATTTCAGGGTTGTTTGTGTATGACGTGCAGCCGGATTGGCTGTTTGACCGCTAAGCCTGAGCATTTTACATTCCCTTTGCTGGCGCGGCCCGTTTTTTTTGTTTTTGGGGTACGCTGGCTAGCCTAAACAACGGAGGAATTGCTGGCTATTGCATGGATTTCGCAGGTGCTTTGCCATTGAGGGAAACATGTGGGTAAATTCACTGAGTGAATTTTACAATTGGGTTTAACTTAGGATATATGCTAGATGATGAGGTGAGGTTGACGGGGCAAAATTTATCGTCAATTTCACACGCAACAGAGGGCAAGATAGAAGCAGCGCCCGTTCGGGGATTTGCCTGAACTGAATTTAGAGCTGCAAGCTGAAAACATTTGGGTTGCAAACGGTTTTACTGGTCGCGTCAGTTTCGATGACGAAGAGGATAATACTGTGTTGCACATCGATCCGCAAAGCGGAGTCCCGGCCCTTACTGCCCGGGAACAACAGGTTTTGGAATTAGTATCGCAGGGGTTGTCAGCTAAAGAGACGGCGCAGGAAATCGCAATAGCGCCCCGCACGGTTGAGCGTCACATCGAAAATGTCAGATTGAAATTGCGGGCAAGAAATCGCACGCATATGGTGACTTTGGCACTCGAACTGGGTTTATTGCATTTCGACAGCGCGGAAGCTGCTTAAAATGCGTTAGCGCGATCATGATCTTTGCAGCAATAGCGCTAGGTAGAAGTCGGAACAGTCTGTTCAACGTGCTATCTTTACCCGAAAGGGCCGGCACCTCACATTTAACGTGCATACGGGGCCAAACTAATAGTCCAACAAAATTCAAAAAATCGTTCAATACATCGGTAACCGCAGGCAAACCGCTGATCCGAAATTCGACAGTTTGTTCACGGCATCAGCAGGTCGGTAGACGAATGAGTTAAGCCCGATTTCCAATTGAGTCCTGCAAATCCGCTCGACATACTGAGAATTCCACATCTGCGTGAATAGCGCTGATCCGGGTCAGGAGACAGGGATAAAATGGAACAGGAACGAGCGAACGACGACATTCTGCTCCTCGACAACGCACTGATCTGCCCCACAGAGTCGGGAGGAGAGAGCGCCATAGAGTCTGAACAAAATGTCCTTTTGCTTTGCAATGTGGTGCCACCAGAACCGGTGGTCAAAAAAATCGATGTCGGCCCGCGAATTTCTGGTTTCGAGCTGACCGCGGCTCGGGCCGAACCCAGTCGCGCAACTGATATCGGAAACGCGACGGAATGGAGCATCATAAAGTCACCTGCACAAGGCAATAATCCTGCCACAGAGCCAACGCGGTCGCCCACCCCTGTCTTTGTGATGGGCAAAAACACGCCAAAGCTAGCTGCTTTGGACAATTTCGCACAGCCGAGTTCGGGCGTTGCCGGGGCGGCGGACCTGGCGCATTTGCTTGCCGAGGCACGGGCCTTCGCGTCTGATTATGGCGTGATGAACGCGCGCACCCGCAAGGCACTTTATACCGCTCTGGGGCCAACTTACGATCTCACATTTTATGCAGATCACCAGCCTGAGGCCTATGCGCGGCTAATCGAAGAGGCCGGACTGACAATTCAGGATCGAGCGCCCTATACGCCGATCATAAAGCTGGTCTTCGGCGCAGACTATGACAAAGCGCGCGTCACCGAATTTGCCGCCGCGATCGCTTATGGCCGGCGCAAAAACCTGCCGGTCGGGACTTTTTCCGATTTCCTGGCCACTTTCGATGGCGGCGTGAAAGCCATGGTCGCTCTGGAACGTTTGATCCGCAATAGTGGAGATCGCGCCGGAGCCGATAGCGCGCGCAATGAAGCCCGCCCTGCGGTAGCCCGCAAGTTGCGGAACATTACGATGCAAACTTGGGAAGCTCTTTCGAACGAGGGGGACGAATTCGCCCTGTTAATCGCCCGCCGTTTGCCCGACGGCAGAATCGCCATGTTGGGTGAAGTTCCCCGCGATGTTGCGCTACTGGAAAAAGCGGCGCGCAAACTGTTGGCGAATCTGGAACGTATCTAGGAAGCTCAGGCCCGATAACAGGGTTATTATGCTGAAGGGGTAATACTGCCGCTTTGCCATGGCTAGTCACGCAGTGCCCGTCCAATCGGTCTAATATACTCATCGGCTGCCCAATTTCCTTGCCGGGACGGCTATGCTCGATTCAGCAACAAACCGTTCGCAAGCAATCTCAAGCACATACCGACGGACGAGCTAGGGCAATTGGATCAGGAAGGCTGCGACAAGGACGATGAGCAAACCAGGTTTCAGAGAGTGGCTTGCAGTTGGCAAGGCGTTGCGCGGCAAAAACCTGCTCCGCCACGAGGGGCCATACCAGTTAACAACCGGATTCGAGCGACATTTTGCCGAACACATGGGATCAAGCCACGCATTGGCACTGACCAGCGGTACTGTGGGATTGCACGCTGCGATGACGGCGATCGGGGTCGGCCCGGGCGATGAAGTGATTGTTCCAGCCTACACTTGGATTGCCACCGCGGCGGCCCCGGCGCTTGCAGGTGCAGTGCCCGTATTGGCCGACATCGACGAGACGCTGACGATCGATCCAGTCGATCTTGAACGCAAGATAACCCCAAACACCAAAGCGATTATTCCCGTCCACATGGTCAACGCGCCCTGCAACATGGACGCGATCATGGACATCGCCCGGCGACATTCGCTGATGGTGGTAGAGGATGCCTGCCAGGCAGTTGGGGTCGAGTATAAAGGCCGCAAGTGCGGCTCCTTTGGCAAAGTGGGAGTGTACAGTTTCAACCACTACAAGAATATGACGATTGGAGAGGGCGGTGCAGTTGTGACCGACGATCCGGCGCTTTTTTCGAGGCTAATGAATTTTCACGATCTGGGGATTTGGGCCCGTGACGGCTATGAGGCAGGTAACACCCCCGCATTCCTTGCATCCCACTCGCGGGTAACCGAGGTCCAAGGGGCGATGCTTGACGTGCAGCTTTCTAGGTTGTCGCGCAGTATCAAGCGGATCAAGCGCAACCGGAAGGCAATCGAGCAGGTTTTGCGAGACTCCGGAGAATTCCGGATATCGCCTCATAATGATCCGGACAATGCAGCAACAATGACCGTCAGTTTCGAAACCGAGGCCGAGGCCGAGGCGTTTGCCCAACGTCCGGGTGTGCATCGGATTTATGACAATTCCAAGCATGTCTACACGAACTGGGATCCGATCCTCAATCAGCGAACCGCGCACCCCGCGATGAACCCGTGGGCCTGGGCCAGACGTCACATCAGCTATGACGAACATTCTTGCACGCGCACGCTGGATATCATGCGGCGCACTTGCCGTATTACGATCAATCCTGGCTGGTCGACGATAGTTGCGCGCACATTGGCGAAGAATCTTTGGACGCCAAACGCCCAAGCGAGAACAGCCTACGGCATTATCGCCAGACTCAAGGGTGCATAGGCAGGCCATGACGGTGACACGGCTTTCGGGCCGGGACGGCGGCGCGACAATCGAAGCCGATCTTGTGATAGTCGGTGGAGGTCCCGTTGGCCTCGCTATCGCTGACCGCTGCGCTCGCAAGGGAATCGATGTGTTGCTGCTCGAAAGCGGGCTTGAGCAGCAGGATCAAGCGCATGAGGCGCTCAACGAGGTTCTAGCGGCCGACGACATGCAGCATCCCGACTTGGCCGCACACCGAACTGGCTTTCACGGCGGCCAAGCACTGCTTTGGAATGCCCAGCGTCAGGCCTATGGCGTGCGTTGCCGCGGGCTGGGTGGATCGACCCAAGCCTGGGCCGGAAAGGTCGCGCCATTTGATAAAATCGACTTTGCCAAACGCGATTGGATTCCGGATTCGGGTTGGCCGATCGGGCGCGAGGAACTGAACGCCTCTCTCGATCAAGCGCGTGAACTGCTGGGGCTTTGCCCTGCTGCCCCGGAGCCGCGCTTTTCGGAGGCGGGCTTACGCTCCTGCTATTGGCAGTTCGCACGTTCGAGAACGGACCGCCTGGATGTCATGCGTTTTGGTCGCGACTTCGCGCCCGGGCTGCCACCCAAGGTGCGGGTCCTGCTCGATGCGACCGTGACCAGGCTGGGATTCGATCCGGTTTCGCAAATTGCCAATGAACTGGAAGTTGCCAGTCTTTCTGGCGCATCGGTAATCATTAAGCCGCGCCGCGTCGTGCTTGCAGCGGGTGCTATCGAAAATGCGCGGTTGATGCTTGTTTCGAACGACGTCGAACCGGGCGGAATTGGCAACCATCACGATCTGGTCGGACGCTATCTGATTGATCACGCAGGGATAAGATTGGGTGAGGTAAAGGGTTCAAAAAATATTGTGCAACTTGCCCGCACATTTGGATTTTATGGGCAGAGCCACACGGGTCGCTCGCATATGTTTATGCACGGCCTCACGCTTTCACCCGAAGTTCAGGAGCAGGATGGATTGCTCAATGCAGCTATCTATTTTGCGCCGTTGCGGGCGGTTGACGACCCTTTCGACGCGCTCAAGCGACTGCTGCGCCGCCAGAGCGGCGCCAAATTTCACGATGTGGTGGCAGTTATGAAGGGGATTGGATTCATAGCGCGAGGTATGGGAACGAGGATGCTAACGTCGCCGCACATTCCGCAATGGTCGAAGGACATGATCGTCGGGTCAGCAATCCGGTTTGCACCCAATTTGGTAGCTGATGAATTTGCCAGTGGCGGTATCCCGCACAAGTTGACGGGTCTTGGTATCGAGGCAATCACTGAGACCGCCCCCAACCGAGATAATCGGATTATGCTCGCCGAGAAACTGGACCCGCTGGGCATCAGACGTGCAGCAGCACATTGGCGTACCGGCGCAATCGAAGCTCGAACTATCAGGACTCTTGCCGTTCGCCTTAATCGCGCCTTTGGGGCGGCGGGTTATGCAGCGCCCGACCTGGCCGACTGGGCAAGCGATGACAATTGTCCTTTGCCCGATCCGGTCGACCTCGCCCATATGATGGGAACAACGAGAATGGCAAATGATCCCGAAAACGGCGTGGTTGACAGCAACTGCCGTGTGTTCGGTACCAACAATCTCTACATTGCCGGAGGGTCAGTATGTCCGACCGGGGGGCATGCAAATCCGACATGGATGTTCCTCGCCCTCGCCTTGCGACTAGCCGACCATTTGGCAACTGGACAGAGCCGTAGCAACGCAACCGTCCTGTGCAAAACTTCTGCCTTCACCTGATATTTGGCACCGTTGGCCCATATGCGCTGGCCGCTACCGCCTAAATATGAAATTCTACCCACTTGAAACAAAACTACCCCCTGACAATGCCCGTTTGCGCCACACGCGGAAACGATGGGTTACCGCCCTGTTCATGGCGCGCAGAACTCTTAAGAGACTCTGATTGCAACTACGTTCCGTCTGGGTCGGGGGTTTGCCGGGCAATGTGTCGACATCGTATATGACTGATCGAAAAGACAGACTTTTCTGGTTTCTGGACGACTCCGTAGAGCCGCTCATTGATCATGAGTCACCCCACTTCCGTGAGTTTCAGGCGGTGTCGGAGGAGTTCCTGAAGGGATACCGGCGATTCGTTGATCTTGGCTTTCCGCCCGAGACGATAGGGCTGGCAATGCTGGGTGCGACAATAAACATGTATTCCATTCTCGAAATTCAAAAAGAGCTGCCCGATCTGTTCCGCAAGCTGGCGGACAAGATCGAAATGGAAGCAAAGCTGCATTAGGCCTCCACCGGGTCTTCCCCAAATCAGCGACCAATACAGCGCATTCAGAACCGGCGGGTAACCCTATCGGGTTGAATCCAATGCTTCCTAACTCCGTTGCACCTGATGCGCTAGATTACGGCTGTTAACCGCAAGCATGGCTGAACTGCGTGACCGACAGTCACAGCTAAGGCCCAAGCAAGCTGAAGGTAGTGTAATGCGAATCCATGCCGTCATCGCCACCACCGGGCGCCCTGATATCGTCAGGCGAGTCGTTTCACGCTTGGGCGAACAATCGCGGCCGCCCGATGGCGTGCTGGTGGTTGGGGCATCGCCGGATGACATTGTCGGACTGGATGGGGCCTGCGCCAACCTCGAAGCGCTGGTCGCACGCCGAGGGCTATGCCGGCAACGCAACGCCGCATTGGATCATCTCGGTGACAGCACCGATGTCGTCGCCTTTTTCGACGATGATTTTGTTCCCGCGCATGATTTTCTTGCCCGACTCGAGACCTTGCTCACCGAACAGCCAAAGGTGGTAGGCGCAACAGGGGTATTGGTTGCTGATGGCGCTCAAAGCCAGCCAATCGGTTTTGATGACGCCGTCAGTCGCCTCGACGGTTTGGGCGACCGACCGACGCCGAGCAAAAGCGATTGCCTCTCGCTATATGGCTGCAACATGGCCATTCGCCTTTCGGCAGCCGAAG